>CAXXWL010000002.1:0-345853 GCA_963662855.2 uncultured Caenibius sp.
GCCGATATGATCCCTCTTGTCGCGTCCCCGGCCGCGACGTCCTCTGTCAAAACCCATGAAACCTAACGTACCTTCACTTCGTCACATACGTTTCGCGGATGCGAGACACCCAGCCGCGCGGACGAAACGCGCCGGATGCGAGGGCGGACACCCCTCTTCCGCCCCACAAACATCTTTTATCCATAACCCAGATTCGTTTTCCACGCGAATGATTTAAGCGATTCCTTCTTGACTGCGAAATTCGCCGCCCCGGAGCCCCTTTCGCCCGCTTGCCAGCGGGGCCGAGCTTAGGCAAAAGGCGCGGCATTATGGATATTCTGGCCCTGCTTTCCGATCCGGCCGCCTGGGCCGCACTTGTCACGCTGATCGTCCTCGAGGTTGTTCTCGGGATCGACAATCTCGTCTTCATTGCGATTCTTTCCAACAAATTGCCGGAACATCAACAGGCCAAGGCCCGCCGAATCGGCCTGTTGCTGGCGCTTGTGATGCGTATCGCACTGCTGATGCTGATCGGCTGGATCGTGACCTTGCAGGCCCCGCTGTTCGATCTGGGTATCACCGGCGCACCGGGCGAACATGGCGAACCGAGCTTTGAGACCGCCTTCTCCGGCCGCGATCTGATCCTTCTGGCAGGCGGCCTGTTCCTGCTGTGGAAGGCGACCAAGGAGATCCACCACAGCATGGATCACGAAGCGGATAGCGGCGAGTTGCTCGATCATAACAAGGGCATCGCCCAGATCGCCTTCGGTTCCGCCATCGCCCAGATCATCGCGCTGGACCTCGTCTTCTCCATCGATTCGATTCTCACCGCCGTGGGCATGACGGATCATGTGCCGATCATGGTCGCCGCCGTGGTGATAACCGTGGGGCTGATGCTGCTGGCGGCCAATCCGCTTGCCCAGTTCATCGAAAAGAACCCCACGCTGGTGATGCTGGCGCTGGCCTTCCTGGTGATGATCGGCCTGGTGCTGATCGCGGACGGCTTCGGCTTCCACGTGCCCAAGGGCTATGTCTATGCCGCGATGGGCTTCTCGGTTGGGGTTGAACTGCTCAACATGGTCCAACGCAACCGCCGCGCGAAGCAGGCGGCGGCACGAAAGGGCAATGCCGCATGAGCGATTTCCGCAAGCTTGACGACGGCGTCTATGCCAGCCCACAGATCGGCGTGTCCGATATTGCGGAAGCCGCCGCGCTGGGCGTGACGCTGGTGATCAACAACCGGCCCGAGGACGAATCTGAGGACCAGACCCCAGGCGCCGAGATCGAAACGGCGGCCCATGCTGCGGGAATGAACTACATCGCCATTCCAGTGACGATGCAGACGCTGTCGCAGGCAGATGTCGCCACCATGGCAGAAGCGCTGGGCGAAGCGACCGGGCCGGTCCTGGCCTATTGCCGCAGCGGCACGCGCTCCACCCCTGCTGTGGTCGCTGGCCGAGGCCATGCGCGGACGCGATCCGGAAGAGATTTCCGTCGCCGCCGCCGCCGCCGGCTATGACGTTTCCCCCGTGCGCGCCGCAATGGACGCGCTCGCCGCCGCCGCGGGGCTGAACGGCCCGGCGATGGGCGGGCAATTGCTCCTCTTCGCAGCATCGCTCGCCGGAATCGCCTTCCTCGTCCTGGTTTCTCGGTGGGCTGGGCCTCGGGAGCGCCACGAAGATCGCCAGCGAGGCGGAAGCCCGCGAACTGGCCGACAATGCCGTCCTCGGCTTCACCCCTTCCGACATAACACTGGCCGCCGACGGACGTGGAGCACTGCTGCGCGACAATCAGGCCCGGATCATGCTGCTGGCACCCCACGGCGCGCAATTCGCAGCCCGGATTGCTCGACGACGATACCCCGGGCAACACGCGATGGAACGCGCTTGACCGTGACAATTTCCGACCGCACTTTCCCCGCAACGACAATGGATCTCGGCCCCGATGCCGAGGCGTGGGAAAGGCGCATCATGGCGCCGGAGGGTTGAACGGTGCCGAATTTCGATCCTGTCGACTACGCCGTTCCCGCTTTCATCCTCCTTGTCCTCGCAGAAATGATCTGGGCCCGGTTTCGCGCGCCGCAGGCCTATGAGCCGCGCGACACCGCAATCTCGCTCGCCTTGGGGCTGGGCAGCACGGTGGCCGGCGCGCTGACGGCCTCGCTGGTGCTGGCGATGCTGGTGAAGCTGCACGATTATCGCCTGTTCGATATCGGCTGGCAGTGGTGGGCCTGGCCGCTGTGCTTCGTGCTGGACGATTTCGCCTATTACTGGACCCACCGCTTCGGCCATCGCATCCGCTGGTTCTGGGCGAGCCATGTGAACCATCACTCCAGCCAGCATTACAACCTCTCCACCGCTCTGCGCCAGACCTGGACTGGCTTCCTGGCGATCAGCTTCGTCTTCCGGCTGCCGCTGGCGCTGATCGGCTTCGAACCGGCGATGATCCTGTTCTGCGGCGGGTTGAACCTGATCTACCAATTCTGGATTCACACCGAGTCGATCGGCCGCATGCCGCGCTGGTTCGAGGCGGTGATGAACACGCCTTCGCACCACCGGGTCCACCATGCGACCAATCCGCTCTATCTCGACCGAAACTACGCCGGCGTCTTCATCGTGTGGGACCGACTGTTCGGCACCTATCAACCCGAGCTGGACGAGCTGCGCATCCGCTATGGGATCGTGAAGCAGCTGGGCAGCTTCAACCTCCTGTGGTCGGTGTTCCACGAATGGATCGGGATCGCGCGCGACATGCTGGCCGCGCCCTGGCGGCACAAATTGTCCTACCTGCTGCGCGAACCGGGCTGGAGCCACGACGGCAGCCGCGAAACTTCCGACGCGATCCGCACACGCTGGCTGGAAAACCGGGGCTCGCCGCCGGATCGCCCATGAACAGGGGCCAATGAAAAAGGGGAGCCGAAGCTCCCCCTCTCCTCATCTTCGAATGCGGACCGTCTCAGGCCTTTTCGATCGCATCGATCAGCGGCTGCAGGCCGGGGCCATATTTCTTCCAGCGCTGCACCGCCGTCTTGTAGATCGGCTTGCGCACCTGGGCCACGCTGGCCGTCTTCACCGGGCGGCTCGACTTGTGGAATTCGAGCATCTTCTTGTCCCAGTCGAGGCCGAGGAATTCGATGATGCCGCGCGCTTCCTTCTCGGTCTCGGCGACGACATTCTCATATTCCACCACCTTGAGCACACCGGGGGGAAGCACCGCCTCCCAATGCTTCATCAGCGCATCGTACTGTCGGTAATAGCGGCCCAGCTCGCCCATGTCGTAGCTGTGCGGCATGTCGTCCTTGAACAGCTTGGTGAAGGCCGAAAGGCAGCAATCCACCGGATCCCGGCGCGTGTTGATGAACTTCGCATTGGGGAACAGGATGTGGAGCATGCCGACGAAGAAATAATTGGTCAGCAGCTTGTCCGTCACGATCCGGGCATCGCCGGCATTCTTGAGGATCGCCTGCAGATAGCCCTCGCCCAGCAGCTTGAGCTGATTTGGCTTAAGCTCCTTCATCATTTCCGGATAGCGCGAAAGCGACGGAAAACGATCGCGCAGGCGGTGTAGCCCCTGCGTGAAATACTTCACTTCGCCCGCACCGTGGACCGCCGGATGGCTGGCCAGGATCTGCTCCACCAGCGTGGAGCCCGACCGCGGCATGCCCACGATGAACAGCAGCCTGTCGCTGGACAGGCCTTCGAACGTCCGGTTCTTGATGAATTCAGCGGTGAACACATCCTTGACGTCGGCGAAGAATTTGTGGGTCTCCGCCTCGTCGTAATTCAGCTGCGCGCGCTTGATCTTGCCGCCGGCAATATAGTGTTCCAGCGCCTTTTCGTGTTCGCCATTGTCGTCCAGCGCCTTGGCATAGGCATAGTGGAGCGGCAGCACGAGTTCGCGATTATTGCTGGTAAAGTTCTCCGCGATCTTGGTCAGACGCTCGTAGAGCTCGGTTTCTTTGGAGTAATCGACCAGATCGTTGAGATTGGCATAGGCGCCAACCATGCGGGGATTAAGCTCCACCCCCTTGAGAATCTGTTCCCTTGCCTCGTCAAGCCGACCTACTGATTTGAGCGCCACGCCATAGAGGTTGAGCGTTTCAGGGTTGCTGGGAGAAAGTTCGGCAGCTTTCGCAAGAAGCTGGACAGCCTCATCGTACCGGTCAAGCTCATGCATAACCATGCCCAGCACGGTAAGCGCTTCGGCCTCCGCCGGTTCGTCCTCAAGCACCATACGGCAGGCCTGTTCGGCAGCGACGAAATTGGTGCGCTTCGACTGCAGCCTGGCCGTAAGGATCAGCGCTCGCTTTTCACGGGGGGCTATCTTCAACACTTCGCTGAGCTGCCTCAGCGCTTCCACATCCTTGCCCTCGGTCGCGTAGAGCGTGGCAAGGTTGATATAAGCGTCCACATAGCGGCCGTTCTGCCCGATCGCCTTGCGCAATGCATGCTCGGCCTGTTCGGTCTTGCCCATCTCGCGCAGCAACGTGCCGAGATTGTTATAGGCTTCCGGGTAACGCTCTCGATAGGTGAGCGCGTTCTGATAGGCATCGATGGCACCATCGATATCGCCGGCACGCCGCAAGGCATTGCCCAGATTATTATAGGCTTCCGCAAAATCAGGCTGAAGCTGGATCGCCTTGCGATAGCATTCCGCCGCTTCCTTGAAGCTGCCGCTGTCGAAGCGCGCAATACCCAGATTGTTATGGGCCTGAGCGTTCTTGGGTGCGAGCGTGATCGCTTCCTGCAACGCCGCGATCGCATCCGCCACATTGCCGTTCTGGCGCTGCAATTCACCGAGATTGGAATAATAGGCGGCGTTTTTCGGGGAGAGCTTGATCGCCCGCTTGAGGCTGGTGATGGCGTCCTTCGCCTTGCCCTGGGCATTCAGCGTCACGCCAAGGATGGAATGCGCATCCGCAACCCCCGGCCGCAGCTTAATTACCTGGCGGCAGACATTCTCCGCCTGCTTGTAGCGCCCCTTGCCGAACAAATAGCCCGCGATGGTGATCGCTTGCTGTTCGGACATCTTCATCGTGCCCTTTTCGACCTTCTGGATAATTTCCTCAAGGCGACGGTCTGTCATGGCCTGCTGCATGGGCTTGCTTTCGTCACTTCCTGTCTTGCGCCGGACGTCCCCTGATGGGGAACAGGCGCCGATATCGGTGGGTAGGGCGTGGAGGCAATCCTGTCACCCGGGCGCAATGTGGACAAGTGCGCGCAGACGGCAGGTTTCCGTAGCCTAACGGGGCACTGGCGCCGCGCTGGGGCCCCTAGAGTGCGGTCTCGCCGGTTTCGCCGGTGCGGATGCGCAGGGCGGATCCGAGATCGAGCACGAAAATCTTGCCGTCCCCGATGCTGCCGGTGGCGGCCGCCTGCTGGATCGCCTCCACCGCGCGGTCCGCGAGGGAATCCGGCAGGGCGACTTCGACTTTCACCTTGGGTACCATATTGGTGGCATATTCGGCCCCGCGATAGATTTCGGTCTGGCCCTTCTGGCGGCCGAACCCCTTCACTTCGCTGGCCATCATCCCGGCCACACCGATCGCGCCTAGCGCCTCGCGCACTGCGTCGAGCTTGTGCGGCTTGATGATCGCGATGACATATTTCATCTCAATCCCACTCCTTGTCTGCCGGCATGCCCGGCTACTGTCCCCACAAAGCAGCTACGCAGCCCCGCGTCCAGTAAACTGCGCGGAAATAGGAACGCGCCGCGCCGATTGAAGACAAAAAAGGGGCCGGAGCGGCTGGCTCCGGCCCTTCTACAGTTTGCGTTCGCAGGAGGAACGTCGTGAGGCGGGACCGGGGGAGGAGAGGAGGAGCCCCGATCCCGCCAAACTTGTGATCAATTGTAGGCGCGTTCCCCATGTTCGCCGAGGTCGAGACCTTCGACTTCGACTTCCGGGGAAACCCGCAGGCCGGTCAGGAGCTTCGCGATGTAGATCGCGATCACGGTGCCGATGGCCGCCCACACGACGGAGACTGCAACCGCCTGGATCTGGACCCAGACCTGTGCACCCATTCCGGTCGAACCGTCGCCAGGACCACCGAGGAGCGGCTGATAGACGATGCCGGTGCCGATAGCGCCGACGATGCCGCCGATGCCGTGGATGCCGAAAGCGTCGAGCGAGTCATCGTAACCCAGAGCCGGCTTGAGCTTCGTCACTGCGAAGAAGCAGATCAGCGAAGCGAGCGCACCCAGGACAATCGCGCCGAGCGGGCCGGAGTTACCGGCAGCGGGCGTAACCGCAACCAGGCCGGCAACGATACCCGAGCAGAAGCCCAGAGCCGATGCCTTGTGACCAGCCAGCTTTTCGACGAGCATCCAGGTTAGGCCAGCCGCAGCGGTGGCGACGAAGGTGTTGATCATCGCAAGCCCGGCGGTGCCATCGGCTTCCAGTTCCGAACCGGCGTTGAAGCCGAACCAGCCCACCCACAGCAGGCCGGTGCCCACCATGGTCAGCGTCATGGAGTGCGGCGGCATCGGTTCGGCCGGATAGCCCTTGCGCTTGCCGAGGATGAGGGCGGCAACCAGCGCCGAGACACCGGCGTTGATGTGCACCACCGTACCACCGGCGAAGTCGAGAGCGCCCATCTTGAACAGCAGGCCGCCACCCGCCCACACCATGTGCGCGATCGGGAAATAGACGATCGTCAGCCAGATGGCGACGAACACCAGCACGGCCGAGAACTTCATGCGTTCAACCGTCGCACCCAGGACGAGCGCCGCGGTAATGGCCGCGAAGGTCATCTGGAAGCAGACGAACACATATTCGCTGATCACTTCGTCAGAGAAGGTCGCTGCGGTCGAATCCGGCGTCACCGACGACAGGAAATAGCTGCCGGTGCTGAAGAAATTGCCGATGAAGCCTTCCGAAGTGACCGGGCCGAAAGCCAGCGAATAGCCCCAGCAAACCCAGATGAGCATGGCCAGAGCGGCAGCGGCGCCGATCTGGGTCATGGTGGAAAGCATGTTCTTGGAACGGGTCAGGCCGCCGTAGAACAGCGCAAGGCCCGGGAGGATCATCATGAGAACGAGGACCGTGGAGGTCATCATCCATGCATTGTTGCCGGGATTGGGAACGGCGGCGGCAGCTTCGGCGACCGGGGCCGGGACAGCGGCAACGGCCGCTTCAGTGGCGGTCGCGGCGGCATCGGCCACCGCTTCGGTGGCCTCCTGCGCCCAGGCGGCGGTAGCGGCGAACATGGAGGCACCAAGCGCCCCAACGCCGCAAGCGAGTTTGCGGATCATAGTAGTACCCCTCAAGTGATGCGGCCGGCTCACAGCGCGGTATCCCCGGCTTCGCCGGTGCGGATGCGCGTTGCGGATGCGAGATCCAGCACGAAAATCTTGCCGTCGCCGATGCTCTCGGTGCTGGCGGTCTGCTGGATGGTCTCGACTACCTGTGCGGCAATCGCGTCGGTGGCGGCGATCTCGATCTTCACCTTGGGCAGCATATTCGTGGAATATTCCGCACCGCGATAGATCTCGGTCTGGCCTTTCTGCCGCCCGAAGCCCTTGACTTCGGACACGGTCATGCCTGCGACGCCGATGGCGCCGAGAGCTTCACGCACCTCGTCGAGCTTGAACGGTTTGATGATGGCGATGATGAATTTCATCTCAAACCCCTGTCTGCTTACCGGCAACACTCCCCGGCTGGGATGTGGGTTTGCAAGCACCGTGCCAAACGAGGGATTCCGGTGATTAAGCTGCGATTCACGATTCTTTCCGGCGGGTTAAGCACGCGGGGCAGCCCGAATCTTGAGCAGATGCCTATTTTTTAGGCAGCCGTGGTGCTTGGGCTTGTAGGTAAATCATATCCGCCCTGATCGAGGAGACGGGTTTGTCACCCGCGTCAGCCTTTCCCGACTGACTTGGTAGGTTGTGTCACGAGAACTCTGAGCAACAATGCTCGATTCAGACCAATTTCGCCGCTTCCTCGAGGAGGTCTTTGAGCAATTCAATTGCGGCTTCACCTATGTGTTGAGGGTTTGTACCATCGCGGCCCGATAACTTTCCAGCGGGCGGATCGCATGAATCTCCATACCGGCGATCATGTGCAGTTATCGCAACAATTTGTTCGCCATAAAGGAAGCAATCAATTTGTTCCCCCGTGGGCTCGAACGTATCTTGATCTAGAAGATTGATCTTCGTTGCCTTACCTTGGCCGAAAGGCAACCCCCATCCTGCATTGTGCCGCTTTGTTACATTTTCAATTCCATGCTCATCTGAATTTCGAGCAAAATGCAAATAGCGCAGGATGGGATCGCCCTTCCTTTGCCTCTTCACTCGCCCATACCATGCCTCGCTTCGACCATTGCCCTTAGCACCCTGCTCCAGCTTTGAATAAATGCTGTTCGCAGCGAGCAAAAAAGCTGCCCACGCTTTCTCAGCTTCTTCGTAATTTTTTGCCACTTTCAACTGGCCCAATGCATCTTCGGCCCATTGAATGCGGATACCCGATTGTTCAACAGCAGCGATTTTCATGAAGGCCAAATACGATCAAGAGACAAAGATCCAAGTCTTACTGAACCTATTGAGCGCCACACAAACTGCAAGATGCCTCCGCACAAGGCATACTATAACTTCGATACGGCAAGTCGCGCCACCGCCCAGATCGGCAGATGGTCCGAGGCCGAGGCTGCCAGAGCGCTGTGGTGCACGCCGTGGTCCAACACCTCCCAGTCCTGCGAGAAGACGATCCGGTCCAGCGGGGCCAGCGGCTGGCGGCTGGGGAAGCTGCGGCCCGGGGCGAGCGGTTGCCAGCCTTCGCCGAATTCGCGGATGCTGCCGCCGCGCAGCGACCATTCGTTGAAATCGCCCAGCATCACCGCCGGGCAGTGCTCCTCGCAGCGGGCAAGATCGCCGGTTACCGCACGGATCTGGTCGCGCCGGCGGATGCCCGAAAGGTCCAGATGCATCCCCACCACGCGCAACCGGCGGCCGCCATGCGCCAGTTCCGCCCGCACCGCACCGCGCGGCTCCAGCGTGGGCAGATGCACCGCGTGAGTGCCCAGCAGCTCGAAATGGCGGCGCACAAGCACTGCATTGCCGTGCCAGCCCATGCTGTCTGGCCGCATGGCGAGATGGGCGATGACATAGCCCTGTTCCTCCACCAGCGCGCGCGGCAGGACCGAGGCGCGGCGGCCGAAGCGGCGGTCCACCTCCTGCAAGGCAACGATATCGGCGTTCACCTCGTGCAGCACCGACAGGATGCGATCGGGATCGCGGCGCCCGTCCGTGCCCACGGCCTTGTGGATGTTGTAACTGGCGAAGCGGATTTCCAAGCCGCTCAATCCCCCGGAATGGTGGAGGGATCGCCCGCGATATAGCGATCGGTCGTGCGCACGGGCAGGCCGTCGATACTGGTGCGGCGGGTCTTGTGCTTGCCGGCCCATTCGCGCGGATCGGCCTTGGCATGGGCCTTGAGCAGGGTCGGCCGTTCCCGCTCGAACGCCATGAAGGGAACGCCCCAGCCGCAGCTGGTCTGGACGCTTTCCACTGCGATATCGAAGATCTGGCGCGTGCCGGGCATCAGGGTGAAATGGGCGGACAGCTCCTCCCAATCCCGGTCCCACGGCACCACCGGGCGGCCCTGGCCGTAAATCCGCAGGATCAGCGCGGGTTGCTGGAAATTGCAGAACATCAGAGTGATGCGCCCATCCTCCAGCAGATGGGCGTTGGTCTCGTTCCCCGAGCCGCCGAGATCGAGATAGGCAACCCGCGTGGGGGAGAGGATGCGGAAGGCATCGTAGCCCTTGGGGCTGAGATTGATCCGCCCCTCCTTCGCCGCGGTGGCGACGAAGAACATCGGCTGCCGCTCTATCATGGCGGCATGGGCGGGGGTCAGTGCGTCGAAGAACTCGGCCATGGCGCTTGGCTATGCCAGCCGCGCGCGGCCTGCAAGCCTAGCGCTCCTTGGTCGCGCCAAAGGTAAGCTCGGGGTTCTTTTCCTGCTGATAGTTCACGTCCCAGGCCGATCGGGCGAGGAACACCATGTCCCCGTCGCGGTCGCGCGCCAGATTGGGGCGGTTGAACTGCTCGAAGTTCTTGAGCGCCTCATCTGTCCCTTTCACCCAGCGTGCGGTGTCGAAGGGCGAGGCCTCCAGCCGGGCCTCCACCTTATATTCCGCCTCCAGCCGGGAAACGAGCACGTCGAGCTGCAGCTGGCCGACCACGCCCACGATCCACTGCCCGCCGAACTCGGGATAGAACACCTGGATCACGCCCTCTTCGGAAAGATCGTCCAGCGCCTTGCGCAATTGCTTGGTCTTGGTCGGGTCCTTCAGGGCGATGCGGCGCAGGATTTCCGGGGCGAAATTGGGCAGGCCGGTGAAGCGCACATCGTTGCGTTCCGAAAGACTGTCGCCCACGCGCAGGGTGCCGTGGTTGGGAATGCCGATGATGTCCCCCGCCTCGGCCGTATCGGCAATCTCGCGATCCTGCGCGAAGAACAGGATCGGCGAATGGACCGCGATCGGCTTGCCCAGCCCCGAAGGCGTGAGCTTCATGCCCCGCTTGAAGGTACCGCTGACCATCCGCATGAAGGCGATCCGGTCACGGTGCTGGGGGTCCATATTGGCCTGCACCTTGAAGATGAAGCCGGTCACCTCGTCCTTGTCGGGCGAGATGGCGCCGCCATCGGCCGGCTGCGGGCGCGGCGGCGGGGCGAAGCGGGCGATGGCGTCGATCAGCTCGGCCACCCCGAAATTCTTGAGCGCCGATCCGAAATAGACCGGGGTGAGGTCACCATTGCGATAGGCGTCGATATCGAATTCGGGATAGATCCCGCGCGCCAGTTCCATCTCTTCGGCCACGTCTTCCGGCAGGGAAGGATCGGCATCGCGCTTGCCCAGGAATTCGCGGCTGTCCCCCTCCGGGCGGCTGGCCATATTGGTGGCGAAATCGAGCACGCCTTCGAACAATCCGCCCATGCCGATGGGCCAGGCCTGCGGGCTGACGTCCAGCGCGAGCATATCGGCCACTTCGTCCAGCAGCTCGAAACAGGGGCGCCCTTCGCGGTCGACCTTGTTGATGAAGGTGATGATCGGCACGCTGCGCAACCGGCAGACCTCGAACAATTTGCGCGTCTGCGGTTCGATACCTTTGGCCGCGTCGATCACCATGATGGCCGAATCGACCGCCGTCAGCGTGCGATAGGTATCTTCGGAGAAATCCTCGTGCCCCGGCGTGTCGAGCAGGTTGAAAGTGATTCCGTCCCGCTCGAAGGTCATCACCGAGCTGGTCACGGAAATGCCGCGCTGCTGTTCGATCTTCATCCAGTCGGACCGGGCGCGGCGCGCCGCCCCGCGTGCCTTCACCTCGCCCGCAAGGTGGATCGCCCCGCCCTGCAGCAGGAGCTTTTCCGTGAGCGTCGTCTTGCCCGCGTCGGGGTGGGAGATGATCGCGAAGGTGCGGCGATTGGAAACGGACGATTGAGCCATGGCGCGCGGTTAGCGGCAGGGCGCGCCCACGTCCATATTTCCCGCACCCGCCCGATTACGCCGGATTAACACGATGGCATTATAGGCCTTCGCCCGAAGGGGCACATCATGCGCAGGCTGACATTCTCATTTGCGATCGCAACCATGCTGGCGGGCTGCGGCGGGCCGGAACCGGGCGTCTATCCGGTGCCGGTGGCAGAGGCGCTGCAACGCCTGAAAAAGGCAGATGTCGACGGTTTCCGCTCCGCGCGCCAATGCGGCATCTTGATCCACTTCTCTGCCGGCAGCCCGCGGGACAATGCCATCACCTGGCGCGTGACCAGCAGCGGCAGCGAAGTGCTGCGCTTCACCGTGAAGCTGACGCCCGAGGGTGACGGCACACGCGCGCTGATCGAGGTTCCGGCCGAGCCCAAGGGCGGCGAGATGTATGATGGAAACCAGTTCTATCCCCGCCCGGCCCTGCACCAGCCGCTGCGCCCGGCCGTGCAGGAAATGATCGACGCGGCGATGGAACAGCGCCCCTTCGATGTGATGCGCATTCCCGCCGACCAGCGCGGCAGCCCGAATAACGGCCCCTGCCAGGTCCAGCGCGCAGGGCTGGAAAGCGGATCGTTCCGCTTCAAGGTGGACGACAAGGCCGGCTATGATTCGCGCACGTCGCAGCGGATGCGCGAGATGGAAGATGCTGGCGCCGCGATGGATGGCCCGGACAGTTCCTATGGCCAGCCGATGGACGATACGCAGGGGGCCTGGTGATTATGCACCGCGCGATCCCCACCCTCACCATCGCTCTCGCTCTTGCGGCATTGCTGGCCGCCTGCGGGCTGATGCCTTCGGGCAAGGCCTATCCCGTCGCGATCCGCGATGTGCGCCAGACCCTGCTGGCCACCAAGCCGCCGATGGAATTCTTCCCCGCCCAGGCCGCCAGCGCCTATCCGAAGCGCGAGAGCGATACGCGGATCAGCTGGCTGCTGGTCGATCGGCAGGGCAGCGGGCTGCTGAGCTTCGTGGCCGATCTTTCGGAAACAGGCCCGCAGGAAACACGCGTTACCGTGAGCATCGCCCCGCCTCCCGGCGGCCGGCACGATCAGGTAGCCAAGGGGCTGGAGGAGAATCCCTCGGCTGCGGATTTCTTCCGTTCGGCCATGGAGGAACAGATCGCCGCCAACCTGGAAAAGCGGGAATTCAACATGGCCGCGATCCAGGGCAAGATGATGATGGCCGCCTTTGCCACCATGCCCAAGATGCAGCAGCAGCTGGACGAGGCCGTGAAGAAGGAACACGCCCGCAACCGGTCCAATATCGAGAACGCCTATCGCGAAGAGGCCCAGGGCGGCGGGGATTATCGTTCCGAGAGCACCTATGGCGCCAGCGAACCGGCCTTTGGCGAGCCTATGGACCCGGCGACCGGATCGGGCAATTGGTAGGGGCTCGCGGCGTCTGACGTCAGGCGCCGCGCCAGCTTTCCCGGCCCCGGGTCAGCGCTCCTGAGACGATGCGTCGCCGCCATGCGGAAGAAGGCCGGGCTCCACGCCAGCGGCAAGCAGGTTTTCGGCGCGCCAGTCGGGCTCTCGGAAAGCGCGCGTCTGCCAGCCGGGCAGCAGCCGGTCAACCACCAGCAACAAGGCAAGGCCTTCGTCCTGGCTCCACCACCGGCCACCGCGACGCACAGCCTTCAGCGCGTCCTCGGGGCTGGCCGAGCCACCCTCGGGCGAACGGAAATGCCGGTAGATCAGCCACTGACCCATGCCTTCCATGGTGAGAAATACGTCATCGATGCCGGCGAGCCACTCTGTATCGCCAGCCATCCATTTCGCGCGCCGTTCGCGCATCAGCCCCAGCGCTTCGGCGGCGAGACGGCTTGCCTCGACATCGTCCGGCGCGGCCGCCGCTGCGAACAGCATGTCCCTCTCCTTCTCGTAAGCGGCGACATAAGCCGCATCGCCCGAGAACAGGTCCTGGATGTAGTCGTCGCTCAGATCGTCTTCGATGCCCTGCTGCGCAACAACATCGTTGAGCGCGGCATCGGCCAAGGCGGTCTGGCGGACATGCGAGATTTCGTGGAGCAGCACCCCATCCATCAGCCGTTCGAGCCCCATCTCGCTCGATACCCCCGCGGCGCGCCATACGCTGGGCAGGCTCATCACGAAGAAATCCCCGCCCATCGCAAAGGAGACAGGGCCTGCCGGCACTTCGGACCCGTCGGGCAGCTTTGCCGTCTCGCCATGCGGTTCCGCACGCACCGCCGAGAAATCGCCCGCCGGGAGTGTAAAAGTGCAGTCCGCGCCAATCGCTATCACGTCGGGAAGAGGCGCGGGCGCCAGCTTCAGCTCGGCAACTTCGGCCTTCTGCCAATTGCCAAGCGCAGCTTCCAGCCAGGCCCGGTCCGAGCCGTCCATCACACATTGCGCGGATGCCGGGACGGACACACAGGCGGCCAGCAGCACGCCTGCCTGAGCGAGAAGGCGCTTAGCCACGCAGCTCCGCTCCGAGCTTTGCCGCTGCGGAAACGATCCGTTCGGCAATCGCCTTCAGCTCTTCATCCGTATAGCTCTTCTCGCCCGGCTGCAGCGTGACTTCCAGCGCCAGCGACTTCTTGCCTTCCGGCACGCCCTGACCCCGGAAATCGTCGAAGATGCGGGCATCGACGATATTCGCCTTGTCCGCGCCCTTCACGCTGCGCAGCAGATCGCCGGCAGGCTTTGCGGCATCTACCAGGAAGGCGAAATCGCGCGTCACGGCCTGCAGAGCGGGCGGCGCATAGGCCGTGCGGGCAAAGCTCGCCGCGCCCTTCTTCTCGGGGATCGCATCGAGATAGATCTCTGCCGCGATCACCGGCCCATCGACATCGAAGGCTTCCAGCGTTTTGGGATGCAGCGCGCCGAAACGGGCCAGCACCAGCTTGGGGCCAAGGCGCAGGGTCGCGGACTGGCCGGGGTGGAACTGCACCCCCGCTTCGCCCATCACCTGCAGCTTGTCCGCCGGGGCGCCGGCTTCGGCCAGCAGGGCCAGCACTTCGCCCTTGGCATCGAAGGCATCGAAGCCCTGCGCCTTGCCGGTGTTCCAGCCGCTGGGGACTTTCTCGCCCGCCAGCACAATGCCCAGAGTCAGGCGCTCGTCGCTCGTGCCACTCTCGCCGCGCAGATAGCGGCGGCCGATCTCGAACAGGCGCACGCCCTTTGCCCCGCGATCGAGATTGCGCTTGGCGGCAGACAGCAGGCCGGGGATCAGCGCCGGGCGCATGGCCTTCATATCCTCGCTGATCGGGTTTTCGAGAATCCACAGCCCGCCATTGCCTTCTGCGAAATGATCCGCTTCCGGCACGGGCAGGAAGCTCCAGGTCACGGCCTCGTTCAGCCCGCGCGCGGCGGCTGCGCGGCGCAGGCGACGCTCCAGCCTTTGGGCAGGGGTGGCAGTGGGCTGGGCCACGCCATCCGCGCGCGGCAGGGCGACGCTGGCCACCTTGTCGATCCCGTGGATGCGGACCACTTCCTCGACGATGTCGGGAGCGCCTTCCACATCGTGGCGGCGCAGCGGAACGGTGATTTGCCAATCACCATCCCGCTCATCCTGAGCCTGTCGAAGGACGAAACCGAGCGAGGTGAGGATCGCCTTCTGCTCGGCATCGGGAACAGCCACACCGCCCAGCTTTTCGGCCAGCGCGGGATCGTAACTGACCACCTTCTGCTCGCTCGGCGGACTGCCCGCGCGGACCACTTCGGAGGCTTCGCCGCCGCAGATCTTGAGGATCAGCGCGGTCAGCAGATCCAGCCCGTCATCGAGGAAGGCCGGGTCCACCCCGCGCTCGAACCGGGTGCGCGCATCGGAAGCAAGGCCCAGGCGGCGGCCGGTGAGGCCGATCCGCTCGGGGTCGAAATAGGCGATTTCCAGCAGCACGTCGGTGGTGTCTTCCGACACGCCCGAATGCTCGCCGCCCATGATCCCGGCAATGTCGTGCACGCCGCTATCGTCGGCGATCACGGTCATGTCCGCGTCGAGCGTGTAGGTCTTCTCGTTCAGCGCGAGGACCTGTTCGCCATCCTGCGCGCGCCGCGCAACGACTGCGCCGGTCAGCTTGGCAAGATCATAGGCATGGGCCGGGCGGCCGAAGCCGAGCATCAGGAAATTGGTGATGTCCACCAGCGCGCTGATCGGGCGCTGGCCCGCACTGCGCAAAGCAGCCTGCAGCCATTCGGGCGAGGCACCGTTCTTAACGCCGCGAATGACGCGGCCGTAGAAGGCCGGGCAGCCTTGCGGATCGTCCGTGCGGATTTCCACCGGGCAGGGGAAGCTGCCTGCGACCTCCTCGATCGTCAGCGGCTTCAGTGTGCCAAGGCCTGCTGCGGCCAGATCGCGGGCAATGCCGTAAACGCCCATGCAATCGGGCCGGTTGGGCGTGATCGCCACGTCGAATACCGGCCCTTCGCCGCGATAATCGGCAAAGCTGGTGCCCACGGGCGCATCTTCGGGAAGCTCGATGATCCCGTCATGATCCTCGCCCAGTTCCAGCTCGCGGGTGGAACACATCATACCATTGGATTCGACACCGCGGATCGCGCTCTTGCGCAGCACCATGCCATTGGCAGGCACGCTGGCGCCGGGAGTGCCGAGCACGCCCACCAGCCCCGCCCGCGCATTGGGCGCGCCGCAGACGACCTGCAACGGATCGCCGGAACCCGTATCCACAGTGAGCACCTGCAGCTTGTCCGCATCGGGATGCGGCTTTGCCGTCAGCACCCTGGCGACGATGAAGCCGGCCAGCTTCTCGGCCGGGTCCTCGATGCCCTCGACCTCGATCCCGATGGCATTCAGCTTGGCCGAGATGGCCGCCGCATCGGCATCGGTATCCAGATATTCCTTCAGCCAAGAGAGCGAGAACTTCATGCTCGTGCCCCCACGCCTGCCGAAAGCGTCGGCTGATCGAAGGCGGAGAAGCCGTAATGCTTCAGCCAGCGCACATCGCCGTCAAAGAAGGCACGCAAATCGTCCATCCCGTATTTGAGCATGGCGAGGCGATCCACGCCCACGCCGAATGCGAAACCCTGCCACTCGTCGGGATCGAGGCCCGACATTTCGATCACCTTGCGATTGACCATGCCGCTGCCCAGCAGCTCCATCCAGCCATGGCCCGGCTCGTCCCCGCTACCGCCCAGCACTCGCCGCCCATTCTCGATCGCGAAGCCGACATCGACCTCCACCGAAGGCTCGGTGAAGGGGAAATAAGACGGGCGCAGGCGCAGCACGATATCGTCCCGCTCGAAGAAGGCCTTGAGGAAAGTCTCCAGCGTCCATTTGAGGTGGCCCAGGTGAATGTCCCGGTCGATCACCAGCCCCTCCACCTGATGGAACATCGGGGTGTGGGTAGCATCGGAATCGGAGCGATAGACCCGGCCCGGGGCGATGATCCGCACCGGCGCGCCGCCGGCCATCATGGTGCGCACCTGTACGGGGCTTGTGTGCGTCCGGAGCAGCATTCGGCCGCCTTCAGCACGCGCTGTGTCGCTTTGTGCACACTCTTGCGCGGGGAAATAGAAGGTATCGTGCATCGCGCGGGCCGGGTGGCTTTCCGGCATATTGAGCGCGGTGAAATTATACCAATCGTCCTCGATCTCCGGCCCGGTGGCGACGGCGAAGCCCATATCTGCAAAGATTTCAGCTAGTTCGTCCATCACCTGGCTCACCGGATGGACCGAGCCTTTCGGCGCATCGGGGGCGGGGAGCGACAGATCCAGCGTCTCGGCCGCAAGCTGGGCTTCCAGCGCCGCGCTTTCCAGCGCTTCCTTGCGAGCGGCCAGAGCGGTCTGCACTGCTTCCCGCAGGGCGTGGATTTTCGGCCCCTCGGTCTGCCGCTCTTCCGGGGACATACCGCCCAAGGTCTTGAGAAGGCTGGAAATACTTCCCTGCTTGCCGAGATATTCGACCCGCAACGCTTCCAGCGCGGCGAGATCTTCCGCCGCGCCGATCCGCGCCACTGCGGCGCCTTCGAGATTGTCCACTTCGCCCATGTCCCGTCCGGTCCTGCGATTTCGAGACGCCTCTAGGGCGCTGGCCGGGTGCTGGCAATGGCTCAGAGGGCTTTGCGGAGCAGGTCTGGAGTGTGCTCAAACCATACCAGGCGTGTACTCAAAGGGACCTGCCGCGTGGTTGATCGGGCCGATCGAGCGTCTGCGCGGCGGCGCCCCACACCTTGGCGCGCTGCTTCATGAAAGCGCCCAGGATCGGATGATTGCGCGCGGCATATTCGCCCGGGCTCATCCCCATGAAGGAACGGAACTCACGCACGAACTGCGCCTGATCGTGATAATGGGCATCCATCGCCTCGCTCCAGTTCGCGGCGTTTTCCAGCATGAACTGGGCAAGGCTGCGCATGAAGCGCTGGCGGCGCAGCAGCAGCTTGGGCGAGAAGCCGAAATAACGGTGGCAGAGCCGTTCCAGCGTGCGCCGGCCAAGGCCGGTGTGATCGGCAAAATCGGCCACGCTGGCGACACCGGAATCGACCACGGCGCCATGGACGGCCATGATCCGGTCCTGATCGGGAATGTCGCGATTCATGGATCGGAAGCAGGCGATGATCCGGTCAAGCTCCTGCAATTCGTCCGAACCGTCCTGGAAGAGATCCCTCGCCAGGCCGGCGAAATTGGCGAAGGCTGGATGCGTCTCCCCATCGACCACCGCATTGGCGACATCCTTCGCAGGGCCATGGCAGAATTTGGCCCAGCCCAGCGGGAACAGGCCCACACCCCACATGCGGGTGGTGCCCAGTTCGAACTCAACCGGACGCGAGCTTGGCCCCGTGGCGGTCAACCGCGCGCCGCTCAGCTTCTCCCCGCCGATCACCCCTGCATCCGGCCGATCCCCGAGGAAGAAGCGCAGATTCGCCCATTCCGGTTGCAGCAGATCGTTCACTCGCCCGCCATCCGCCACGGTAAAACTGGCGCTGTAAAAGGACGAGAAACAACCCTGCAGGTCAGGCGGCGCCGGGAAAAAGCGCACGTCGATCTGGCAATTCATTACGCCCCCCAATTTGCGACCCACTGTTTCAGCGTTATTCGACCCGGGACCATGATACACGAAAACGGGCGCGGAACGGAATATGACCGTTTCGCGCCCGTATCTATGTGGTCGTCTATGCTTCCCGAAGGAAGCTGGATAACGACTTGTTCAGAACGACCGGACCATGCCAGCCGCCCCGATTCAGGCCGGAAGGGCCTTCTTCGCCTGAGCGATGATCGCAGCGAAAGCGCCGCCTTCATTCATCGCGAGATCGGCCATCACCTTGCGGTCCAGCTCGATGCCGGCCAGCTTGGTGCCGTGGATGAACTGCGAATAGGTCAGGCCTTCGGCGCGGACAGCGGCGTTGATGCGCTGGATCCACAGGGCGCGGAAGTTGCGCTTCTTAACCTTGCGGTCGCGATAGGCGTACTGGCCGGCCTTTTCGACTGCCTGACGGGCAATGCGGATCGTATTCTTGCGGCGGCCGCGATAGCCCTTGGCCGCGTCCAGAATCCGCTTGTGCTTGGCGCGCGTGGTTACGCCACGTTTGATGCGGGACATTGGCTAGTACTCCTCAGTTCAGCCCGTAGGGCGCCCACTTCTTGATCACCTTCGCATCTGCGTCGGAGATCACGTCGGTCCCGCGGTTCTGGCGGATATACTTGCCATTATGGCTGATCAGGCGGTGGCGCTTGCCGGCAACGCCGTGCTTCACCTTGCCTGTGGCGGTGAGCTTGAAGCGCTTCTTCACACCGCTTTTGGTCTTCAGTTTGGGCATTTTCGTCTCCTTGTTCGAGACACATCGAGCCAGCCCTGGCAGCCCTTTCAGCCAGGCGGACCCAGAATCACCGAAAAGCGATCAAGTGTCTTTGAAGGGGGCGCCTTTAGCGGCATCCGCCCGAATTGCAAGGCACAGATGCGGCAGGCCGCCCCATCCGTGCCTTGCCGGCAGTACGATCAGAAGCGTGCGCCCAGCGACAGACCCGCATGGCGACGCTGGAAATTGATCCCGAAAATATCGCCATTGTCGGCATAGCCGAATTCGACACGGCCGTAGAAATTGCTGCCGAAGCCGTGCTCGTAACCGATCGCACCCTCCACGCCGTCGCCGCGCTCGCTCACGGCCAGGCCGGGCGTGCTCACTTCAAGGCCGAGGCTGGCATAGCCGACCTTGGCATAGATCATTCCTCGATCGCCAACGGTGAGGCCGGCATGCAGGCCGAAGGCGTAATTGTCGGTCGCTTTCACGCAATCCGAACCAACGCAATTCTTGACCGTGGAGATTTCATAAGTGCCGTAAGGCCCGACAACCACCTTGTCGCTCACAGCGAAGTCGAAGCCAGCCTCGCCGCCGAAGGCCATGGCCGAGCCGAGCTTGTAGATGTCGCCTTCTTCCTCGATGCTGCTGACAGTCGGCGTTTCGAGCGTTGCACGCGCTTCGATACGGAAGCCGGCCTTGTCGTTCTTGCCCTCTTCTTCCTGCGCGAAGGCAGGCTGAGCGAGACCGCCGGCGAGCGCCGCGGCCAGAACCAGATATTTCATGCAGATACCCCTGTTGATGCCCGCCATGCGGGCTGCGCACCCGATACAGCCAGCCGCGCATCGCGGAAGGGGGTTATGCATCCAATACGGTGAGATCAGGCTCTGCCGCCCCTCAATGCCTGCAGGCGAGCGCTTCCACCACATCTTCCAGCCGCGCAGGATCGCCCAGCGCCAATACCTGGCCTCCGGATGCGGCATGGAGCGGTTCGCCATTCCAGTCGCACATCGTGCCCCCCGCACCCTCGACCACGGGGACAAGCGCGGCATAATCGTGGAGCTTCAGCCCGGCCTCGCACACGATATCGATCTGGCCCATGGCGAGCATGGCGTAATTGTAGCAATCGCCGCCCATCACCATCCGACGGTGGGCAGTCCTGGCGGCCAGCGCCATGAAATGCTCGCCCTCATGGTCGTCGAAATATTGCGGGCCGGTGGTGGCAAGCGTTGCAATGGCCAGTTCGCGGCAGGGGCGGGTATTGATCGGCTTGCCATTGAAAGTGGTCTGCCGCCCGGTCACCCCCAGCCAGCGTTCGCCAAGGATCGGCTGGTCGATCACGCCCAGTACCGGGAAACCATCCACCAGCAGCGCGATCAGCGTGCCGAAGATCGGCCGGCCGGCGAGGAATGCCGTGGTGCCGTCGATCGGATCGAGCACCCACTGGCGGCCCGACGTGCCGAGGCTGACGCCATATTCTTCCCCATGCACGCCATCGGCCGGAACTTCCGCCTCGAGGATACGGCGCATGACCTGCTCTGCCTCGCGGTCGGCCAACGAAACGGGCGTGGCGTCATCCTTTGCCTCGCTATGCACTTCCTCGCGGAAATGCGGGCGGATCGCAGCGCGCGCGGCATCGGCAAGGCTGTACGCCAGGGCGATTTCTGCATCGAGATTCATTCAGGTACTGCCTCACGCAAGGGCCTGCCATCGACCACGACCCAGGAAGAAACCGCCCGCATGCCATCGGGGCCGGTCCTGCCCCAATGGACCACGCCCGGCGCGATACGGATAGACTGCCCGGCGGTGAGCGTCACTTCCGCCTCGCCTTCGCGAAACAGGGTGGCCGACCCGCCCAGGATATAGAGGAATTCCTCACCCGCATGTCTGTGCCGCGGGATCGTGCCGCCCGGCCCCATCACCAGATCGCCCATTACCAGCGAATGGCCCGGCGCGCCCGCAATCGGGCCACGAAGCACTTCATTGGTGCCGGCCGGCGGCTGATAAAGTCTTATCCGGCCATCGTCGGCAGCGCAGGCGGCCAGCGCGAGCAATATCGCCGCCATTCCGGCGATCCGCACCTTCTCCGCCGCCTTGCGCGCGCGGACCGGCATGTCAGTCGAACAGGCTCGAAACCGAGCTTTCATCCGCGATGCGGCGCACGGCCTCGCCGATCAGCGGGGCAATCGGCAGGATGCGGATGCATTTGGAATCCAGTGCCGCATCGGTCGGCAGGATGCTGTCGGTGATGACCAGTTCCTTCAGCGCGGAATTGTCCACCCGCGCCACGGCCCCGCCCGAAAGCACGCCATGGGTGATATAGGCCGCCACGCTCTTGGCCCCGGCATCCAGCAGCGCCTGCGCCGCATTGCACAGGGTGCCGCCCGAATCGACGATATCGTCGATCAGGATGCAGGCCCGGCCCTTCACGTCGCCGATGATGTTCATCACTTCGGATTCGCCGGCACGCTCACGGCGCTTGTCGACAATGGCGAGCGGCGCGTTCTCGAGCCGCTTGGCCAGCGCGCGGGCGCGCACCACGCCGCCGACGTCGGGCGAGACGACCATCAGGTCCGAATCCCCGTAACGCGCCTGAATGTCCGCGGCCATCACCGGCGCGGCATAGAGATTGTCGGTCGGGATATCGAAGAAGCCCTGGATCTGCCCGGCATGGAGATCGACCGACAGCACGCGGCTGGCGCCGGCCTGGGTGATGAGGTTCGCCACCAGCTTGGCCGAGATCGGCGTGCGCGGGCCGGGCTTCCGGTCCTGCCTTGCATAGCCGAAATAGGGCACCACTGCGGTGATCCGCTTGGCCGACGCGCGCTTGAGCGCATCGATGCAGATCAGCAGCTCCATAAGATTGTCATTCGCGGGATAGGACGTGGACTGGAGGACGAACACATCCTCGCCGCGCACGTTCTCATGAATCTCCACGAAGATTTCTTCATCCGCGAAACGGCGGACCGATGCATCCGTAAGCGGCATCTCGAGATAGGCCGCGATGGAACGCGCAAGCGGCAGGTTGGAATTGCCGGCCATGATCTTCATCGCTTGGGGGCCCCTGTTGTCGCGGCGGGAATCACTGCGCCCGGCTCTAGCCAAGCGTCACACGATTGCAACCTGAAGCAGGGCTGCGCTGTTGAAAGCGCCTGCCCCGCTGCAGAAAATCCATTCGCGCGCCGCGATGCCTGTTACGCACCGCGATGTTCGCCGCGCACCCAGCGCACCGTACCCGAACTGGCGCGCATCACCACGCTTTCGGTCGTCATCGTGCCGCCCTTGAGGCGCTTCACCCCGTCCAGCAGCGAACCGTCCGTCACGCCGGTGGCGGCAAAGATACAATCGCCCTTGGCCAGATCGCGCAATTTGTAGATCCGGTCGAGATCCTCGATCCCCCATTTGCGGGCACGGGCCCGCTCCGCATCGTTGCGGAAAATCAGGCGCCCGTTGAACTGCCCGCCCACGCAGCGCAGGGCGGCAGCGGCCAGCACGCCTTCCGGCGCACCGCCCGAACCCATGTAGATATCGATCGTGGTATCGGGATCGGTCACGGCGATCACGCCCGCCACATCGCCATCGGGGATCAGCTGGATGCCGCAGCCAAGGCCGCGCAATTCCTCGATCAGATCGGCATGGCGCGGCCGGTCGAGCACGCAGGCGATGATCTCGTTGGGCTTCACGCCCTTGGCCGCGGCCAGCGCCTTGATATTCTCGGTCGGCGTCATGTCCAGGCTGACGAGGTCTTCCGGATAGCCCGGGCCGATGGCCAGCTTTTCCATATAGACGTCAGGCGCGTTGAGCAGGCAGCCTTCTTCCGCCGCAGCGAGCACGGCCAACGCGTTGGGCCCGGCCTTGGCGGTGATGGTGGTGCCTTCCAGCGGATCGAGCGCAATGTCGATCCGGGGGCCCTTGCCCGGCGCGCCGCCCACCTTCTCGCCAATATAGAGCATCGGTGCCTCGTCGCGCTCGCCCTCGCCGATCACCACGGTGCCGTCGATATAGAGTTCGTCGAATGCCTTGCGCATCGCCTCTACCGCGGCGTGATCCGCGGCCTTCTCGTCCCCGCGCCCCACCAGTTGCGAGGCGGCGATGGCTGCGGCTTCCGTCACCCGCACCATCTCCAGAACGAGCACACGATCGAGCACCTTGCTGGCTTTAGGCATTGCCACTCCCTTCACATCCGCGCCCCCGATAGGCGAGCCGCCCGGGGCTGTCGAGGGTGCCCTCGACCAGCCGCATGTATCCACGATGACGCGCGAAGCAGATTGCCAAGCCGCCCGCGCGCCGCCATTCATCGCCGATCAAGCCGCCACGCCCGATAGGGCAGGATTGTGCCGGCGTGCTGCCGCGATGCGGGAAAGTCTGGAGAGGGAAGTGCCGGCGATCTTGACGAAATGGGCCGCGTTATCGTTGCTGGCCGCCCTGCCGCTTTCGCCGCTGGCCGCCCAGCGCGAGCGGGTTTCGGCGGAAGAAGCGATCAGCACCGCCAAGGACATGTACGGCCCGCCGCCGCCGACCCGCAATTGCTCCAAACCTTCCGACAGCCAGGGCGAGAACGAAATCGTGGTCTGCGCCAAGCCGCAGGACGATTCCGAATTTCGCGTGAAATCCACCAGCGATCTGGACAAGAATTCACGCGAGGCCACCAATGACGGCCTGCCCCGCGCGCCCGACGTTTCGGGCCCCGGTATCTTCAAGGGCAAGGGCATGACGCTGGGCGGCCCGCCGGACCCGGCCTATATGATCGACTTCAAGCTGCTGCCGGACGCGCCCGAAGGTTCGGACGCGGACAAGATCGCCAAGGGTGAGAAGAAGGCGGACTGATTTTTCCGGCGGACTAGGTAGCCGCGCCGGCCTGCCCTCAATTATCCAGCAGTTGCAGCACCAGCGGCGGCTCGGTCAGGCTGGGCGAACCTTCGAGCAGTTCCAGCGCCCGGTCGACATTGGCTTCCGGCCCTTCATGGGTGACGATGGAGACCATCACCTCGCCGCCTTCTTCCGGCCGGCCCTTCTGGATCAGGCTTTCGATCGAAACCCCGGCATCGCGCATCGCAGTGGCGATCTCGGCCAGAACGCCCGGACGGTCGGCCACCATGAAGCGCAGATAGTCGCGCGCCACGCGGTGCCCGGCATCGGCACGCGGCATAGGCGCAAGGTCTGCGACCGGCACGGAGAAAGGCGCACCCACATCCCCGCGGGCGATGTCGATGATATCGGCCACCACCGCGCTGGCGGTCGGCCCGTCGCCCGCTCCGGCGCCCTGGAACAGCAGGCGGCCTGCGAAATTGCCTTCTACCACCACCGCATTGGTCGGCCCGCCAACCCGCGCAAGCGGATGGTCGTTCGGCACCAGATAGGGGCAGACGCGCTGGAACAGGGTCTCTTCGCCATTCGACCCCGTCTCCGTATCGGCAATGCCGATCAGGCGGATGACGAAGCCCAGCGCGGCAGCCTGTTCGATATCGGCCGCACGCAGGCGGGAGATGCCTTCGGTCTCCACCGAAGGGAAATCGATCTTCGCACCAAACGCGATCGCCGCCAGGATCGAGAGCTTGTGCGAAGCGTCGATCCCTTCGATGTCGAATGTGGGATCGGCTTCGGCATAGCCCAGTTCCTGCGCTTCCTTCAGCACATCGCCAAAGTCGCGCCCGGTCGCCTCCATGGTGGAGAGGATATAATTGCAGGTGCCGTTGAGGATGCCATAGACACGCTCGATCGTGTTGGCGGCCGCGCCTTCGCGCAGGCCCTTGATCACCGGCACGCCGCCGGCCACTGCCGCCTCGAACTTCAGCGCCACCCCGGCCTTCTCGGCCAGTTCGGCCAGCGCCAGGCCGTGATGGGCGATCATCGCCTTATTGGCGGTGACGACCGATTTGCCCGCGCCCAGCGCATTGCGCGCCAAGGTCAGCGCCGGGCCATCCGATCCGCCGACCAGTTCGACCACCACGTCAACATCCGGCCGGGCGGCCATGGCGGTCATGTCGTCTTCCCAGGCATAGGTGGACAGATCGACCCCGCGATCCTTGGTCCGGTCGCGCGCGCTGACGGCCACGATCTCCACAGGGCGGCCCGCGCGGCGGGCGATCAGCTCGCCATTCGCCTCGATCAGGCGGATCACGCCAGCGCCCACCGTGCCAAGACCGGCAAGTGCAATACGGAGCGGATCGGCCATAACTCTTCCTCTTCGGCGCGGGTCACGCGGCGCCGGTGGGCGCCGCCAATTCAGCCGCGCGCGTTAGTGCAGCCGGGGCAGAAAGGCCAGCCCGCTTAACACGCAGGCAAATGCTTCAATTGGCGCCGGGGAACACCGGCGGCCCGCCGCGGATGCGCGAACAGCGCCCGAGCTGATCGAGGACATAGCGATAATCCGCCGCCGCCAGTGCACGCGACTGTCCATCGCGCGAAAGGATCGAATCATAAGGCAGATCGGCCGGCAGGAAGCAGGCCAGACGATACCATTCCAGCGTTCCCTCATGAGGCGGCCGGGCCGACTGGTCGACCAGTTCGGTCCACGAAACGCCCCATTCCGGCTCCATGGTCGGCCGGCGCACGACATTGAGCGACACTGGCGCATTGTTCTTGGTGGCCAGAAAAACCTGGGTTTCGGATTCTCCCGACAGATTACCCTGCACGGCCAGCGCCTCGCCCACGCCAGTGACGATGGGCGGCGCGTCCGGCGAAACGAGCTGCACCAGCACCTCGCGGATGCGACCTTCCAGCGCCGGATCGGACGGGAATTGGGAATCGACATCGATCAGCTGAAGGTCTCCGGGCACCCCGGGAACCGGAAAAGCGAACAGAATGACGGACTGTTTTTTGAGCTTGGGCGGCTTTCCTTTTGCGTCCAGCGGCACGTCCACAAGATAGCGCAGCGATTCGCCAATGGCCGAACGGCCGGAAATCAGTGCCTCTGTATCGGCCACAATCAGCTGTCTCGCCCAGCCCGGACGCAGTCCCGGAGAAAGCTCCGGAGCGATCGTGCGCTGGGTGCGAATCCGGGCCTTGACCACCATCGTCGCGGAGTCGGCAAGGTCCACAATATCGGCATAGGTCAGCTGCGGAACCGGCAGAACCGGGGCCTTTTCGGCTGCTGCGGCCGGTTGCGCCGCAAGCAGCCCCAACGTTGCCGCACCTGCCAGCACGGATTTACCGAAAGCGCGAATTTCTCTGCTTTTCATGTGTTTCTCTCGCCAGCCGCCGACCCTGACAAATAGGGATGGCCTGTCCCATAAACATCGCCACTCAAGGCCGGAAGTGCTGAATTGGCGGTTAACCGATAAAGCGATTGCTCCACTCTGCCATCGCCGCTAAACACCCCCCGAAACCGGGGCGGAACAACAAAAAAAGAGCTCCGGGGCAGGGCCCTGCCGGGTCATTCGGAATCCCCGGTGGGCATCCGGCTTGGCCGACAGGGTGGACAATTGTTGGCGTTACCTGTCAGGGTGCGATTCCCTTGGCTGGTACTAGCCCGGCTTGCCGGGCGACGGAAATGGAGTGATGCGATTGAATGGCCTACGCTGATCAAACAATGAGCGGCAACAAGATTGTCGCTATCATCATTGTGGGGCTGGTTCACTTGCTGGTCGGGTATGCTCTGGTCACTGGTCTCGCCTATTCGGCGACGAAGAAGCTCATCGAGCGCGTGACTACTGTCGATATCGACGAGCCCGAACCGGAAAAGTCGGAAGAACCGCCGCCACCCCCACCGGACGAGGCACCGCCGCCGCCTATCGTGGCGCCGCCGCCTCCCATTAATATCAATGTCGCTCCGCCGCCGATCGTTACGGTGGATCGTCCTCCGCCGCCGCAACCGGTTGCGGTACTGCCTGCGCGTCCTGCGCCACCGGCCCCGCCTGCACCTCCGCCGGCTGTGTCGAAGGCAAAGGGCGTTCAGCCCAAGGGTCAGTCCCGCTGGGCTGCGCGCATTCAGGAAAATTATCCTTCGCGCGCTGTCCGTTCGGGCACCGAGGGCACTGTGGGCGTTAGCGTTACCGTCGGTCCCGACGGCAAGGTCGCGGCCTGCCGCGTTTCGGCCTCAAGTGGCTCGGACGTGCTGGACGAGGCTGCCTGCGACGGGATGCAGCGTTACGCACGCTTTGACCCTGCGTTGGATGACGCCGGCAACCCGACCTCGGCCAGCTGGTCCACGCGCATCGTCTACAAGCTCAACTGATTTGATGGTGCGGCCGCGGGCGGCATGATCCCGCCCCGGTTCCGCCCGGTTTGATCTTTCGATTTTTCTAGAGAGGACTACCCGCATGCTTATCGAATTTCTGGCTGCAGCCGCTGAAGCGGCTCCCAAGAACCACTTCGGCTTCTGGGAAGCACTCAATCAGGGCGGCGTGATCGCCTACTCCATCTTCATCGTGCTCGTGATCATGTCCGTAGGCTCGTTCTACATCCTGATCACCAAGCTGCTCGAACAGCGCAAGATCTTCGGCGAACTGAAGGACGTGCGCACCAAGTTCTGGCAGGCCCCGTCGCTCAAGGACGGCGCTGCCAAGCTGGACAAGAACAGCGCATGGCGCCAGCTGGTCGAAGACGGCCTGGCCGCTGAACAGCAGCACAACAAGATGACCGACAGCCTCGAAGCCCATGACTGGCTGCACGGCTCGCTCGCCCGCTCGGAAGCCTCGATCAACTCGAAGCTCGCCAGCGGCCTTCCCTTCCTCGCCACCGTCGGTGCTACCGCGCCGTTCGTCGGTCTGCTCGGTACCGTTATCGGTATTTACCGCGCGCTGATCGCCATCGGTCTGGCCGGTTCGGCCTCGATCGACAAGGTCGCTGGCCCGGTCGGTGAAGCCCTGATCATGACCGCCATCGGTCTGCTCGTGGCCGTTCCCGCGGTGCTTGCCTACAACTGGCTCCAGGCCCGCAACAAGCGGATCGGCGAGCTGATGAGCGGCTTCTCGACCGACATCCTGGCGAACATCACGTCCAAGGGCGCGGTGAAGCCGTCGGTTGCTACGGTCAAGGCCGCTCCGGCCAAGCCGGCCGCTCCCGCCGCACCGGCTCCGAAGGCCTGAGGCCCCGGTTCCGATTGAGTGGGGCGGGCTCCGGCATGCGGGCCGCCCGCCCCACTCTTCCCAGGCGAAGATTGAGAGTAGGATAGTACCATGGCCATTTCGACAGGCGGTGGCGGCGACGAAAAGCCGATGTCGGACATCAACACCACGCCCCTTGTGGACGTGATGCTGGTGCTCCTGATCATCTTCCTCATCGCAGTCCCGGTCGCCATGCAGACGATCGAAAAGCTGAAGATTCCGGTGTTCGAATCGGCCGAGTCCAAGGACAAGGTCGAGAATCTGCTGCTGACCGTGAGCACCACCGATGACGCCGGCCGCAGCGCTGGCGACCCCGGCTTCCAAGGCGCCTCGCGCAGTGGCGAATGCCGGGTCTATTTCAACAACATCACTCCGGTGACCTCCCAGGAACTGTACGACCAGGCGTTCGAACGTCTCGACGCGATCGTACAGCGCGAAGGCGGTATCGAAGCGATCCGCAACGATCCGGAAAAGATCCCGCAGGTCCACATCCGTGGCGACGTCAATGCGCCCTGGCGCTGTGTGGCGGGCGCGATCTACAACGTCCAGTTCGCCGGTTACCCGACCGTCGGCTTCATCTCCAACCCTGTCGATCCGGACGCGGGTTGAGAGAAAGCGCAGGAGTAATTCCCCATGGCAATGACAGGCGGCAAAGATGATGGCTCGCCGATGATGGAAATGAACACGACGCCGTTGATCGACGTCATGCTCGTTCTCCTCATCATGCTCATCTTTACGATCCCTGTGGCGACTCATTCGATCGATATCGATCTTCCGACCTCCACTCCTCCGACAGACACGCCTCCGGTCGACCCGATCAAGAACAAGATCGTGCTGACCGCGAACAATGAAATCCTCTGGAACGGTCAGCCGATCAGCCAGGCGGGTCTCATTTCGAACCTGAAGCAGTCGCTGACCTATGCGGTCGAGCCCGAGCTTCAGTTCGAACCGGAAGCGATGGCAAGCTACGACCTTTCGGCCAAGGTGCTGAACGTGATCAAGGCTTCCAAGGTCACCAAGTTCGGCTTCGTCGGCAATGACAAATATCGCGTATTCGGCAAGGCCGGAGGCGCTCCGGCGACCTGAGCGAGACAAGACGCTCCTGCTAGAAAGTCAGGGCGTTGGACAGATCAAGGGGCGGGTCGAACCGCCCCTTTTTCTTTGCCCGAAGTCCACGGGCGGCAAGATCGCTGCACCCCCTTCACCACACCAGGCCCACGCCCCCTCAACACAAGTGCCAACGCCATCCGATCCGGACCATTACCTACCTATCACCAATCAAATGTTATAGTATATCCTCACGTTCAGCTCATACTGACACGGGAGAGGTGCAGATGGCTTTTGTGACATCGAGAGACGGGGCGCTGCCCCATGGCGAAATGAACACCACGCCGCTGATCGACGTGATGCTGGTGCTGCTGGTGATGCTGATTTTCACAATTCCGGTGGCCACCAATTCGGTCGACGTCGATCTGCCGGTTGCAGACGACCGCGGCCTGACGCTGGAGCCCGATCCGCTGGTGAACAAGATCAGCCTCACCTCCGACGGAGCCATCCTGTGGAACGGCACCGTAACCGACCGGGCCGGCCTGCGCGCCAGCCTACAGGCCGCCAATGCGCTGCGGCCGCAGCCCGAGTTGCAATATGAGCCCGAGGCGGCCGCAGGCTACGATATCGCCGCCAAGGTGCTGAACGACATCAAGGCATCCGGCGCGACCAAATTCGGCTTTGTCGGCAATGACCGCTACCGCAGTTTCGAAAAACAGGACTGACCTCCAACTCCGGCCGATCAGGCCGGCCACCACTCGTCCGGATCGAGGGGATCGCCCCCGGCTCCCTCGATCCTGGCATCACCTCGCATCGCTGCATCGGCCAGGTGCTCCGCCTCCATCAGCAGCGCGTCGTCCACCGAACCTTGCGGCAGGCTTTCACGCCCGATCATGACCATTACCGGCACGGCCAGTGGGCTCACCCGATCCAGCTCGACATGGACCAGTTCGCCTGCGGCCCGCTCCAGCACACCAGCCAGCCGCCCCACATCGGTCAGCCGAGCGCGGGCATCGGCCCAGGCGGCCTGGATCAGCACATGGTCCGGCTCGTATTTCCGCAGCACGTCATAGATGAGGTCGGTCGAGAAGGTGACCTGCTTGCCCGTTTTGCGTTTGCCCGGATGCTGGCGCTCCACCAGCCCGGAAATCACTGCCACTTCGCGAAAGGCGCGTCGCAACAGGTAAGATTCCTGCACCCAATCGACGAATTCATGCGCGAGGATATCGGGCGAAAGCAGCGGCGCCGGATCGCTCACCGGCCTGAGGCCCCAAACGCCCAGCGAATAATCATTCGCCACGAAACCGCCCGGCTGCAGCCCGCGTTCCTCCATCCGACGGGTGATCAGCATCCCCAATGACTGGTTCGCGTTCCACCCTTCGAAAGTGTAATAGACCGAATAATGCAGCTTCTCATGCGGGAAGCTCTCCACCAGCAGCTTCCCCGGCCCCGGCATTTCGCTGCGCCAGTCCTGCATCTCCAGCCATTCGCGCACATCGTCGGGGAAACGCGCCCATCCCGCTCGATCGGTCAGCATAGCCTGCACCCGCCCCGCCAGATGAATAGTGAGCGGCATGCGCTGGCCCATGTAGGAAGGGATCGCCGCGGCCTTTCGGGCAGCGCGCACGATCAATTCCATATCCCGCAACTGCTCCACTTCCAGCGCCATGCCGGCAAAGGTGAAAGTGTCGCCCGGCGACAGGCCGGAGGCGAAATATTCCTCCACCCGGCCGAGCGAGCGCCCGTTGCGAAACCGCACGTCGAGCATCTCGGCATCGACGATAATCCCGGCATTCATCCGGTGCCGCTGGGCATGTTCGGGATGTGTCAGTCGCCAGGTGCCCTTTGCATCGCGCACGATCCGGCGGAACTTGTCGTAAGCCTCCAGCGCATAGCCGCCCGTAGCCACGAAATGCAGCAGGCGGTGCCATTCATCCTCCCCCAGCCAGGCGTAGGAGGCCGAAGAACGCACTTCGCGCAGCAGCTCCCCCTCGTCGAAGGGGGCCGCGCAGGCACAAGCCATCACATGCTGGGCCAACACATCGATCCCGCCGGGCCGAAAGGCATCGCCATCGCGCTGCCCCTGATCGACCGCATCCTTGGCGGCCATCGCCTCGAGAAACTCGAAGCGATTACCCGGCACCAGGATCGCGCGGCTCGAAAGATCCAGCCGATGATTCGCCCGTCCGATCCGCTGCAACAGGCGTGAGGAGCCCTTGGGCGCGCCCATCTGGATCACGCAATCGACATCGCCCCAATCCACCCCCAGATCGAGACTGGCGGTACAGACGAGCGCGCGTAATTCGCCCCGCGCCATGGCCCCTTCCACCTTGCGGCGCGCCTCTTTGGACAAAGATCCGTGGTGGATGCCGATAGGCAGATTGGCGTCATTCGCCTCCCACAGCTTCTGGAAAATGAACTCGGCCAGAAAGCGCGTGTTGGTGAAGACCAACGTGGTGCGGTTGCGGGCGATAATGTCCATCAGCTGCGGCACTGCCCATACCGCCGCATGGCCGCCCCAGGGCACGCGCTCCCCTTCCGGCAGCAGGATCTCCACTTCAGGCGGCGCGCCCTTCTCGCCCTGCACCAGTTCTATGCTATCCAGATCACCCCAGGGTGAAAGCCAGCCCTTGTAGGCATCCGGATCCGCCAGAGTGGCCGAAAGCGCCACGCGCTGCATCCCGGGCGCGATGGCCTGCAGCCGCGCGAGGCACAGGGCCAGCAGATCGCCGCGCTTGCCGGTGGCGAAGGCGTGGACCTCGTCCACCACCACGCGTTTCAGCGTGCGGAACAGCTCGAAACTGTCCTCATAGCTCAGCAGCAGCGAGAGCGATTCGGGCGTGGTCAGCAGCACATGGGGCGGGCGGCTGCGCTGACGCTTCTTGCGGTCGGTGGGCGTATCGCCGCTGCGCGTCTCGATCCGCAGGGGCAGGCCCATTTCCTCCACCGGCGTCAGCAGATTGCGCTGCACATCATGCGCCAGCGCCTTGAGCGGCGAGACATAGAGCGTATGCAGCCCCTCTGGCAGCGGTGCACCCGCCAGAGCGGAAGGCGCGAAATCGGCCAGGGTGGGCAGGAAGCCTGCCAGAGTCTTGCCCGCACCCGTATCGGCCACCAGCAAGGCGTGCTTGCCGCTGCGGGCGGCACGATACATTGCGCGCTGGTGATCCCGCACGCGCCAGCCCCGGCCCGCGAACCAGGCCTCGATCTCTGCCGGGAGCACCTCCTCAGCCATCAGGGCCGCGCATTTGCGCCGAAGTTGACAATGTTGACACGGTAGCGCGGGTTAAACCGCCCCTTCGCCGCGCGGCCTGTCTCCGGGCGCGGCGAAAGCGGGAGAGCTGGGATGTCGAGCACGCGACGCATGGGAACATTAGGAGCACAAAAGCGCGCTCCAGGAAAGCTCCGCCGCTATCCACCATGCGAATGATACTTGCCCAAAGGCGCGGGCTGGCCGAAGGATCGGGCAGAATGCAGGCACGCGACACGCCATGACTGGCAGTCTGGAACTCACCCACTTCATCGGGGTTGGGCTGGCGCTGGCGCTTGGCCTGCTGGTGGGCATCCAGCGCGGCTGGAGCCTGCGTGACCTTCCCGACGGGGCCCGCTTTGCCGGCATTCGCACCTATGGCCTGCTGGGGCTGGCAGGCGGCCTTGCGGGAGTGCTCTACACCCATGCGGAAGGGCCTGCGCTGATCCTGCTGGCGGCGGTCGCCGCGCTGGTGGTCGTCGGCTATCGCCGGTCCAGCACCGGCACGCAGGTGAGCGGCACAGCCAGCATGGTGAGCCTCATAACCATCGCCAGCGGATTTGTGGTGGCCATGGGCGAACGGCTGCTGGGCACCACCATCGTGGTGGCCATGGTGCTGCTGCTGGCCCTGCGCGGCCGGCTGCACGATTGGGTGAAGCATCTGGAAGAGCGGGAAGTGATCGCGATCGCCCGCTTCGCGGTGATCGCCATGGTCATCCTGCCGGTGCTGCCCGATCGCGGCTTCGGCCCCTATGATGCCTGGAACCCCCGGCAACTCTGGGCCGTGGTGGTGATGGTATCGGGCTTTTCCTTCTGCGGCTATTTTGCGGCCAAATGGCTGGGCGCATCGCGCGGGCATATCGCCACGGCGGCGGCGGGCGCAGTGGTTTCCTCCACCGCCGTAACAGCCAGCATGGCCAAGCGCATGCGCGAGGGAGAAGGCAACCCCGCAATCCTTTCCGCCGCGATCAGCGCTGCATCAGTGGTGATGTATCTGCGCGTGGCGGTGCTGGTGGGCGTGCTGGCACCTTTCGCCCTGTCCAGCCTTGCCCTGCTGATCGCCCCGGGCGCGCTCGTGAGCCTCGCCGCAGCGGCCTGGGCAATCCGCACGGCCGCGCGCGACGGGCAGCAGCAGGAAAGCGAAGCAGGCGTGCGCAATCCCTTCGACCTTGGCCCGGCCCTGCTGCTCACCGTGCTGGTGATGGCGCTGACCATCGTCGCCCATTGGGTGCTGGAAACCTTCGGTGACAAGGGGCTGGCGCTGGTGCTGGCCGTTTCGGGCACAGTGGACGTCGATTCCGCGATCATCACCATGGGTAACCTGCCGGCTGGCACGCTCGATCCGCTGACGGCGGGCACAGTGCTGGCGATTCCGGTGACGCTCAACACCCTGTTCAAAGGCGCGGTGGCGATAGGAATCGCAGGATGGAACAAGGGCAAGCTCGGCGCCCTCCCGCTCTTCGCCAGCGCGTTGGCAACCGGGCTGGCGTGGCTGGTGATCCGTTAGAGTCCATCCTTACATCACCTTCAGCACATCTGCCGAAACCGAGCCGGGGCGACGCAGGACTATGTCCAGCAGGGCCAGCCTGAAGGCACACTGGTCCTCATCCGTGCCCTTCTTCTGCAACACGGCATCGACTGTCTCGTCGCTCACTCCGCTGGCGCGCTGCGCGGCCGTGATGACCTCTCCGGGTATCATCGCCGAGTTTACCGGCCGGCTCTCCAGCGGAGGTTCCAGCAGATATTTGCCCAGCAGGGCAAAGGCCAGCGCACGCTCTTTCTCGCGCAGCTCCGGCGGCGGGACAACGCTGGGAAACAGGCGCCCCTCGTTCAGCAAGGCGAGGCAGGCCTGGCTGCCGCTCTTGTTTTGCGCCAGCCGTGCCAGTTCCAGCTTGAGGCCATCGATCCGCACCAGCTCCCCAAAGGCGGCATCATGCGCCGCCGCCAGGGTTGCAAGCCGCACCTGTACCGCCACTTCATCGGCCGCGATCTCCTGATCGATCTCGTCCTCGGCGCCTGCCGATTTCTTCGAGATCAGGGCAGCCAGACTTGGGGCACCATCCAGCACATTCTGGAACGTGGCCTCCGGCCCGAACAATTCCCGCACCAGGAAATTGCGCGCATCTTCAGTGGAGACCGCCTCGTTAGTGAGCAATGGCGGATCGACCTTGTTCGAGCTGCTACTGCCTTCCGGAGCGAACATCGCAATCACCCGGAACAGCAACAGAACCCCGATCAGGATCGGCACGACAACCCGCCAGGGATTATCGTCGGACTTCTTCTCCCACGAACGGACCCGTTCGGCATCGAGGAAGGATTCCACTTCCGGAAAATGCTCCCGAATGCCGCCGATCAGTTTCTTGACGTCGGCGGGCGCGGCCTTCGACCGTTCGAGCCAGCGCTTGGGGCCCGGCTTCGAAAGCTCCTGCCACGCCGCATGTGCCCAATGGTCCGGCTGCTGGGCCTTGGCATGGAAGCGCATTCCGCGCAGGCGGGCGTTGAGAAAAGCCTGCGCGGCCCCTTCGCCCAGCATCCCGGCCTGCCGTTCCCATTCGAAGGCCTCGGCCGCCTCGACCACCAGCGGAGCGGAGCGCGGCCAGGCGGCGGCCAGCCGGTCCGCCAGCCAGTAATCGCTCATCCGCTGGAGGCCCAGCTCACCTTCCAGCGCATTGGCGATGATCTGCCGCATATGCCCCTGCGCAGCCTCAAATTCCTCGTAAGCGAAGCCCTCGTCGCTATGCTGGCCGCCGGGAAACAGGAGTTCCTGCAGCAGGATGTCCGGCCCCGGTTCGGCGGGCTGGAGCGGCTCGGGCGCGATGGCCCCCGCATCGATGCCTGCGGGAGAGGACCAGCGCGCATCGCGGTCGAACTCCCCCTCCTCGGCTTCTTCGAAGTCGGTGAAGCCAAGGCTCCACTCATCCTCCTCCACCGGTTCGGGCGGCGCGGCCATGGACCGGGCCAGATGCAGCGCATGATCGCGGGCATTGCGCAGTTCCGCGAATTTCGCGGCCTCGCGATCGACATCCATCGCCTTGAGCTTTTCGGCATAGGCGCGGCGGATGGTCTTGAGATCGTCGGTGGGCTCGATCCCCAGCACCCTCCAGGGGCCATGGCGGCTCATAAAGGAGAATGGGCTTCGAGCTGGTCGAGATTGGCGGCCAGCATCGCGCGGGCATCGGCAATCTCGCGCGGGTCCTGCCGCTCCAGCGCGGCTTCGAACTGGACAATCCAGTGGCCGATCGCCTCGCGCACCTGCCCGGTGAAGCCCTCGTAACAGCGCTGCGCCCGTGCCGACAGCGCAACATTCTCCGCATCCTCGCGCGGGTGGAACTTGAGCTGGGACAGCTCCTTTCGGCGCTTCTCGAACTCCTTGGCGTCGCGCCGGTCTTCCTCGTCCACGATCACCAGATTGCGGGCGATGCCGGATTCGGGAACCGACACATCCACTTCCAAGAGGCCGCTGCTGTCATAGCTGAAGCGCACCTGCACTTCCACTTCGCCTCGGGGCCGGCGCGGCACGGGCACTTCCAGCTCGCCCAGCTTGACGTTGTCCTTCACCATCCGGGCCTCGCCCTGATAGATGCCCAGCCGCACCTTTTCCTGATTGTCGGAAATGGTCGAATAGATGTGCTGGCGGCTGACCGGCACCGGCACATTCCGCTCGATGATCGGGGAGAACAGCCCGTCATGCAGCTGGCCGTACTGGTCCAGCTCGGCCACATTCACGCCCAGAGTGAAGGGCGCGACATCGGTGATACGGATTTCCTCCAGCCCCGCATCGCGCGCCAGCAGTCCGGCCTGCACCGCTGCGCCCAGCGCCACGGCATGGTCCGGATGGACCGAGGAATCGGGGAAGCGGCCAAACATGCGCGTAAGCGCGCGGCGCACGGCAGGCATCCGGGTCGCCCCGCCCACCAGCACGATCTCGCTCAATTCGCCTGCATCGATGGCGCAATCGCGCAAGGAACGGATCACCGGATCGCGCAGCCGCTTGAGCAGTGGCTCTGCCGCCTCCTCGAATTCCTCGGCCGTCACGGAAACTGTGTGGGCATCGTCCCCGATAGTGAGGGAGAAATCCGCTTGCTGGGCAGTGGACAGCGCCTTGCGCGTGCGCTCCGCCGCCACGGTGAGCAGTGCTTCGCGCCGATCGGCCGGAAGGCCCTGCAGCGCCTGTTCCGCATCCAGCCGGGGCCGGGCCAGCCCGATCAGCGCATGGTTGAAATCGTCACCTCCCAGCCGGTTGTCGCCCGCAGAGGCGCGTACTTCCACGATACCCTCGAACATCTCCACTACCGAGACGTCGAATGTCCCCCCGCCAAGATCGAACACCAGGAAGGGTTCGCGGTCCCCCCGGTCCTGCAGGCCGAAGGCGAGCGCGGCGGCTGTAGGCTCATTGATCAGGCGGCGCACCTTCAGCCCGGCCAGTTCGCCCGCGCGGCGAGTGGCCTTGCGCTGCCGGTCGTTGAAATAGGCTGGCACGGTAATCACCGCTTCGGTCGGCATTTCGCCCAGCGCATGGGCCACATCGTCGCGCAGGGAGGCCAGCACCAGCGAGGAGAGATCCTCCGCCCTGAATTCCTGTCGGCGGCCCAGGCGCACGGTGCGATCCGTGCCCATCATCCGCTTGAAGCTGGTTACGGTTTCGCCGGGGTGCGTGGGCAGCCGCTCCAGCGCGGCACGGCCGACAAAAGCGGTGCCGTCCTTGGCGATGGAAACGGCCGAGGGCGTGAGAAATTCCCCCAGCGCGTTGGGCACAAGCTGCGCCTCCCCATCGCGCCACACGGCCACAGCACTGTTTGTAGTTCCAAGATCGATACCGATCAGCACGCCTTGCCCCCTTGCCGCGCTTTTGATGCGGGCGAGACTAGCGCGGCATGGCGGCCATGCAAGCAGGGTTTCTTACTGTTTCGAGCGATTTAGGCCCAAAGTGGGGCGGGTTCAGTGCCCCGCCTGCGGCCCGCGTTCGAGGCCTGAAAGGGTAAGCTGCTCATCGATCTGGGCAACCAGCCGGGCAAGGCCCTCCTCGCTGCCGCTTTCGGCGCGGGCCACCAGCACATCCTGCGTGTTGGATGCGCGCAGCAGCCACCAGCCATCGGGAGTGGATACGCGCACGCCATCGGTCGCATCGACATCCGCGCCGCTATCGGAAAGGCGCTGCTTCACTTCGTCGATCGCGGCGAATTTGCGGCTCTCATCCACCTGGAAGCGCAATTCGGGCGTGTTGATCATGGCCGGCATGGCTGAGCGCAATTCGGTGACCGATTTGCCCAGCCGGGCCGAAGCCGCGATCAGCCGCACCCCGGCGTAAAGGGCATCGTCGAAGCCATAATATTCATGCGCGAAGAAGATATGCCCGCTCATCTCGCCGGCCAGCGGAGCGCCGGTTTCCTTCATTCTGGACTTGATGAGGCTGTGGCCGGTCTTCCACATCACCGGCTTGCCGCCGAATTCAGCCACCCGCTCGAACAGGGCGCGGCTGGCCTTCACATCGGCGATGATCGTGGCCCCGGGCAGCTGGCGCAGCAGATCCTCGGCATAGATCATCAGCAGCTGATCGCCCCAGATCACTCGGCCCTGCCCGTCCACCGCGCCGATCCGGTCGCCATCGCCATCGAAAGCGATCCCGAAATCGAGCTGCTTGTCCGCGACGAGGCGCTGAAGGTCCGCCAGATTTTCCGGCATGGTAGGATCAGGATGATGATTGGGGAAAGTCCCGTCGACATCGGTATAGAGCAGGTGATGTTCCCCCGGCAGCCGGGCGGCGAGAGCCTCCAGCGCGGGGCCGGCGGCGCCGTTCCCTGCATCCCAGCCGACACGCAGCGAAGCGAGGGAAGCGGGATCGATCCCGGCAAGGCCCTGCAGCATCCGCTCGACATAGGCGTCCAGCACGTCGCGGGTCTCGACCGTTCCCGCCCCGTCAAGCCATACGCCTTCGGCCGCGATCTTGCCCAGCAACTGGATGTCGTGCCCGAAGAAGGGACGGCCCTGAAAGACCATCTTGAAGCCATTGTAGTTGGGAGGGTTGTGGCTTCCGGTTATCTGTATGCCGCCATCGACATCCGGTGCCGAAGCCTCGGCGTAATAGAGCATCGGCGTGGCGCTCATGCCGATGCGCACAACATCGCAGCCGCTGGCAGTGAGCCCTTCGATCAGCGCTGCTTCCAGCATGGGCGAACTGGTCCGCCCGTCATAGCCGACCGCCACCTTCTTCCCGCCCGCATCGCGCAGCAGTGTGGCGAAGGCCCGCCCGATGGCGCGCGCATCGGCCGCGCCCAGCGTCTCGCCGATAATCCCGCGAATATCATATTCCCGCAGAACGGTCGGGTGAAACCGGTGACTCATGGAAAATCCTCAGTTGCCGTCAGGCAGATCGTCAAGCAGCAGGTCGCGCGCGGCATTGGCCTCATGCACCTGCTCATTGGTTCCGCCACGATCGGGATGGACCATGGCGATCAGCCGGCGATGCGCGTCAATGATCTCTTCGCGCCGGGCATCGGCCCGCACGGCCAGCAGCTTGCGCGCGCGAAACACCGCCTGGCTACGTGTGGAGGGCCCCTTCAGGAAATCCCACGGCCAGCGCCCGGTCAGCGCCTTGCACAGCGCGATCCCGATCACGGCGAAAAGGATCAGGCGCGACATGAGATCAGACCGTCTCCATTCCCCGCGCCTTGGCGACTGTGGGCAGGTTGAGCCCTGCCACCAGCGAACGCAATTCCTGTCGGGCGACAAGATGGCTCGTACCCAGCTCGCCCAGATGCCCCTTGTCGAGCAAAGTGAGGCCGGAGGGGAACAATTCGCGATAGATCACGCGTTCGGAAAGCCCATGCGCCACGCGGAAGCCTACACGCTTCGAAAGTTCGTTCAGCGCGTCATCGATACGCTTCTGGTTGCGCGCTTCCTGCTTCTGCGTGCGGTTGCGCACCACCACCCAGTCCATTTCGCGGCGCTGGTCGCGGATCGTCGCCATGGCCCGCTTCTTGCGCGCTTCCCAGATCAGCTCGGCATAGAAGCTCAGCCGCTTGACCTTGAAATTCTCCGCATCGACCTGGCCGATGAGATCGAAATCCACGAAGCTGTCATTCAGCGGAGTGACCAGCGTATCGGCGCCGGTCGCCACATGGCGGGCAAAGGGATCATCGCGCCCCGGCGTGTCGAACACCAGGAAATCACAGCCTTCGCTGATCTCCTGCGCCAGCAGGTCCAGTTCCTCCACACTATCGCCGGTGAACACGCCGAAGCGCGCATTGGGCAGGCTGATATTGCGGCGCTTTTCGGTTTCGGTGCGGTTTTCGAGATAGCGGAACAGGGTGCGCTGGCGCGGATCGAGATCCAGCGCGGCAACCTTCGCCCCCTGATAGGCGAGCGCGATCGCGATATGCACGGCAGTGGTGGACTTGCCGGTGCCTCCCTTTTCGTTGGCAAAAACGATACGATGGAGGGCGTTCACGGACACGTCTGGCTGGTCTCGCTATTGTTGGCGCGGTTGCGGGTGCGGCACGCGGCCCGTGGGCCAAGGCGCCTCCAGTGCTATTATCCATCGCAAAGTTGCGAGGCAATTGCACTATCCCCAACCTTCGGTCCGATCTGGAACTGCATAGCCGCTGCGGGATCGGCAAGCCAAGGAAAACCGCGCCTTAGGCCCTGGCATCTTCCCGTAAACGCCCCTGCGCGCTAAGGTGGCTCCCATCCTGGGACGGAAAGACGGGACGCCGCCCAGCGACCTCGAAGCTGCAAGTCAAGTTTAGGGAGCGATTTCATGAGGAAGTTGATCGCCGGCGTCCTGGCGTCGGCACTTGTACTGGGCACTGCCCCGGCACCGGCCTTCGCCAAGGAGAAGGACAAATCATCCGCCCGCAAGGATCAGGAAAAGGGCACTAACGAAATTCCGCGCTGCACGCGCAAGCTGGGTTCGCTGGCGATTGTCGAGCCCGACGACCAGTGGTGGCGGGAATATAATCTGGGCAGCCCGGAAGCGATCATCCGCATCTTCGTGCAGCGTTCCGGCTGCTTCACCCTGGTGAACCGCGGCGGCGCCATGCAGAGCCGCAATATGGAACGCGCGCTGGCGGATTCCGGCGAGTTGCAGGAAGGCTCCAACCTGGGCAAGGGCCAGGTGAAGGCTGCGGATTATTTCCTCCAGCCCGATATCATCTCCACCAACAACAATTCCGGCGGCGGCAAGGTGCTGGGCGGGCTTGGAGGCCTGTTCGGCGGCACAGTCGGCGCCATCGCAGGCGGCATTTCGGTGAAGAAGGGCGAAGCGAATGTCACCCTTTCGCTGGTCGACGCGCGCACCACCGAGGAAGTGGCTCTGGAAGAAGGCTATTTCCGCAAGAAGGACCTCAGCTGGGGTGCCGGCGGCGGCCTGTTCTCGGGCGGCGTGTTCGGCGGCGCGGGCGCGGGCGGCTATCAGAACACGGAGATCGGCCAGATCATCGTGCTCGCCTATCTCGATGCCTATACCAAGCTGATCGACCAGTTGGGCGGCCTGCCGGAAGACGCTTCGGCCGCTGCGCCCGAGGCGCAGTAGGGCTTTACGCCCCCGCGCCAGGACACGTTCGGACGCGACAATCGGGGGACGGGCCGCAAGGTTCCGTCCCCTTTGCCTTTGGCGTCTTGCTTTCGGGGCGTTTGCATCCGATGTGACCGCGCATGAAAGTCGTCACCACTATAGGCGATCTGCGGGATGCAGTCGCACAGCTCCGCGAGGCCGGCCCGGTCGCACTGGTCCCCACCATGGGCGCGCTGCATGAAGGGCATCTCACGCTTGTCCGTCGCGCGCGGGAGCTGGCGCCTTCCGTAGCGGTGTCGATCTTCGTCAATCCCACCCAGTTCGGCCCGAATGAGGATCTGGACGCCTATCCCCGCCAACTGGCCGAGGATGCGCGCCTGTTGGAGGCCGAGGGCGTGTCGCTCCTGTGGGCCCCGGCCGTGGAAGAAATCTATCCGGCGGGCTTTGCCACCACTATTTCCGTTGCAGGCGTAAGCGAAGGCCTGTGTGGCGCCGCACGGCCCGGCCATTTCGACGGGGTGGCCACTGTGGTCGCCAAGCTGTTCAATCAGGTGCAGCCCGATATTGCCCTGTTCGGCGAAAAGGACTGGCAGCAGCTTGCCGTCATTCGCCGCATGGCCCGCGATCTCGATCTCACCCGGCCCCCTGCCTCCGGCATCCTGGGTGTAACCACCGTGCGGGAGGAAGACGGGCTCGCGCTCAGCAGCCGCAACCGTTACCTCTCGCCCGCAGAGCGCAAGGCCGCTGCAGCCCTCCCGCGCGCTATGAAGGCCGCGATTGAACGGATCGAGCAAGGCGCCGATGCCGCCGCCACTCTCGCCGCGCTGGAAGTGGAACTGATCGATGCGGGCTTTGGTTCGGTCGATTATGCGACGCTGGCCGATGCAGCGAACCTTGAGCCGCTGGCCGCTCTGGGCAAGGATGCAGCCCGGCTGCTGGTAGCGGCCCGGATCGGTCGCACGCGCCTGATCGACAATATGCCGGTGGGGGGAAGCGCATGACAGAAGACGATTTCCGCAGCTATGTCGCCGCATTCAACGCGAGTGATTTCGAAGGCTTCGGTCGTTTCTACGCCGGTGATGTGATCTTTGAACTCGGCGCAATGAAGCGAATCGACGGGCGCGAGGCGATCCTCGATTTCTATCGCGGGGTGAAGGAACACATTACCGAGATCGTCACTCCGCTGGACGTGATCGTCACGCCCACTCGCATCGCCATGCATTGCCGCACAACATTCGAAACCTTCAGGGACTGGCCGGATTTCGAGATCTGGCCAACCAAAGCAGGCGACAAGCGCGTGGTGGAAACGATCGCCCTGTATGAAGTGGATGGCGATCGCTTCACCCATATTCGCGGCGCCCGCTTTAAGCCCTAGGGGAAACCGACTTGCTCCAATTGTTCCGTACAGTGGCCCTTGCGGAGGGCGTCAGCACGCTGGCGCTGTTCCTGGTGGCAATGCCGCTCAAATATGCCTTCGATCAGCCCGGGCTCATCCGCCCGGTCGGCTGGGCGCATGGGGTGCTGTTCCTGACCTATCTGGTGGCGATGGTGCCGGGCCTGTGGGGCAGGCGGGCGGGCCTTCTGGGCTGGCTGCGGACCTTCATCGCAGCGCTGTTCCCCTTCGGCACCTTCCTCAACGATGGCTTTCTGAAGCGCCTCCAGCGGGCTTAGGCGATCTTGCCAGCATTCCCACGGCTACTGCCGCAAGACAGGCCAGCGACAACGAGCGCAGCGGATAATCCATGATGGAGTGCACCGCGATCAGTGCAAGCGAGGCGAGACCAAACGCGATCTGCGGACGCCCTTCGCGTTCCGTGCGCCAGCTGCGCAGCGCCATGAACAGGGTCAGCGCGATGGCCAGGACGAGCGCCACCACACCGAGTGCGCCCGCTTCCAGCAGCAATTCGAGATAATCGTTATGCGCCCGGTTGGGTGCGGTCTGATCGACGGCCTCAAGCGGTTCCAGCGCGATGAAAGTCGGCACGAAAGTGCCCATGCCCGTGCCGTAAGGCCAGTACTGCCCGATGGCGAAGATCGTATCCCGCCACAAATCTTCGCGTTGGCCGCCCTCCGATCCGAAGCGGGCGGCGATTCGCTGCAGCAGGACATTGTTTCGCAGCAGGAACGCCGCACTGGCCAGCAACGCCAATGCACCGGCGGCGATTGCCGGCAGCTTGCGCTTCCAGTTCCTACGTGGATCGAGCGCGAGGATCGCCCACGCGCAAACGGCAACGGGGAGAATTAGCGCAATGCCTGTGCGTGAACCGGTCAGCACACAGGCCAGCACCAGCAGCAGCGCACCAGCGGCGATCCACCAGCCATCCCTCGAAACATCCCCGCCAGCTCGTCTCCCGGCAGAACTTTTGCGGCTGGCGGCAAAGGCGGCAAGCGCCAGCAGCCCGATCAGAAGGACGTCCGCAGTGGCATTGCGATTGGCCTGGAAGCCGATCAGCACCCCCAGCGCACTCTGGTCGTAGAAAGTGAAAGCCGTCCCTCCACCCCCAAGCTGAAGAGCGCCCAGCACGACGGACAGGAATACCATCGCCAACATTGCGGCCAGCAGCACGCGCCGTTCATCCTTCCGGAGCGCACCCGTCATCAGCATCAGCAGGAGCGGCGGGACAAGGGAAAGCAGGCTGGCCAGCGTGCGCGGCGGCGAAACTGAAAGCGGCCGCCAGCTGTCCGATTCGCCCACCAGCCTCAGCGCGGCAAGTTGTGGCTCTCGCCCGGGCAGGCGTTGCCAGATTTCCGGCGGCAGCGGGACAAGCTGCACCACCGGAACGGCCACGACGATTGCGGCCAGCAGCCATAGCAACGGATCGGCAGGCAGCCGGACGGGACCGGGCAACCACAGCCATGCCAGCATCGCCAGGCCCGCAAGCAGCTCCAGCCACACTTCCGTCACCGGATTGGGCGTGCCGCCCCCGCCCAGCGCAATTCCCAGCGCCAGCAAGATAGCTGCGATTGCGACATGCCTCCGGGATGGATCGAGTACCTGCAAGAGCCGCATCAATTCCTCTTCCCTCCGGGCTGCACGATGCTTCTCCCTTGCGCGCATAAGAGCAGCGCCGGCCGCTTTCGCGCAAGTCCCTGCTGCACGACCTGGCACAAGCGGGCGCAAGCCGCCCTCACCCGGTCCCAGTAAGGATGGTGGAGGAAAGTTCCCAAGCGATGAATGGAGCGGGTAGCGGGAATCGAACCCGCCTAACTAGCTTGGAAGGCTAGGGCTTTACCACTAAGCTATACCCGCCCGTTCCAGTGGCGGCTGCACTGCCATTGCCGGGGCCTCTCCGTCAATAGGGGGCTTGCCCTCGGCGACGTCAATGGCCGTCGAATTCCATTAGCGCTTCGACTGCAATGCCATTGCGGCGCAGCAGATCGGCGCCGCCCAGTTCCGGCAAGTCGATCACGAACAGGGCCCTGTCCACCACTGCTCCAGCCTGGCGCAATAGTTGGGCTGCGGCCAGCGCTGTGCCGCCGGTGGCAATAAGATCGTCCACGATGATGATCCGCTCGCCCGGCTGGATCAGCGACGGATCGATCTCCAGCCGTGCCTCGCCATATTCGAGCGCATAATCGACGCCGATGGTCGGCACGGGCAGCTTGCCTGCCTTGCGCACCGGAACGAAGCCCAGCATCAGAAGCGAGGCGACCGCCGCACCGAAGATGAAGCCGCGCGCCTCCAGCCCCGCGATCGCCCCGGCGCCGACGGCATTGGCGCGCTGCGCAATATGCTCGACCGACGCAGTGAGGCCCTTTCCATCAGCCAGCAGCGTGGTGATATCGCGGAACAATATGCCCTTCTTGGGATAGTCGGGCACGGTGCGGATCAGCTTTTTCAGCTCTTCGGGCGTCATGCGGCCTCCCTTGCGGCGTTTGGCTTCACAAACAAAACGCCCCTCGCATCCGGGGATGGAGGGGCGTTCAGGAATGCTTTTCTATCGAACCGGTCTCAGTGCTTGGCTTTCTTTTCAGCCCAGATGTTCCGGTACGCGAGATAGGAAAGAACCGTAGCGAAGAGCAGGAAGCCCAACACAGGCCAGCCCGTCTGCTTGCGCTTGTCGAGGGTCGGCTCGGCCGTCCACACGAGGAAGGCCGCAACGTCCTTCGCCATGGCATCGACCGTGTTGGGCGAGCCGTCGGCGAAGGTCACCTGACCGTCGGTCAGCGGCGGAGCCATCGCGAGGTTCAAATTCGCGAAATAGGGGTTGTAGTGCAGGCCATCCGGCGTCTTCGCATCCGGGAAGCGGTCGAGCAGCGCCTTGGGCTGGTTGGTGTAGCCGGTCAGCAGCGAATAGACATAGGCCGGGCCTTCATGCCGCGCCTTCGCCATCAGCGAGAGATCCGGCGGAACGGCATTGTTGTTCGCCGCGCGGGCCGCAATGTCGTTCGGATAGGGCGACGGGAAATAGTCGGTCGCCAGACCCGGACGGCTGTTCGCCTCGCCGGTGTTGGGATCGACGCCCGGCACCTGCTTGCTGGCGGCAATCGCCTTGATCTCGGCCTCGTTATAGCCAAGCTGTTCGAGGTCGCGGAAGGCCACGTACTTCATGGAATGGCAGGCCGAACAGACTTCGCTGTAGACCTGGTAGCCGCGCTGAAGCTGCTGCTTGTCGAAACGGCCGAAGGGGCCGTCGCTCGCCAGATGCAGTTCCTTCGGAACCTTGTGGAATGCGTGTTCGACGGTTTCCGCAGCCGGCTCGGTAATCGCGGTGTAGGCGCCGCTGACAAAGGCAGCGAGCACGGACAGCACGAAGAACAGGCCGACGGCGACGGATGCGATGAGGCGGTTCATGTGTCGTTTTCCCTCGGGACTGTTCGCTTAGCTCTTCGCCGCCAGCTTCGCTGCGTCATCCGAACCGAGCACCGCCTCTGTGATCGAGAAGGGCAGCGGCTTGGGCTTTTCCATCAGCGCAACGAGCGGAAGGACGACGAGGAAGTGCAGGAAGTAATAGGCCGTGGCGATCTGGCTCAGCATCACGAAGGGCTCTTCAGCCGGGGCGCCGCCGCAATAGAACAGCACCGCCATATCGATGACGAGAATCCAGAAGAACTTCTTGAACACCGGGCGGTAATGGCCCGAGCGCACCGGCGAGTTATCCAGCCAGGGCAGGAAGAACCACACCAGGATCGCCGCGAACATCGCCAGCACGCCCATCAGCTTCGCCGGAATGAAGAAGATGTCGAAGGTGAAGGCGCGCAGGATCGCGTAGAACGGCCAGAAGTACCATTCAGGAACGATATGCGCCGGCGTGGAGAGCGGGTTGGCCGGAATGTAATTGTCCGGGTGACCCAGCTGGTTCGGCATGAAGAACAGGAAGGCGCAGTAGATCAGCAGGAACACGCCCAGGCCGAAACCGTCCTTCGCCGTATAATAGGGGTGGAAGGGCACAGTGTCGCTTTCGCTCTTCACTTCCACGCCGGTGGGGTTCGACGAACCCGGGATGTGCAGCGCCCAGATGTGCAGGATCACGACGCCCGCGATCACGAAGGGCAGCAGGAAGTGCAGCGAGAAGAAGCGGTTCAGCGCGGCATTGTCGGGCGCGAAACCACCCAGCAGCCACTGCTGGATAGGCTCGCCCACTACGGGGATCGCGCCGAACAGGCCGGTGATCACCTTCGCACCCCAGAAGCTCATCTGGCCCCAGGGAAGCACATAGCCCATGAAGGCGGTGGCCATCATCAGCAGGAAGATCACGACGCCCAGCAGCCAGATCATTTCGCGCGGCGCCTTGTAGGAGCCGAAATAGAAACCGCGGAAGATGTGGAGATAGACCACCACGAAGAAGGCCGAAGCCCCGTTCGCATGCGCATAGCGCAACATCCAGCCCCAGTTCACGTCACGCATGATGTGTTCGGTCGAGGCGAAAGCCACGCCGGCATTCGCAGCGTAATGCATCGCCAGGATCACACCGGTGACGATCTGCAACATCAGGCAGAAGCCGGCGAGAATGCCGAAGTTCCACAGATAGTTGAGATTGCGAGGAACCGGATAGCCCGCGCCGACAGCGTTATAGACGAGACGCGGCAGAGGCAGCTTCTCGTCCATCCACTTCATCACGGGATGGGACGGGGTGTAGTGGTTTGCCCAGGGAAAGCTCATGATCTCTCTCTTTCGCCTCAGCCGATCTTCACGACAGTGTCGGAGGTGAATTCATATTCCGGCACTTCCAGATTCTTGGGAGCCGGACCTTTGCGGATGCGGGCTGCTGTATCGTAATGCGAACCGTGGCAGGGGCAGAAATATCCGCCAAATTCGCCCTTCACTTCGCCTTCGGCAGCGCCCAGCGGCACGCAGCCCAGATGGGTGCACACGCCCATGGTGACGAGCCAGTTTTCCTTGCCCGGCTTGGTCCGCTCCTCAAGCGTCTGCGGATCGCGCAGGCTGGCCGCGTCGACCGCGTTCGCCTCCGCGATTTCCTTCGCCGTGAGATTGCGGATGAACAGCGGCTGCTTGCGGAAAATCGCCTTGATCGCCTGACCCGGCTGGATCGCGCTGAGATCCACCTCGGTCGAGCTTTCGGCCAGCACGTCCTTCGACGGGGCCATCTGGCTGATCAAGGGAACGAGCGTCGCGATGCCGCCAACGCCAGCGGCGCCGACTGCCGCGATATTGATGAAGTCCCGGCGCCGGATGCCTTCACCTTCCGTCCCGGCGAATTCTGCCGGGTCTGCGGTGCCAGTCGTATCTGCCATCAACCTTGCCTTGCCTGTCGGCCTGACCGGCGGACATTCCGCCGGCATGGCCGGGAAAACCAACAAAAGTCGCGCGTTCAGGAAGCCCCCGCCGCAAGCATTGGACACAGGTCTAACGCCCGCTGTCAATGCCGACTTGGGCGGGCTGATAGACGAGAGGCGTCCCTATGCCAACAGGCATTTTGGCGGTTTTGCGACCCTCTCGCAGCTAGGCCGGAAAAGGCAGGCCGATCAGCGAGAATTGCCGCCCATAATTGGGCTCGGCGCGGTGGGTCGAGCGGCGGAAGGAGAAAAAGCGCTCTTCCTGCGCATAAGTGTCGAGGCCAAGCCCTTCGACCTTATGCACACCGGCAGCGCGGAGCCGGGAGGCGACATAGGATTCGAGATCGAACTGGTAATGCCCGGCCCGGCCCGACGCGAAGAAGCGCGAATCCTCCGGCTTGAAACTGGCGCGGAAATCTTCGGCCACTTCATAGCTATCCTGCGCAATGCATGGCCCGATGACGGCCACGATGCATTCGCGCCGGGCACCGAGCGCTTCCATCGCCGTCACGGTCGCCTCGGCCACGCCGCCATGGGCGCCGCGCCAGCCTGCGTGGGCCGCGCCGATGACACCAGCCTCCTGGTCGGCCATCAGAATCGGCGCACAATCGGCAGTGACGATCCCGATCAAGGTGCCGGGACGGCGAGTCACCAGGGCATCGGCGGTGGGGCGATGCTTGTCATCCCAAGGCTCTTCAACCGTCGCGCAGATCGCGGAGTGGATTTGATGGACCGCCACCAATGGAACGCCCGGCAGCACGGCCTCGCCCGCACGGCGGCGATTCTCGGCCACGGCGGCCGGATCGTCGCCCGCGCCAAAGCCGACATTGAGCCCGGCGACCAGCCCGGTGGAAACCCCGCCCCTGCGGCCCAGAAAACCGTGTGGAACGCCCTCCAGCACGGCCGCGCGGTTTACCTCGACGGGTTCGATCTCAGCCAAGGCTTTTAGTCACCTGCTCGTAAGTGTCGGCCGAGAGATTCGGCGCAGCCGCGATCCGTTCCAGCTCGGCGCGCATCATTTCCGCCCGCTTCGGCTCGATCCGGCGCCAGCGCCCCAGCGGAGGCACGAAGCGCGCCGCCGTCTGCGCATTGAGCGGGTCGAGCGCGAGAATCAGATCCGCGATCATGCGATAGCCCTCGCCATCCGCCGCGTGGAAGGCGTGCGGATTGACCGCAAAACCCATGTAGAGCGAACGTACCCGGTTGGGGTTCTTGAGCGTGAAGTCCTCATGCCGGGCCAGCGCCTTCACATGCTCCAGCGCCTGCGGATGGAGCGACTGCGCCTGCAACGAGAACCATTTGTCGATCACCAGCGCATTGCCCGCGTAGCGGGCGTGGAAATCAGCCAACAATTCCTCGCGTAGGGGCGTATCGAGCCCGGCAAGCACCATCAGCGCGCCCTGCTGGTCGGTCATATTGTCAGCCGCGCGATATTGCGCCGCTGCCAATCCAGCCGCCTTGTCCGGCACGGCGCCAGCGAGATAGACCAGCGCCTGCGTCTTCACCTTGCGTGCGCCGCGCGCGTCGGCCTCAAGGCTATAGGGCACAGCTGAGGCCCGGGCGTGGAGCGCGGCAAGCTCCTCTTCCAGCTGGGCTCCAAGCCATGCCTTGAGAGCCTCCCGCTCGGCGTGGACAGCCGCCGGATCGGAAACGAGCAATTGCTCGGACAGATAGGCCTGGCTGGGCAACAGCATCAGTTCCCCGCGCATAAGGTCGTCAAGCGCCGGATCGGTCAGAACGGCGCCCAGTGCAGCGCCAATCGCCTCTCTCCCGGCCAGACGGGCGGCATCGTCGAGCGATCCGCCCAGTGCGGCTGTGAGATGGCCCACCGTCAGTTCCTGCATTGCCTCGTAGCGGGCGAAGGGATCGTCATCCCGGGCGGCGAGAAAGACGAGATCCTCATGGCTCATGTCCCGCTCGATCGAGACAGGAGCGGAAAAGCCGCGATTGATCGACAGCACGGGAGGCTCGCGGAATCCGGCGAAGGAAACGCTCGTCTCCGCGTCGCGCAGCACCACCAGTTCCTCGCCGCGATGCGCGCCGCTTGCCCGGCCGAACAAGGCAAGGCGCAGCGGGATCACCATGGGCTGCTTCACTTTCTGGCCGGGCGTGGCGGGCACGATCTGGGAAAGATGCAGAGTGGCGGTGTCGCCCGAATGCACCAGCCGCACCGTCACCTTGGGCGTACCGGCCTGTGAATACCACAGGCGGAACTGCGCAAGGTCCAGCCCCGCGCCTTCCTCGATCGCCTTGACGAAATCCTCGCAGGTCGCCGCTTCGCCATCGTGGCGCTCGAAATAAAGGTCGCTGCCTTTGCGGAACCGTCCGGGCCCGGCCATGGTGCGCATCATGCGGATGACTTCCGCGCCCTTATTATAGACAGTCGCGGTGTAGAAGTTGGAGATTTCCTGATAAGAATCAGGGCGGATCGGATGGGCCAGCGGGCCGGAATCCTCGGGAAACTGGGCCGCGCGCAGCACGCGCACATCCTCGATCCGCTTCACCGCCGCAGAACCCATGTCCTGGCTGAACAACTGGTCGCGCAGCACAGTGAAGCCCTCTTTCAGCGAGAGCTGGAACCAGTCGCGGCAGGTCACGCGATTGCCCGACCAATTATGGAAATATTCGTGGGCGATCACGCTTTCGATACCGTCATAATCGGCATCGGTCGCCGTCTCCGGATCGGCCAGCACATAGCGCGTGTTGAAGACGTTGAGCCCCTTGTTCTCCATCGCCCCCATGTTGAAATCGCTGACGGCGACGATGTTGAACAGGTCGAGATCGTATTCGCGGCCGAACACTTCCTCGTCCCACTTCATGCTCTTGATGAGCGAGCGCATGGCATGGTCCGTCCGGTCGAGATCGCCGGGGCGCACCCAGATGTTCAGCTCGACCTCGCGCCCGCCCATGGTCGTGAAGCTGTCGCGCCTAGCGACCAGATCGCCGGCCACGAGCGCGAAGAGATAGCAAGGCTTGGGCCAGGGATCGTGCCATTCGGCCCAATGAGTGCCGTCCGCATTCTCCCCCGAAGCCTCGAGATTGCCGTTGGACAGCAGCACCGGGAAAGCCGCCTTCTCGCCCGCCATGCGCACGCGATAAGTGCTGAGCACATCCGGCCGATCCGGGAAGAAGGTGATACGGCGGAAGCCCTCGGCCTCGCATTGGGTGCAGAGCATTCCGTTCGACGCATAGAGGCCCATCAGCTGGGTATTATGCGAAGGATCGATCTCGGTGACGATCTCCAGCCTGTGGGCATCGCCCGGCAGATCGATCAGCAGATCGCCCCGCTCCAGCCGCCAGCTGTTGAGCGCCTCCCCGTCGACCAGCACCTCCAGCGGGGCAAGCCCATCGCCGTTGAGGCGGATCGTGGCATCCCTCGCGGCTGCGGGATTGGCCGCGACCTTCAGTTCCGCATGGATGCGCGTCTTTTCCAGCCCCAGCGCGAAATCGAGCGTAACCTCGGGCACGAGCCAGGCGGGTGGGCGATAGTCTTCTCGCTGGGTAATGGGGGGAGCGTGGGGCGTTTCGGCCGCATCGGCCATCTCGGGATTGGTCACGATATCCATGGTTTCGCACTTAAGTGCTTTGCAGGCCGCGTCCAATGGCTAGATTGCGCCAATGGCGCATTTCCTGATCTTCGGCCTGGGCTACACGGCCGGCTTCATCGCTCGCAGCCTTCGGGCAGAGGGCTGGCAGGTGGATGCCACGGGCAGCCGCGGCAATATCGCCTTTGACGATAGGCAGGCCGTGCATGACGCGCTGGACCTGGCGAGCCATGTGATCTCCTCCGTCCCGCCCGATGCGCAGAGCGGCGCGGACCCGGTGCTGGAGCGATATGGCGAGGCTCTGGCCGGGCGCTGGCTGGGCTATCTGTCCTCCACCGGCGTCTATGGCGATACGGGCGGAGCGTGGATCGACGAGACCGCGCCGACCGGCGGCGGCAGGCGGATGGCGCGGGCGCGGATCGATGCGCGCTGGCTGGAAATGGGTTCCCATGTCTTCCGCCTGCCGGGCATTTACGGGCCGGGCAGGAGCGCGCTTGAGCGGGTGCGCGAGGGCAAGGCGCGGCGGATTTCTATTGCCGATCAGGTATTTAGCCGGGTGCATGTGGAAGACATTGCCAGCGGGGTGGTGAAGGCGGTCAACGCACCGGCCGGGGCCTATAATCTGGCGGACGATCACCCCTGTTCGCAGAACGAGGTGATCGAGGAAGCCTGCCGCCTGCTGCACCTTCCCCCACCCCCTCTGGTGTCGCTGGAGGAAGCCGACCTTAGCCCGCAAGCCCTTGCTTTCTATACGGAAAACCGCCGCATCGCGAATGGCAAGGCCAGGCGCGTGCTGGGCTGGAAGCCCGCCTTCCCGACCTATCGCGAGGGGCTGCGCGCCCTTAGCGCCAGCACCATTCCCATGAGCGCCAGCACCGCCCCGGCGGCCGAAAGCAGCGACCAGCGATAGCCTTCCGCCAGAGTGGAAATGAGCATGGCGACAATCGGCACCACTACGCCATTATAGGCCGCACGGCCCGGCCCAAGCTGGCGTATTAGGCTGAAATACAAAGGGAATGTTACGACAGACCCCATGATTCCAAGGTAGAACACGCCTGCAAGATAGCGTGTGCTCAAAGGGAGCACCGGGGGGCCTGAAAGCACCCAGGCTGTGCAGAAATCGCCCAGGGTCCCCCAAAGCAAAGCCCAGAACAGCATCGCCAGAATCGGCTGCCTCCGCGCCGCTTTTCCGGCCTGCATTACGTTGGCAACCGAGGCGGCGAGGATCGAGGCACAGGCCAGCGCGATCCCCGTCGCGACCCCGGCGCCAAGCCCCCCTTGCACCGCCGCAACCTGCGCTTCGTGCAGCAGCAGCAGGCCAATGCCCGCCAGCGCCACCAATGTTCCCGCGATGAAGCCGCCCGTCACCCTGATCCCCAGGAAGACCCGCGCCAGCAGCGCATTGGGCAGCATCAGCATGGCGAACATCACCGCGACGATGCCCGAAGTGAGATAGGCCTCCGCCCGGTAGAGCAGATTGAAGTTGAGGCAGAACTGCGTGAGGCCGAACAGCGCCGCCACCACATGCCCTTCACGGCTCAGGCGGAAGCTCTGCCCGCGCGCCAGCACCAGCACGCCCATGCCCAGCGCCGCCACCGCGAATCGCCAGGTAACCGACCAGCTGGGCGGCGCGGCGTTGAGCTGGTCCTTGATCGCGAACCAGGTTCCGCCCCAGATCAGCGCGGTGAGAGTGAAGGGGATGAGGATGGCGGGCCGCAGCAGCGTCTGCGCCGGGCCCGCGCCGGACGAATCGCTCATAGGGCAGCAATCGCGCGGGCGAGCGCGGCGGCATGTTCCGCCTGAGTGTCCCACGCCGTGACCATGCGCACTGCCTGATCGTCCCAATCGTAAAAGGCGAAGCCCTGCGCGCGCAAAGCCTCGCGTTCGGGGCCCGTCATGCGCAGGAACACTTCATTCGCTTCCACCGGATGGAGCAGGCGGTCCGCCGCCCCGCTCGCCACTTCGCGCGCCGCCCCATTGGCCGCCCGTGCATTCTCCAGCCAGAGGCCGTTTTCGACGAGCGCCAGCAGCTGCGCGGCAAGATAGCGCCCCTTGGACTGCAAATGCCCCGCGCGCTTGCGGCGCCAGCGGGCAAGATCGGCCTGTGCGGGATCGAAGAACACCACCGCTTCCGCATCCAGCCCGCCGTTTTTCACGCAGCCAAAGCTCAGCGCATCGACCGGACCGGCCGATTCGGCAGGCGAACAGCCGAGGAATGCCGTGGCATTGGCAAAGCGCGCGCCGTCCATATGGAGGCCGAGGCCATGCTGCTTCGCCAGCGCCCCGATGGCGGCGAGTTCGGCGGGGCAATAGGCGCAGCCATATTCGCTGGCCTGCGTGATGGAGATCGCATGGGCCGGCACCTGATGGATACCCCGCGTGATGCCTGCCAGCACCGCGCCGATTCCCTCCGGCGTCAGCTTGGCCCCTTCCCCATCGGCCAGCAGCAGCTTGGCGCCATGAAGGAAGAAGCCGGGCGCGCCGCATTCGTCCATTTCGATATGCGCCTCGCGGTGGCAGATCACGCCGCCATGGGGCTGCGCCATGGTGGCCAGCGCCAGGCAATTGGCCGCCGTGCCGGTGGCGACCCAGATCGCCGCCACATCCTGCCCGAAGAGTTCCGAAAAGGCCGCATCCAGCCGCTGGGACAGGGCATCCCCGTCATAGGGCCGATCCGCCGAATCGGCCGCCTGCATCGCCGCCCACACCGCCGGGTGCACCCGCGCCGCATTGTCGGAAAGGAACTGCATCGCAGCGCCATGGACCCGGGCCGGGCCTTGTGCAAGATTCCCGCAGAGGCAGAAGGAGCATCCCCATGGAAGGCGTAACCATCACCCGCATCGATCACGGCGACCATGGCGAATATCGCGCCCACCCGGCAGACAGCCACTTCATCGGCCGGCTCACCTGGGTGCAGAAGGACGGCGTACGCAAAGCCGAACACACGCTGGTCCCCCCGGAAATCGGTGGACGCGGCATTGCCGGGGAGCTGGTGAAGGCGCTGATCGCCGACGCGCGCGAACAAGGTTTCCGCATCGATCCGGAATGTTCCTATGTCGCCGCGCAGTTCCAGAGGCACAAGGAATGGGCCGATCTGCGCGCCTGAGCAGCGAATCCCGCCAGTCCGCACCGTGGCTGCGGTGAGCGACGGAACAGTTGCGCCCCGTTTTCCGTTGATCCTGCATAGGCGATGGCGAAATCACACGCGCGCCGGATGAATAATGCTGCGCAGCGGCCTTTGGGGCCGGCCATCGTCTCCCAAGCAATGGAGAAGATGCGACATGAACCAGTTAACCGACACCGCGATCGCCAATGGCGACGCCCGCGATCACACCGCCCCTCTCGGCCATGACGAGGTAAGTGCGCTCATCTCGTCCGACAGGGTGGACGGCACCGCCGTCTATTCCACCGATGGCGAAAGGCTGGGCCATATCGATCATCTGATGATCGGCAAGCGCAGCGGGAAAGTGAAATATGCCGTGATGAGCTTCGGCGGCTTCCTGGGCCTGGGCGAAAGCTATCACCCGATTCCCTGGGACGCGCTGGAATATGACACCGCGAAGGACGGATATGTCGTGGCCATCGACAAGGAAAAGCTGCGCGATGCGCCCTATTACACGGGCAAGGTGCCGCCTGCATTCGATGCCGCCTTCGGCAACAGCCTCTATCGCTATTACGGCGTATTTTATTGACGCCTGTCGGGCCATTTCCGGCTCGGGCCATCTGCGGTGACGCATCCGCAGCGGCCTCGGCGCAAGCCGGGGCCCTTCGCCTATGGGGCATTACCCCCGGATCTCGGGAAGAAGGGAAATGGTGCTGCTGGGGAGGATTGAACTCCCGACCTCAGCCTTACCAAGGATGCGCTCTACCACTGAGCTACAGCAGCCAACCATTTCGGACACGGAAACGGGCGTAAACCCCTGACCGGCAGGGGCGCGCTATTGGCGGGGCGCGGGGGGCTTGTCAAGCACTGCCCGGCTGCGGCAATGCCTTTCGCGATGAAGGATGATCCACCCCCTCTCTCCCGGCCCCTCTCCCGTGAAGAGCGGCTTGCCGCCAAGCTGAGGGAAAACCTGCGCCGCCGCAAAGCCCAGTCGCGCGAAATGGATGCGCGCGACCCTGCCGGCTCCGGCGCATTTCCTGCTGCCCCGGAGGGCGAAAACGCCGCCCTTCCCAAAGGGGCTTCGAAAAGCTAGGGCGACGTGCTCCCGACCGACCGCAGGAGCAGAATGCCCGTGTCTACCCCCCGCGCCAGCCTTATCCTTGTCCGCCATGGCCAGAGCCAGTGGAATCTGGAGAACCGATTCACCGGCTGGTGGGACGTGGATCTGACCGATCAGGGCATTGCCGAAGCGCGCGCCGCGGGCGAGCTGCTGGGCGCCAAGGGCCTGCTGCCGACCTGCGCATTCACTTCCCTCCAGACCCGCGCGATCCGCACACTGCACATCGTGCTGCGCCATTGCGGCCGCCTGTGGGTGCCCGAAACCAAGGACTGGCGCCTGAACGAGCGCCATTACGGCGGGCTGACCGGGCTCGACAAGGCGGAGACCGCCGCGAAACATGGCGAGGAGCAGGTGAAGATCTGGCGCCGCAGCTTCGACGTGCCGCCCCCGCCGATGGATGCGGGCGGGCCTTTCGATCTGGCCGCCGATCCGCGTTACGCCGGGATCGACGTACCCGCGACCGAGAGCCTGAAAGACACGATCGCCCGCGTGCTGCCCTATTATGAAAGCGCCATCCTGCCCGAGCTTTCCGCCGGCAAGACGGTGATCGTGGCCGCGCATGGCAATTCGCTGCGCGCGCTGGTGAAGCATCTGTCCGGCATTTCGGACGACGACATTACCGGGCTCGAAATCCCGACCGGCCAGCCCATCGTCTATGATTTCGACGAGGCGCTGCAGCCGGGCGAACGGCATTATCTGAAGGACAGGTAGGATGGGGGCAGGAACTGTGCCGAATGGGGGGCCGAAAGTGGCGATCATCATGGGCAGCCAGTCCGACTGGCCGACCATGCAATGCGCCGCGAAAGTGCTCGACGATCTGGACGTCGCCTATGATGCGCGAATCGTCTCGGCCCACCGCACGCCGGAGCGGATGTTCGATTTCGCCCGCACGGCCGAGGCGCAGGGCTTCCATGTGATCATCGCGGGCGCAGGCGGCGCGGCGCATCTGCCGGGCATGGTCGCCTCGCTCACCCATCTGCCCGTGCTGGGCGTGCCGGTGAAGTCCAAGGCGCTTTCCGGGCAGGACAGCCTGCTTTCCATCGTCCAGATGCCGGCGGGCGTTCCCGTGGGCACGCTGGCCATTGGCGAGGCGGGCGCAACCAATGCCGGCCTCCACGCCGCCGCGATTCTCGCTCTGTCGGACCCTGCCCTTTCGGACAGGCTGAAGGCGTGGCGCGCGGCCAATACGGCATCGGTGGCTGAAAAGCCCGCTGACGAATAGAGCCCGCCCCATGCTTCTCCCCGGCGCCACGATCGGCATACTCGGTGGCGGCCAGCTTGGCCGCATGATGGCGGTTGCCGCTGCGCAGCTCGGCTACCAATGCCATATCTACGCGCCGGAAGCGGAAAGCGTGGCGGGCGAGGTTTCCGTCCGGCTGACCCGCGCAGACTGGCACGATACCTCCGCGCTGGCCGATTTCGCCCAGCAATGCGACGTCATCACCTATGAGTTCGAGAATGTCGCCGCCGGCCCGCTGGCGATGATCGACGGGATCGCGCCCCTGCGGCCCGGCCCCAAGGTGCTGGAAATCGCCCAGTCGCGCAGCAGCGAAAAGACGTTCGCCCGCGCATGCGGCGGAGTGACCGCCCCCTTCGCGCTGGTCGAATCGGCGGAAGAACTCGCCGCCGCCATTGCCGGGATCGGCACGCCCTCGATCCTCAAGACCAATAGCCTGGGCTATGACGGCAAGGGCCAGATAAGGCTCTCGGGCGGGGAAGACGCAGGCCAGGTCTGGCAGGACATCGGCGGCCAGCCTTGCGTGCTGGAGGGCTTCGTTACCTTCGCGGCGGAATTCTCCGTGATCCTGGTGCGCGGCACCGATGGCGAGGTCCGCTTCTGGGACAGCGCCGAGAACGTCCATGTCGGCGGCATCCTCGCCACCTCCACTCTGCCCGCCTCTGCGGTGGTGCTGGAGCAAGTGGCCGAAGCGCGCCATTTCGCCGCGAGGATGGCGGAAGAGCTGGACTATGTCGGCGTGCTCTCCTGCGAATTCTTTGCGACGGCGCAGGGCCCGGTGTTCAACGAAATGGCGCCCCGGGTGCATAATTCCGGACACTGGACCATCGAAGGCGCGGAAACGAGCCAGTTCGAAAACCACATCCGCGCGATCTGCGGCCTGCCCTTGGGCGATACATCGCTGGCCGGATCGCAGGTGACGATGCGCAATCTCGTGGGGGCAGAGGCGCTGGACGTGCTGCCGATCTTGCGCGACGGGGCCAACCATCTGCACCTCTACGGCAAGAGCGAGGCGCGCGAGGGCCGCAAGATGGGCCATGTGACCAAGGTGGTGCGCTGATGGCGCGCGATATCGTCTTCATCGTCGCGCGTGCCGACAATGGCGTAATTGCCCGCAATGGGCAGGTCCCCTGGCGGATTCGCGAGGATTTGCGCCGTTTCGTTGCCCATACGATGGGCACACCGATGATCATGGGGCGCAAGACTTTCGAGAGCTTTCCCCAGCCGCTCAAGGGGCGCCGCCACATCGTCCTCACCCGCGATCCCGCCTGGCAGGCCGAGGGGGCCGAAGTGGCGCATTCGGTGGACGAAGCCTTGGAACTGGCGGGTGACGGCACCATCTCCGTCATCGGCGGGGCGGAAATCTTCGCTCTGTTCGAGCCCTATGCCACCCGCTTCGAACTGACCGAGGTGCATGAAGATACGCAAGGCGAACTCTCCATGCCCTATCCCGGCCCCCAATGGCGCGAGGTCGCGCGGGAAGAACGCCCTGCGGCCGATGGCTGGCCGCCCATTTCCTTCGTGACACTGGAGAAACGCCCCTAATGCGCCTCGACCACCGCCAGCCGATCCCTGAGAACCTGCGCGGCGCGATCGTGGCGCTGGGGAATTTCGACGGGTTCCACCGGGGCCATCAGGCCGTTGTCGGCGAGGCGGTAGCATGGGCGCGCAGCGAAGGGCGCCCGGTGATCGTGGCGACCTTCGATCCCCATCCGGTGCGCCATTTCGCCCCGCATGTGCCGCCCTTCCGCCTCACCACGCTGGACCAGCGCGAGGAAATGTTCGCCGCCGCCGGAGCCGATGCGATGCTGGTGTTCCATTTCGACGACGAGCTGGCCACCACCCATGCCGACGATTTCGTGGGCAAGCTGCTGGCCGGGCGGGTCGGCGCGGCGGGCGTGGTCACGGGCGAGGATTTCACCTTCGGCAAGGGCCGCGACGGCAATCGCGACACGCTGGTGACGCTGGGCGCGCTCCACGGCATTGCCGCCCGCGCCGTGCCCGAAGTGATGGAAAGCGGCATGATCGTCTCTTCCAGCCGCATCCGCGATTCGCTCAAGGCCGGCGAATGCGAAGTGGCCGCCTGCCTGCTCACCCGCCCCTTCGCCGTGCGCGGAACCGTCCAGCATGGCGACAAGCGCGGCCGCGAAATCGGCTTTCCCACGGCCAATATGGCACTGGGCGCCTATCTGCGCCCGCGCTTCGGCATCTATGCCGTCACCGGCACGGTGCTGGATACGGGCGAAGAGCTGAAGGGCGCCGCCAATATCGGCATCCGCCCGCAATTCGAGCCGCCGATCGAGCTGCTGGAACCGCATTTCTTCGATTTCTCGGCCGATCTCTATGGCCGCGAGGTTGAAGTGCAGTTCCGCCACTTCCTGCGGCCGGAAGCGAAATTCGATTCGCTCGACGCCCTGATCGCCCAGATGAACCGCGACTGCGACCGCGCGCGCGAGCTTCTGAAATGACCGCAATCCCCGTGCTGGAAACCGAGCGGCTGGTGCTGCGCGGCTTCCAGCCTTCGGACAGGGAGCCGTTCATGGCTGCCCTGGCGAAGGACGAATTTGCCCGCACCATCTCGCGCGAAGGGCGCGCCCTCAATCGCGAAGAGGCGTGGCGATCCATGGCGCTGGTCAATGGCAGCTGGTCGCTCGACGGTTTCGGCAATTGGGTGGTGACCCTGCGCGAAACGGGCGAGCCCATCGGCCGGCTGGGCCCCTTCGCCCCGCCGGGCTGGCCCGATTTCGAAGTGGGCTGGGCGATCTTCCCCGAACATCAGCGCCGCGGCTATGCCGTGGAAGGTGCGGCCGCCGCGCTGGTCTGGTGCAAGGAGGCGCTGGGCCACACCCGCGTGGTCCATTGCATCCTGAAGGGCAATGAAGGCAGCGAACGCACTGCCGCCGCGCTGGGATCGCGCCCGGTGCGCGACTGGACCCCGCCCTGGGGCGGCGATCTGACCTTCTGGGAAACGCGGTGGGACAAATTCGTCCGCAGCGGTCCTTATAGCCGATTGATCGAGTGGCGCCGGGGCAGGTAGAAGGACCCCCAAGGGGGAATATCATGGGCGGTAAGGGAAAACTGTGGCTCACCTGGGCCGCAGCTGTGCTGGCGCTGGCTTTCGTGGCGCTGACTTTCACCAATGCGAGCTGGCTGGCCGAATCGCCCAATGGCACGCCCTGGAAAGTGGCCCATCGCGGCTTTGGCCAATATGCCGCCGGGCCCGGTCCGGGCGGCTGCGGCGCGGCGCAGATCGAGCCGCCGGTGCATGATTTCATCGAAAACACGCTTTCCTCGCTCTCGCAGGCGCGGCGGCTGGGCGCAGGCATGCTGGCGGTGGACCTCGTCCCCACGGCGGACGGAAAATTCGCCGTGTTCCGCGATGCTTCGCTCGATTGCCGCACCAATGGCAAGGGTGCGGTGCGCGACCATACGATGGAGCAGTTGCAGCAGCTCGACATCGGCTATGGCTATACGCCCGATGGCGGCAAGACATTCCCCCTGCGCGGCAAGGGCCTGGGCGCCATGCCTTCGCTGGACGAGGTGCTGGCCGCCTTCCCCGATGCCCCGCTGATGTTCAACCTCGTGGGCTTCACGCGCGAAGATGTGGACCGCATGGCCACGACCCTGCGCAGTTCCCTGCGCGACATGGACAATCCGCGGGACGTTTTCTCCGGCGATCCCGCCGCCATCCGCCGCATTGGCGAGCTGTTCCCCAAGGCCTGGAGCTGGAGCATCGCAGGCGCCAAAGCCTGCGAGCATGATTACAAGCTGACCGGCTGGACCGGCATCCTGCCCGAAAGCTGCAAGGGCGGCACCATGCTGGTGACGCTGGAAAACAGCTTCATGCTGTGGGGCTGGCCCAACCGCCTGATCGGGCGGATGGAAGCGGAAGGCGGGCACATCGTGATCGCCCCGCCCGCGCGCGACAATTCGCCGATTGGCGGGCTTTCCCTGCCCGAGCAGATCGGAGAGATTCCCGCCAGCTTCAACGGCTATATCTGGATCGACGATATGTGGACCGTGGGCCCCGCGCTCCACCCTTCGCTCGACAAGCGCCGCGAGCAGGAGATTCTGCGTGCCGAAGCGGGCCTCGAAAGGCGCCGTAACTCCCAATAGTCTTTATCAGGCGGGTTCTTTGCTCTAACGGCCCACCCATGTCAGAACAGCGCGACTATCGACCCACGGTTTTCCTTCCGAAGACCGATTTCCCGATGAAGGCCGGCCTCCCTGAGAAGGAGCCGGGCATTCTTGCGCGCTGGCAGGCCGATGGGCTGTATGAAAAGCTGCGCGCCGCCCGCGCGGGCGCGGAAAAGTTCATCCTGCACGATGGCCCGCCCTATGCGAATGGCGACATGCATATCGGCCATGCGCTGAACCACATCCTGAAAGACATGGTGGCGCGCAGCCAGAGCCTGCTGGGCAAGGACGCGCCCTATGTGCCCGGCTGGGACTGCCACGGCCTGCCCATCGAATGGAAGGTCGAGGAAGAATATCGCAAGAAGAAGCTCAACAAGGACGAGGTTCCCGCCAAGGAATTCCGCGCCGAATGCCGCGCCTATGCCCAGAACTGGGTGAATGTGCAGCGCGAGCAGCTCAAGCGCCTCGGCGTGAATGGCGATTGGGACCATCCCTATCTGACCATGGATTTCCAGGCCGAAGCCACCATCGTGGGCGAGCTGCTGAAATTCGCGGAAGCCGGAATGATCTATCGCGGCGCCAAGCCGGTGATGTGGTCCCCCGTCGAAAAGACGGCGCTGGCCGAGGCCGAGGTGGAATATGAGGACATCACCTCGACCCAGATCGACGTGGCGTTCGAGATCACCGAGAGCCCGATCAAGGAACTGGTCGGCGCCTATGCGGTGATCTGGACGACGACCCCCTGGACGATCCCGGTGAACCAGGCTTTGGCCTATGGGCCGGAGGTTGAGTACCAGCTTTCGAAAATGAACGACGGCAGATCGTACTTGCACGCGTCCGATCTCGACGACGCTTTCATGCTGAGAACTGGCCTCCATGTCGTGGAATGGTCGCTTCACAAAGGCTCCGACCTCGCCGGAACTGCCGCGCGCCATCCGATCTACAACTACCTTCGTCATTCCCGCGCAGGCGGGAATCCAGAGGCGACGGCAGAGCTGGATCCCCGCCTGCGCGGGGATGACGAAATTGGTGGCAGCCTGAGCGATGCGGAATGGGAACGCGCGCTGGAATTCTACGCCCGCCCCCGCCCCTTCCTCCCCGGCGATTTCGTCACCACCGACAGCGGCACCGGCCTTGTCCATATGGCACCCGACCATGGCGAGGACGATTTTGATCTGTGCAAGGCGCATGGCATCAACCCGGTCTTCGCCGTGGAAGGCGACGGCCGCTATCGCGCCGACTGGCCGTGGCTGGGCGGGCAGGGATCGGTCATCAATCCCAAGTTCAACGCGCCCGACGGCCCGATCTGTTCGGACCTGCGCGAGGCTGCCAAGTCTGGGGCTGGCGGCCTGCTGGCCGCATCGGCGGATTACAAGCATTCCTATCCGCATAGCTGGCGCAGCAAGGCCAAGGTGATCTTCCGCTGCACGCCGCAATGGTTCGTGCCGATGGACCGGCCGCTGGCCACGCTGGAATTCCCGGTCGCCCCGCTCGACGGTGTCGGCGGCGCAGTGGCGGCACTGGTTTCCGCGCCTTCGGCCACATTGCGCGAAGTGGCGCTGCAGGCCATTTCCGATACGCGCTGGGTGCCCGAAAAGGGCGAGAACCGCATCCGTTCGATGGTGGAAGGCCGCCCGGACTGGGTGCTTTCCCGCCAGCGCGCCTGGGGCGTGCCGATCACCCTGTTCGTCGATCGCAAGAGTGGGCAATATCTCAACGATCCCGCCGTCAATGCCCGCATCGTTGCCGCCGTGCGCGAACAGGGCGTGGATGCCTGGGATGACGAGAATGCGCAGGCCCTGCTCGGCCCCGATTACGATCTGGCCGATTACGAACGCATCACCGACATTCTGGACGTGTGGTTCGATTCGGGCAGCACTCACGCCTTCGTGCTGGAAAGCGGCCGCTGGCCCGAATTGCTGCGCCCCGAAGGCTATGAGGGCCCGCCCGCGGACCTCTATCTGGAAGGCAGCGACCAGCATCGCGGCTGGTTCCAGTCCTCCCTGCTGGAAAGCTGCGCCACGCGCGGCCATGCGCCCTACAAGGCGGTTCTGACCCACGGCTTCACCATGGATGCCAAGGGCATGAAAATGTCCAAATCGCTTGGCAACACCGTCAACCCGCTGAAGGTGATGGAGCAATATGGCGCGGATATCATCCGCCTGTGGGCCCTGTCGGTCGATTATACCGAGGATCACCGCATCGGGGACGAAATCCTCAAGGGCGTTGCCGACCAGTATCGCAAGCTGCGCAACACCTTCCGCTATCTGCTGGGTGCGCTGGAGGGCTTTTCCGAGGAAGAGCGCCTGCCGGTGGACCAGATGCCGGAACTGGAGCGCTACATGCTCGCCCTGCTGCGCGATCTCGATACCGAGCTGCGCCGCGCGACCGACGCCTTCGATTTCAACGCCTATGTCCGCGCGCTGACCGAGTTCTGCAACGAGGACCTTTCGGCCTTCTTCTTCGATATCCGCAAGGACAGCCTCTATTGCGATGCGGCCACGGACCCGAAGCGCCGCGCCTATCGCACCGTGCTGGACACTCTGTTCCACGCCCTGATCCGCTATGCCGCGCCGGTGCTGGTCTTCACTTCGGAAGAAGTGTGGCAGAGCCGCTATCCGGGCAGCGACAGCGTGCATCTGCTGGTCTGGCCGGAACTGCCCGAAGCCCATGCCGCCATGGCCGACTGGCAGGGCCTGCGCGAGCTGCGCCAGAAGGTGACCGAGGCCATCGAGCCGCTGCGCCGCGACAAGACGCTCGGCTCCAGCCTGCAGGCCGAAGTGACGCTTCCGGAAGGCCTCCAGGCGTTTGACGATGCGCAACTGGCCGAGCTGTTCATCACCGCGTCAGTCACGCACGCTAAGGGCGATGATGTGATCGTTACGGCAACCTCCAGGCACAAATGCGGCCGCTGCTGGCGCCATCTGCCCGAAGTGGCGGAAGACGGCGCCCTGTGTGCCCGCTGCGATGATGTCGTCGCCGGAATGGATGCTGCCTGATGGCTCTCTTCACCCGCAACCGCCTTTACGGCCTCGGTCTCGCCGCGCTGGTGCTGGCTATCGACCTGTGGGTGAAGGGGTTGATGCTGGGCCCCATCGCCCTGCGCAGCCAGCCGGGCGGCCAGATCGAGATTCTGCCCTTCTTCAACCTCACCTGGACGCAGAATTTCGGCGTCTCGCTGGGGATGCTGCAGGCCACTTCGGCTGAAATGCGCTGGGGCCTTGTCGCCATGACCGGGCTGATCGCGCTGGTGGTGCTGGTGTGGATGCTGCGCGAGCGCAAGCTGTGGGACATATTACCGCTGGCCATGGTGCTGGGCGGCGCGCTGGGCAATATCCGCGATCGCACCGTCTATGGCTATGTGATCGATTATGCGGACCTGCATTTCGGCGCATGGCGGCCCTTCATGATCTTCAACATTGCCGACGCCGCGATCAGCATCGGCGTGGTGATTATCCTTGCCCGCGCGATCTTCCTGCGCGAAAAGCCCGATCACACGAGCGCCGAGAAGGCCCCGGAGACGAATTGATGCGCAAGACCACCACGATCCTCCTCCTGCTTGCCGGTTCGGCAATGCTCGCCTCCTGTGGCGGCGGCAGCATCTTCAATCGCGAGCGGCCGGACGAATTCGCCGTGCAGCGCCAGGCCCCGCTGGTGGTCCCGCCCGATTTCAACCTCGTGCCTCCCGCCCCCGGCGCCCCGCGCCCGGCCGACGGCACGGCCAGCCAGCAGGCGCTCGACGCCCTGTTCGGCGGCACCGCCCCGCGTTCCAGCGTGGAAACCAGCGCGATCGACCGTGCGGGCTCGGCCGAAGCCGGTATCCGCAGCGCGGTAGGCGATGCGCAGACCAATACGGTGGACAAGGGCACCATCACCCGCGCCATCGTTTCCGCCCCCCAGGGCGACGGGCGCGAAGCTCAGGCTGTGATCCCCGGCCAGGGGTGATCGATCTGCACCTGATGTGAAAGAGGCTCGCTTCGGCGGGCCTTTTTTGTGGCCTCAGGCGCCGGCGGCCGCATCCGCGGCCCGGGCTATCCTGCGCAGCTTTGCCGCTCCAGGCGCGCGTTCGCGCTTGCGACCCTACGGGTCGGGGCTTTGTCCACAGCGCCTCAATCGCCCGTATCGGGCTCCGGCACCTTCAACTCGCTGACCAGCAGCTTGTCGATCTTGAGGCCGTCCATATCGACCACTTCGAAGCGCCAGCCCTGCGTCTCGAACACTTCGCCTTCCACCGGCAGCTTCTTGAGCACCGCCAGCACGAAACCGGCAGCAGTGGCGAATTCGCGATCTTCCGGCAGGTCGATTCCCAGCCTGAGGGCCATGAAATCCGCCGGCATGGAACCTGCGATCAGCAGCGATCCGTCCGCCCGCTCCACCAATTGCGGCGCATCGCCTTCATCCTGATGACTGGCGAAGGAACCCACCAGCGCCATCAGCAGATCGGCCGGAGTGACGATGCCTTCCAGATGGCCATATTCGTCATGCACCATAGCCATGCCGATGCCCGATTGCTGGAGCATCCGCAGCGCGTCCATCGCGTCGAGCTGGTCGGGCACCACTTCGGGCTTGCGCAGCAGCGCATCGATATCGATCGGCTTGCCCGCCAGCTGCAGCGCCAGCACTTCGCGCACCTTCACCACACCCACGATCTTGTCGGGCGATCCATCGGCCACGGGCAGCAGCGAATGGGGCGATTCGGCGATGGTCTCGCGAATCTCGGCCTCGCCCGCCGCTAGGTCGAGCCAGTCCAGCTCGGTGCGCGGGGTCATCAGCTCGCGCACGGGGCGGCTGGCGAGCTTCATGATGCCCGCCATGATCGCCCGTTCATCCTCCTCGATCGCGCCCGAACGGGTCGCCTCGGCGAAGATCATCTGCAGTTCTTCGGCCGTCAGTCCGTGTTCGCCGCGATGGCTGATCCGCAACAGCCGCATCAGCAGCACGGATGACGTATCCAGCAGCCACACGAAGGGCGCCGCCGCCTTGGCCAGGAAAGCCATAGGCCGCGCCATCAGCAGCGCAATCGGCTCTGCCGCACGCAAGGCGAATTGCTTGGGCACCAATTCGCCCACCACCAGGCTGAAATAGGTGGTGAGCGCGATGACGAAGGCGAAGCCGGCCTCCGGCGCATAACGATCGGGCACGCCCCAAGCCTGGAAACGCTCTCCCAGCGGGCCGCCCAGGCTGGCGCCGGAATAGGCGCCCGCGATGATGCCCACCAGCGTGATGCCGATCTGCACGGTGGAGAGGAACTTGCCCGGGTCCGATGCCAGCTGCAGCGCGGTGCGCGCCGACAGGCTGCCCCGCTCCGCAGCCATGCGCAGCCGCGCCGGCCGGGCCGACACAATGGCCAGTTCGGACATGGAAAAGACCCCGTTGATCAGGATCAGCCCGGCGATAATCGCCACATCGTACCAGGGAAAAGGTGCCACGCCATGGCGCTAGCAGATTCTGGCCGCCTCGCAAATCGGGCAGGCCACCAATCGCGCCGTGCCATTCCGTTCAGCAGCGAGTAAAGACCGGGCTGGCACCGGGCATAATAGACGCGGGCCACCAGTTTTGTGGCCCGCGCAAGAACAGAAAGGAATTTCCCATGAGGAAATCGCGCCTTTTCATCTCGAGTTTCGCAGCCGTCGCGCTGCTTTCCACCACTGCCTGCGTCACCGATCCGAACACCGGTGAGAAGAAAGTCTCCCGCACGGCGATCGGCGGCGTGGGCGGCGCGCTGGGCGGCTATCTGCTGGGCGGCCTGATCGGCGGCAAGACGGGCCGTATCATCGGCGCAGGGATTGGCGGCGTGGCCGGTGCGGCAGTCGGTTATACGATGGACAAGCAGATCAAGGAACTGAAGGAACAAACCGCCGGCAGCGGCGTGGACGTTACCGAAACGCCCGACGGCAAGGCCATTCTGGTCAATCTGCCCAATGGCGTGACCTTCGATGTCGACAGCACCACGATCAAGCCGGAATTCCAGCGCACGCTCGATTCCATCTCGAACAGCCTGGCGACCTATCCCAACAGCCTGATCGACGTGATGGGCCACACCGATTCAACCGGCAGCGATCAGTATAATCTGGAGCTTTCGCAACGCCGCGCCAATGCGGTGGCCGATTATCTGGTGATGCGCGGCGTCTCGCGCGCCCGCGTGGCCACCATCGGCTATGGCGAGCGCTATCCGGTGGCCGATAATGGCACCGAATATGGCCGCGCGCAGAACCGCCGCGTGGAACTGAAGATCACCCCGATCAGCCAGGACGATGTGAACGCCGCCCGCCAGGGCAATTGATCGCTTCGCACCTGTGTCAGTGAACAAGGCCGGCCGTCACCCCATCGGGTAGCGTGCCGGCCTTTTCCTTGCCCGGCGGGCCGCTTCAGGGCGCGTCCTGCTCACGCGGGCGGGACAATATCGCCGCCCGATCGGCCAGCCGGTCCACTGCCGCGCGGTGGATCGCGGGCGCACAGACCAGCAGCCCGAAGGCGCGCGGATCGCGTTTGTTATAAGCCAGGGGCTCACCGAAAGCGTCGGAAACCGATGCCCCCGCTTCCCGCGCGATCAGGGTCGCAGCGGCGATATCCCATTCATAGCCCCAGCGCAGGGTCGCCAGCAGATCGGCCTGATTATCGGCCACCATGGCGATACGCAGGGCGATGGAATTGGGCTTGTCCACCATCACCAGATCGCGATCTTCCTTCGGCAGGGAATCCGCCGGGACTCGCGAACCGGGAAATTCCGCCCGGGTGCTCGCCTTCAGCCGCTTGCCATTGAGCCATGCGCCCTGCCCGGCCATGCCGAACCATTCCTCCCCGTAAGGCGCCGCCCCGCGTGCTGGCGCGACCAGCATTCCGATCAGGGGCCGCCCGGAGCTGACCAGCGCGACCGAGACCGACCAGCCGCTGCGCCCGCGCAGGAAATCGCGCGTGCCGTCAATCGGATCGACCAGCCAGCACAGGCCCTTGCCCAGCCGTTCGGGATGGTCTGCGGTTTCTTCCGAAAGCCAGCCGGCCGCGGGCAGCAGGGCCAGCAATTCGCGGCGCAGGAAATCGTCCACTTCCAGATCGGCATCGGAGACCGGAGCGCCCGGAACCTTCTCCCAGCTCTTCACGATATGGCCCGCACCCGGCCATTGGCGCAGGGCGATTTGCCCGGCTTCGCGGACGATCTTTTCGAGGCGTTGCCGGTCGATCATTTGCACTTCTCAGTAGAAGGGCTGCGCGGCACTTTTCAAGCCATGGCGATTGTGCTTATGCGAAAGCACTCCCTTCACATCCATGAAAGAGCCGAGTCCCCCACATGAACATTCACGAATATCAGGCCAAGGAGCTGCTCGCGAAATTCGGTATCGGCATCCCTGCCGGTTATCCCGCCCTGACCGTGGAAGAAGCGGTTGCAGGTGCGAAACAGCTGCCCGGGCCGCTTTATGTCGTGAAGGCGCAGATTCATGCAGGCGGGCGCGGCAAGGGCAAGTTCAAGGAACTGGGCGCCGATGCCAAGGGCGGCGTGCGCCTGGCCAAGAGCATCGAGGAAGTGGAAGCCAATGCCCGCGAAATGCTGGGCAACACCCTGGTGACCGTGCAGACCGGCGATGCCGGCAAGCAGGTCAACCGCCTCTACATCACCGATGGCGTGGACATTGCCTCGGAATATTATCTTTCCATGCTGGTCGATCGCAAGACCGGCCGCGTGGCGATGATCGTCTCCACCGAAGGCGGCATGGATATCGAAACCGTGGCGCATGACACACCCGAGAAGATCACCACGATCACCATCGATCCAGCGCAGGGCTTCATGCCCCATCATGGCCGCGCGGTGGCCTTCGCGCTCAAGCTGCAGGGCGATCTCAACAAGCAGGCCCAGAAGCTGTCCAAGCAGCTGTACGATGCCTTCATGGCGCTCGATTGCGCGATGCTGGAAATCAACCCGCTGGTGGAAACGCAGGACGGCAAGCTGCTGGTGCTCGACACCAAGATGAGCTTCGATTCGAACGCCCTCTATCGCCACCCCGATGTGGAAGCGATGCGCGACGAGACCGAGGAAGATCCGATGGAGGTCGAAGCCTCCAAATATGATCTGGCCTATATCAAGCTGGATGGCGACATCGGCTGCATGGTGAACGGTGCGGGTCTTGCCATGGCGACGATGGATATCATCAAGCTCAATGGCGCCTTCCCGGCCAATTTCCTCGACGTGGGCGGCGGCGCCAGCAAGGAAAAGGTGACCGCTGCCTTCAAGATCATCCTGTCGGACCCGGCAGTGAAGGGCATTCTGGTCAACATCTTCGGCGGCATCATGCGCTGCGACACGATCGCGGAAGGCATTGTGGCAGCGGCCAAGGAAGTTGACCTCTCCGTGCCACTGGTGGTGCGCCTTGAAGGCACCAATGTGCAGCAGGGCAAGGACATCCTGAACAATTCGGGCCTGCCGATCGTTTCGGCCAACGATCTGGGCGATGCCGCCAAGAAGATCGTTGCCGAAGTCAAGCAGGCTGCCTGACGCTACGGCGCACGCACGCCATTGCAACTTCAGGCGGGCCCGGGCGCATGCGTCTGGGCCCGCTGCGTTTCAGCCTGTCTCTTTGCCCCTCTTGACCTGCGGCAGATGCGGGGCAATGGCAGTTTCAGCAGCGTTCAACCAGCTGGTTAGGCGCGGTTTTGGGAACCTAAAGGGAAGGATACGCTCCCCATGAAGATCCTCGTGCCCGTTAAGCGGGTGATCGATTACAATGTGAAGCCCCGCGTGAAGGCGGATGGCACCGGTGTCGATCTGGCCAACGTCAAGATGAGCATGAACCCGTTCGACGAGATCGCCGTGGAAGAGGCGATCCGTCTGAAAGAGAAGGGCGCGGCTGCCGAAGTGGTGGTGGTTTCCATCGGGCCGGCCAAGGCGCAGGAAACGCTGCGCACGGCGCTGGCCATGGGGGCCGACCGCGCGATCCTGGTGCAGACCGATGACGAGGTGGAGCCTCTGGTCGTCGCCAAGATCCTCAAGGCCATCGCGGATGAGGAACAGCCCGGCCTGGTGGTGATGGGCAAGCAGGCGATCGACGATGATTCCAACCAGACCGGCCAGATGCTGGCCGCGCTGATGGGCCGTCCGCAGGGCACTTTCGCCAGCAAGGTGGAGGTTTCGGGAGACAAGGTCAGCGTCACGCGCGAAGTGGATGGCGGGCTGGAGACGGTGAGCCTTGCGCTCCCGGCCATCGTCACCACCGATCTGCGCCTTAACGAGCCGCGCTATGCCTCGCTGCCGAACATCATGAAGGCCAAGTCCAAGCCGCTGGCGACGAAGACGCCCGCCGATTTCGGCGTGGACACGGCCCCGCGCCTCAAGACGCTGAAAGTCAGCGAACCGCCCGTGCGCAAGGCGGGCATCAAGGTCGGCTCGGTCGACGAGCTGGTCGCGAAGATCAAGGAATTGGGAGTCGCCTGATGAGCATTCTGGTCTGGGCAGAACATGACAATGCGTCGCTCAAGGACGCTACTCTCGCCGCTGTAACCGCCGCCGGCAAGCTGGGCGAGGTAACCGTGCTGGTGGCAGGCAAGGGCTGCGGCACCGTGGCGGAAGCCGCGGCGCAGATTGCGGGCGTCGCCAAGGTGTTGAAGGCCGACGATGCTGCTTACGAGCATGCGCTGGCCGAGAATGTTGCGCCGCTGGTCGCCGGGCTGATGCAGGGATTCGACGCTTTCGTGGCGCCCGCCACCACCACCGGCAAGAACATCGCCCCGCGCGTGGCCGCGCTGCTGGATGTGATGCAGCTGTCCGACATTCTCTCGGTCGAAGGTCCTAAAACCTTCACCCGCCCGATCTATGCCGGCAATGCCATCGCCACGGTCGAAAGCACCGATGCGAAGCTGGTGATCACCGTGCGCGGTACTGCCTTTGAGCGTGCGGCCACCACCGGCGGTTCAGCCGCAGTGGAGGATGTGGCAGGGCCAGGCGATGCCGGGCTTTCGAGCTTCGCCGGAGCGGAGACCGCCAAGTCGGACCGGCCGGAACTGACCAGCGCCAAGGTGATCGTCTCGGGCGGTCGCGCGCTGAAGGATGGGGAAACCTTCCGGTCCGTGCTCACTCCGCTGGCAGACAAGCTCAATGCCGCCATCGGCGCCAGCCGCGCGGCAGTGGATGCAGGCTATGTGCCCAACGATTATCAGGTCGGCCAGACGGGCAAGATCGTGGCGCCGGAACTCTATATCGCCATCGGCATCTCCGGTGCGATCCAGCACCTTGCGGGCATGAAGGATTCCAAGACCATCATCGCCATCAACAAGGACGAGGACGCGCCGATCTTCTCCGTCGCGGACTATGGCCTCGTCGCGGACCTCTTCACCGCAGTGCCGGAACTCACAGCCAAATTGTGAGGTAGCGGACGGCAATCGCCGTTGGCATGTTGATTATCTCCCCATTTCGTTGATAAAGTCCGGCAAAACGAAATGGGGAGATAATGCCATGAGAGGGATTCTCGCGGGGGCGAGCATGCTCGCCGTCCTGTCGGGTGCCGCGCATGCCGCTGACGGAGCGGCGCCGCACATTTATAAGCCCACCAGTGCCTGGCAAGCCGATTTCGGTGACGATTACTGCCGCCTGGCACGCAGCTTCAGCGATGGGAAAAACACGCTTTCGGTCGCCCTGGAACGCATCCAGGCCGGCAATTCCGTGCGCCTGATCCTGATCGGCGACGGGATAAGGATGTACCGCGGATCGGACCAGATGGGCTACACGCTCTCGCCATCGGGCGGTGAGCGCAAGGGTCCGTTCTGGCGTTCCGAAACGGCCGACAAGCAGCAATATCTCAATCTGGGCGAAGTGTTCCTGGCGGGCCCGCCCGCTGCCGCAGGACCGCCGCCGCCCTATGATCGTTCTGCCGAACAGGAATTCGCCAAGGGCGTAAATGCGATCGACATCACCAGCGGCGTGATCGAGCCGGTCCGCATCGAAACCGGCGGCCTCAAGGCTCCGATCGGAGTGCTGCAGCAATGCGCCGACGATCTGCTGGCCGTCTGGGGGCTGGACGCAGAGAAGCACAAGACCATGACCCGCCGTGTCCAACCTGCCAGCGAAGCCAATAAATGGCTGCCTTCCGGCACTATCGGCTTCAAGGATTTCGCCAAGCTGGGCGGCGCCGCAAACCAGATCCGCGTGATCGTGGGCGCGGATGGCAAGCCCACTGCCTGCAATGTCCATTGGGCCTCGCTGGAGCAGAAGACCAATGACGCCATTTGCAAGGCGATCATGAACAAGGCGAGTTTCATACCGGCGCTGGACGCGGCCGGCGAGCCCATGGCAAGCTACTGGACCGTGGCACCCTTTTTCCTGATGGCGCCATTCGGCGGGACGTGAGCCCCGCCGCGCAGTCTGTAGGGGGTGGCAGGGGGGCTTAGCCGCCCCTTACAGGCTGTCGATAAAGTGGATTGTCACGCCCACCAGCCCGCCCACCAGCGTGCCGTTGACGCGGATGAACTGAAGATCCCGCCCCACGGCGCTCTCGATCCGGTCCGTCACCGTGCGCGCATCCCAGCGGCGCACGGTTTCCGACACAAGCCGCACGATCTGCGAACCATAGCGGGTGGCGATACCGACCACGATGCGGCGGGCAAAGCGGTTCACCTGCAATTGCAGCGCCGCATCGTCGCGCAGGGCACTGCCCAGTTCGGAGAGCGCGCCGCCCAACTGGCCCGAGAGCGCCGCATCGGGATCGCGCGCGGTGGCGATAAGCGAACGGCGAATCCGTTCCCACACGCCTTCCCACCATAGTCCGATTGCGGGATTGTCGAGCAGGTCGCGCTTGATCCGTTCCACCCGTTCACGCATCTGCGGATCGTGGCTGAGATCGTGAGCAAGCTGTTCCAACCCTTCTTCCACCTTGCGGCGCAGGGGATGGTCGGGATCGACGATGCATTCGGCGAGCAGCTTGTAGAGCCCATCCAGCACTGAATTGGCGAGCTTCTCGTCCAGCCCGGTCAGCCGCAGCAGCGCATTTGCACGCTCGTGGATCATACCGCGAACCAGGCCTTCATTCGCCTCCAGCGTCATGCCCGCCCAACGCAGCAGAGCTTCCAGCACCGGCAGATGGCGCTTGTCGGCAATCGCCGCCTCCAGCATCTTGCCGAGCAAGGGTGAGACTTCCAGCCGGTCGAGCTGGCCCTTGATGCCAGCCTTGACCTGCCCGCCCAGCCGCTCCGGATCGAGCGATTCGAGCACTTCAGCAAACATCTCCGCCGCACCCGCGCGGATGCGCGAAGGGCCCCTGTCGCTGGGTTCGGCCAGGAAATTGCCGGCCGCCAGCGCCAGATTCATCGCATGCATCCGCCGCGCCACCACGGCGGGGGTCAGGAAATTGGCCTGAAGGAACGCCGCCATCGTATCGGCGATACGATCCTTGTTTTCCGGGATGATCGCTGTGTGCGGGATCGGCAGGCCCAGCGGGCGGCGGAACAATGCGGTCACCGCAAACCAGTCCGCCAGGCCGCCCACCATCGCCGCTTCGGCAAAGGCCAGCGCATAGCCCCATACGGGATGCACGCCGGTATAGTTGCGCGCGACCATATAGAGCCCGGCCATGGCGACCAGCAGCGCAGTCGCAAACAGGCGCATGGTGCGCGCCCGATCGGGCTGGACGACCGCGCGCACGGCAAGTTTCAGGCCTGGGCGATGGCCGGGGCCGGATGCGGACCCGTTCTCAGGCCCGCTCAAGGAGCCTGCCCCGTCACTCGGCGGGTAAGGCCTCCGGCCCGCGTCCGTCCTGCGACTGCCCGCGATGGCGATCGTCGCCCGGGCGGTAGGTCAGCAGATTGCGCCGCAGCCATGGGCCGACGCGCTTTTCGAAGCCATCCGCCAGACTGAAACCAGCCGGAACGATCAGCAGGGTCAGCAGGGTGGAAAGGATCAGCCCGCCGATCACCGTAGTGCCCATCGGCGCACGCCATGCAGCATCGCCCGAAAGCGAAAGCGCGGTGGGGATCATACCCGCCGTCATCGCCATGGTTGTCATGACGATAGGTTGGGCGCGCTTGTGCCCTGCTTCGAGAATCGCTTCCTGCTTGGGCTCCCCACGCTCCATTTCCTCGATCGCGAAATCGATCAGCAGGATGGAATTCTTGGCCACGATGCCCAGCAGCATCAGCAGACCGATATAGACCGAGATGGAAATCGGCTGTCCCAGCAGGGCCAGTGCGATCAGGCCGCCCAGCGGCGCCAGCAGCAGCGAGGTCATATTGACCAGCGGCGAGACAAAGCGGCGATAGAGCAGCACCAGCACGCCGAACACCAGCAGGACGCCGCTGACCACGGCGATGATGAAATTATAGATCAGCTCCGCCTGCCACTTGTCGTCGCCCACCGCATTGTTGGACACGCCCGCAGGCAGTTCCTTCATCACTGGCAGATTGTTGACCTGCTGCATCACCGGGCCCTTGAGGGCGCCTTCGGCCAGATCCGCGCCCACGAAGATACGGCGCGACTGATTGTAGCGCTGGATCTGGGTCGGCCCGGCGCCGAAAGTGATTTCGGCCACGCGCTTGAGCGGCACCGCGCCTCCGTTGGCAGTGGTGACGGGCAGGTTCTCGATCGTGGCGATGTCGCGGCGCGAATCCTTGGGCAGAATCACACGGATCGGCACCTGGCGATCGGACAGCGAGAATTTCGCGGCATTCTGGTCGATCTCGCCCATGGTGGCGATGCGGATCGTCTGGCTGAGCGCCGAAGTGGTGACACCAAGCTGCGCGGCAAGATCGAGCCGGGGGACGATCACCAGTTCGGGCCGCTGGAGGTCGGCCGCCACACGCGGCGCGACCACACCCTTCACGCCCTTCATCTGTTCGACCAGCGCCTGCGCCGTATCCTGCAGCAGCTTGGGATCGGAACCGGCCAGCATCACCGAAATATCGCGCCCGGTGCCGCCCCCGCCCGATTGGGACGAGAAGGTCACGCGAGCATCGGCGACGTTCTGGAATTCCTTGTTCAGCCGCCGCTCGAACTCGATGCTGGTATTTTCGCGATCGGGCTTGAGCATGATGAACAGGGTGGCGCTGCCTTCGTTCACCCGCTCCATCACCAGCCGAACTTCGGGCTGCTCGCTGAGCAGCGCGGCGACATGGTCGGCCACTGCCTCGGTCTGCTCGATCGTGGTGCCGGGCACCATTTCGATATTGGCGCGGCTGGAATCGGAATCGGTCAGCGGCTGGAACTGGTTGGGCAGCAGATAGAACATCGCCAGCGTGCAGCCCAGCGCGCCAAGCCCGATGCCGAAGCACCACAGGCGATGGTCATGCAGGCGCGCACGGACGCGGCCGCGGAAGAATTCGTGATAGGCCGCAATCGCACCGCCCAGCATCTGGCCAATGACCAGGTTCAGCATCGCCGCTGCGAGCCAGGCCCCGGCCAGCGCACCCACGAGGATTGCCGGGATGTTCGCGGCCTTGGGAAGTTCCAGCAGCCCGGCGAGCTGGGCTGCGCCGTAGCCGCCGCCGCCCAGCGCCGCGATCACGGCAAGGACGAAGACGGTCTCGACCAGCCCGGTGGCGGCACTGGAAGGAACCGCGGCCAGCCGCGCGCGCATGGCCTGCGCCACCCGCGTATCCAGCGACCAGGCCAGCACCCGCATATAGAGGTCCATCAGCCAGCCGCCGCCATGTTCCTGATGGCCCTTGGCCTTGAGGAAATAGGCCGCGATCATCGGCGTGATCATGCGTGCGACGGCAAGGCTCATCAGCACGGCCGCGACCACAGTGAGGCCGAAATTCTTGAAGAACTGGCCGGAAATGCCCGGCATCAGGCCCACGGGGAGGAACACCGCCACGATCGAGAAAGTGGTGGCCATCACCGCCAGACCGATCTCGTCGGCGGCGTCGATTGCGGCCTGATAGGCGCTCTTGCCCATGCGCATGTGGCGCACGATGTTCTCGATCTCCACGATCGCATCGTCCACCAGCACGCCGGCCACGAGGCTGAGCGCGAGCAACGAGAGTTCGTTAAGCGTGAAGCCCAGCAAGCTCATGAACCAGAAGGTTGGAATCGCCGAGAGCGGAATGGCGATGGCGCTGATGATGGTCGCGCGCCAGTCCCTCAGGAACAGGAACACCACGACGATCGCCAGCACAGCGCCTTCGATCATGGCCTCCATCGAGGTCGAATATTGGTCCTTCGTATATTCGACCGACGTATAGAGTTCGGTCACATGGATGCCGCGGTTTTCCGCCTGCAGCTCCTTGATGGCCTTCTGCGCCTCGTCATAGACGGTCACGTCAGAAGCGCCTTTGGCACGCTCCAGACTGAAAGTGACGACCTGCTGACCCTTGATCTTGGCGACGGAGGTCTGCTCCGAATAGCCGTCATACACAGTGGCCACGTCACGCAGGCGAATCACCCGGCCGTTCGAATTAACCCGCGTTTCGCCCAGCCTGTAGGCATCTTCCGCATTGCCCAGCACGCGCACGGACTGGCGCGAACCTGCGATTTCCGCCTTGCCGCCGGCCGCGTCGGTATTCACCTGGCGCAGGGCCTGGTTGATCTGGCTGGCAGTAACGCCCAGCGACTGCATTCGCGCCGGATCGAGCACCACGCGGATTTCGCGATCGACGCCGCCAGCGCGGCTGACCGCAGCCATGCCTTCGATCGACATCAGCTTGCGCGAAACCGTATCGTCGACGAACCAGCTGAGCTGTTCCATCGTCATGTCGTCGGCACTGACCGCGTAATAGCCGATCGGGCCGTTGCCGCCGACTTCGATCTTGGAGACGCGCGGTTCCAGAATGCCATCGGGCAGGTCGCCGCGAATCTGGTCGACCGCGTTCTTGACCTCGTTCACCGCGTCATTCGCATCGGTGCCGATCACGAACTGGACGAAAGTGGAACTGCTGCCTTCAGACGCGGTGGACTGGATTTCGTCCACGCCATTGATCGAACGGACCGCTGCTTCCACCTTCTGGGTGATCTGGGTCTCGATCTCGGTCGGCGCGGCGCCAGGCTGGGAAATGAAGACGTTGACGCCCGGAAAATCGATATCCGGGCTGCCGTTCACATCCATCCGGTTGAACGCCACTACGCCCGCCAGAAGCAGGCCAATGAACAGGACGATCGGAACAATCGGGTTCCGGATCGACCAGGCGGACAGATTGCGCAGGTTCACGAGCGGGCCGTCCTATTTCTTCACGATGCGCGGCCTGACTTCATCGCCCGGAGCGAGGAAGCCGCCTGCACGCAGCACGACCTTTTCGGAACCGTCGAGCCCTTCGATGATGGCAAGTCCGTTCTCGGTCACAAGGCCGGTCTTCACTGTCCGGCGCTCCACCTTGTTATCCTTGCCGACAATGTAGACAAAGGCGCCCTGATTATCGTTCAGAATTGCGGATTCAGGCAGCATCGGAGCCACTACAGTGCCGCTGCTGATCGTGGCCGTGGCGAAACCGCCGGGGCGCAGTTCGCGCGCATAGCTGAGCGCGATACGTGCTGTGCCCTGCCGACTCTGCGCATCGATCACCGGCGCGACCTGCCAGACCTGGCCATTGAACACCTTGTCCGTGCCCACCGGCACCACCTGCGCAGGAACGCCGGGAGCGATCTTGGCCAGTTCGGTCTCCCCGACCAGGGCGAGCAGTTCGAACTCGCCATCCTTGGCGATGCTGAACAGAGTACCCGAACCGGTGCTGACGACCTGGCCCGGCTCGACATTGCGCTTCAGCAGCAAGCCCGCCGCCGGGGCGACGATATTGAGCTGGGCATTGCGGGCGTTCCGCTCCCCATATTGGGCTTCGGCCACCCGCACCCGCGCCACGGCGGCATCGCGCGTGGCAGTGAGGCGATCGACATCGGCCTTGGAGATGAAGCCGCGATCCACCAGTTGCAGCGCACGATCCAGATTTGACTGCGCGAGGCGCGCATCGGCCCGGGCGACTTCGATATTCGCGGCGCTGCTGGCTGTCTGCTGGGTCTGCACCGAACGATCGATCACGGCCAGAATCTGGCCAGCGCGAACCCATTGGCCGGCCTCGACCGGCACGGAAACCACGCGTCCGCCTTCACCCACGACGCCCACCGGCATTTCACGGCGCGCGGCCAGCGAGCCTGTGGCCTGAATGGTGCCCTGGGTAGTTGCCCTGCCCGGAGCGATCACGGAAACGGCAGGCGCCTGAGCGTCCTTCTGCCCTTCGGCCGAATCGGCACCACCGCCGCGGGTCAGCAGCACGGCAGCCACAATCACGGCCAGTACGGCAAGCACCGCAAGGATAATCAGCTTCCTGCGGCGCGCAGCCTCTTCCTGCCCGGCTTCCGCAAAGCGATCGTCACGCGCAAGGGGCGCGCTGCTGCTGGCATCGACAGTGGTTTCGTAGTTCATTTTATCCGCCAAGTGCCCGAGATCCCCGCCCCCAATTCCCCCCACGGAAATTCCGCGAGCCGGCAAGGTGTATTATACCGCTAAGCCACCCTGCGCAAGCAGGGCAGCATTTCCCTTTGGTCCATAGACGCGTGCGAGAGTGGTGACAATCTGCCCTCTGCCGACCGCCATTCGAGACCGACGAAGGGCGCAACCTAATATCCGGAGCCCGAACTCCCGTGGCGGCGGGGCGTTCCCGCCCCGGATATTATTGGAAATGTGCTTTAGCGCACGCGGCCACGCTGAACGAGATTGACGATGGCCAGCAAGATCACCGCCCCCAGCACTGCGATCAGCAGCCCGGTGAGCGAAAAGGCCTGCACAGTTCCCTGCACGCCCAGCAACGGCCCGGCGACGGCATTACCCACCACCGATCCGACACAGCCGACCACGATATTCCAGATAACGCCCATCGAAGCGTCGCGGTTCATCAACATGCTCGCCAACCAGCCAGCGATGCCGCCAACGATCAGTGCTACGATTAAGCCCATAGGAACTTCTCCTGCCTTGTTTTGCGGTGCTTTTCTGCCGCCTCTTGCGGGTGGCTCTGCCGGAGAGGCTACAGCAATAGCCGCGCGATGGGCAGGGAAATGCATCGACCCGACGCGCGTAGCGGGCGGGCGAACGAAAAAGGGCCGGAATACCGGCCCTTTCCCAATCATTCACTCGCTGCAAGAATTCAGTATTTGAGCTGGCGTTCGTAAAGATCGCGATAATGCTGGATGCGGGTGACGCGCAGCCCCTGCATCCCCGACCGGTCGACCGCGCGCTGCCAGGAAGCGAATTCCTCCAGCGTCAGGCCATAGCGGTCAAGCACTTCGTCGATGGTCAGGAGGCCCCCGTTCACGGCCGCGACGACTTCCGCCTTGCGGCGCACGACCCAACGCTTGGTGTCGGGCGGCGGCAGGTCGGAAAGCGCTAGCGGCTCGCCAAGCGGGCCGATTACCTGCGCAGGACGGATTTTCTGGTTCTCGATCATTACCTTCCTCGATCGCCGTGCGTCACTTCGCTCGTAACGGCGCAATCCATGCCACCGGCGATTTTGCGATTGGCTAAAGCAATAGGGTTAACGCCCGGTTTGCCATCTCCCAGAGCCGCCAGGTGGCGGGCCGAGACGAGATTGAAGCTGCCGCAGGCAAATGGGTTGCGGCTGGCTGCAAGGCGGCGGTAATCCTGGGCTGCGGCAAGCCGGGCGGCGATTTCGCCCCAGCTCAGCGCACGCAGATCTCCGCTGCCTCCCCCTTCGGGAACGGGCGATTCCTCGCCGGAACGGATGATGTTGGCTTCAAACATGCCCCCTCTTAGGAGGCCTCTCGTCAAGATCAGGTAAAGCCGGAGTTTACTGCGCGTTAGGGTTGATTAACCGGACGGTTAATTGCCACGCTTTGCCTGCGGCGCGCGCGCGTGTATAGGCCGCGCCATGCCAGTAAGCGCCGCCCTTGCCCCCGGTTTCGACCCGGCCAGCCTGTTCGACCTGCCGCGCCCGGCGGCGGAATGCCGCATCGTGGTGGCGATGTCGGGCGGAGTGGATTCGTCGGTCGTGGCCGCGCTGGCCGCCGCGAGCGGCGCAGAAGTGATCGGCATCACGCTGCAGCTCTATGATTATGGCGCCGCCACAGGCCGCAAGGGCGCATGCTGCGCGGGCGACGACATTCGCGATGCGCGCCAGGTGGCCGACCGACTGGGCATTGCCCATTATGTGTTCGACCATGAAAGCTCCTTCCGCGAGGAAGTGGTGGAGCGCTTTGCCGACGATTACCTTGCCGGCCGTACCCCCGTGCCCTGCATCCGCTGCAATATGGGACCGAAATTCACCGATCTTCTGCGCATGGCGAAGGAACTGGGCGCCGATTGCCTGGCGACCGGCCATTATGTACGGCAGGTGGAAGGCCCTGCCGGGCCGGAGTTGCACCGCGCGCTCGATCCGGCGCGCGACCAGTCCTATTTTCTTTACGGCACTACGGAAGAACAGCTCGCCTTCCTGCGTTTCCCGCTGGGCGGGCTGCCCAAGCAGGATGTCCGCGCAATCGCCGCGCAGGCCGGGCTGCTGGTGGCCGACAAGCCCGACAGCCAGGACATCTGCTTCGTGCCCGATGGGGACTATGCCCGGATCGTGCGTTCGCTGCGCCCCGAAGGCGCCCGAACCGGAGCGATCGTCCATGCCGAAACGGGCGAGGAACTGGGCATTCATGCGGGCGTGATCCACTTCACCGTGGGCCAGCGCCGGGGGCTGGAGATCGGCGGCCAGCCCGAACCGCTCTATGTGATATCGCTCGACGCCGAAAACGCCCGCGTGCTGGTGGGGCCCAGGCGCCTGCTCGCCACCACTGCCGCACGGATCGTGGATACCAACCGCATCGGCCCCCTACCGGATGCCTCGCTCACGGCAAAGGTCCGTTCGCTGGCAAAGCCGGTGCCGGTGGTGCTGGAAGGCCAGCTGGGCGAAGGGGAAAGCGCCATCCTGCGCTTTGCCCAGCCCGAATATGGCGTGGCCCCCGGTCAGGCGGCAGTGATCTATGCCGGGGACCGGGTCGTGGGCGGCGGCTGGATCGACGGGACCGAACCGGCCTGAGGCCGCATCACCGATCCCACTTCTCCAGCACGCAGCCATAGCCTTCGCGATAGGTGGCGGTCTGGCTGGCGAGTAGCGGCACGCTGGCGGTAACGCTCTTCGCCGCTTCGTCCTCGCTCAGCGAGACGAGCCCCATGCCGGGTTCGAAATCCTTTTCGCAATCGCCCAGTTCGCGCCCGCCGATAAAGCGGCAGGAACAGGCCACCCGCGCACCATAGGCAGTACCTGCAGTCGCCTGCGCCGTCACGCTGTCGCGGTAAAACCATGCCACCACCGCCGCGATCAGCCCCAGGCCGAGCACGATGCGCGGCCAGCCGAACCGACGCCCGGCGGCGGGGTTTCTGGCCGTAGTCCTGCGGACGGGTTTTGCGGTTGCCATTGATCCCCAACTGACCGAGAGAAGCACACGCCATGAAGCGGCCGTTCCTCTCTATCGCCTCGCTCGCCCTGCTGCCAGCCCCGCTACTGGCTCTGGCCGCATGCGGCGGCGGGACTGGCGAAGCCGCAGCGCCTCCTCCGCTGAGCGATGCCGCGCTGGATGCAGTGGTCGCCGATCCAGGTGCCCCGCGAGAGGATCTCGCCCGGCGGATCGATCATCTCTTTACCGGGCAAGGCATGGGTGAGACCCGCGCCGTGCTGGTGATGCACAATGGCCGGATCGTGGCCGAGCGTTATGCCGACAATTATGGCGAGGAAACGCGCTTCATCAGCTGGTCCATGGCCAAGACCGTCACCGGCGTGATGATCGGAATGCTGGTGGCCGACGGCAAGCTGCAGCTGGACGAGACGCCGCCGATCCCCAACTGGCGCCGCCCGGGCGATCCGCGCGGGGAAATCACCCTGCGCCAGCTGCTGCAGATGCGCAGCGGATTGCGCCACACCGAATCGACCGAACCGGCCCAGGATGCCGACACGGTGAAGATGCTGTTCCTCCAGGGGCGCGACGATATGGCCGCCTGGGCGGAAGCCCAGCCGCTGGAGGCGAAACCCGGATCGAAGTTCGAATATTCCACCAATACCACCGTGATTCTGGCCGATATCGCTGCAAGGGTTCTGACCGACAGCACCGATCCCGAAATGCGGCGCAAGGCGGTGGATGAATATCTCAGGGCCCGCATCTTCGTGCCGCTGGGCATGTATTCCATGGTGCCGGAATATGACCGGGCCGGCACGCTGATCGGCGGCAGCCTGATCCACGGCACCGCGCGCGACTGGGCGCGCTTCGGCGAATTCCTGCGCCACGAAGGCGCGGTGAAGGGCGCGCAGCTGGTGCCCAAGAGCTGGATCGCCTTCATGACCACGCCCAGCCCACGCTCACCCGATTACGGCGCGCAGACCTGGCTCAACCGCCCATCCGGCACGGATCGCAACGTGCTGTTCGCCGATCGCGGCCCGGGCGATCTGTTCTCCATGGTCGGCCATCTCGGCCAATATGTGATGGTCTCGCCCCGGCAGGGGCTCACATTGGTGCGCCTGGGCAAGACGGACGATACGATTCGCGATCCGCTGGTGGCTGCGCTGGGCGATGTGGTGGCGCTGTTCCCCGTCCGCAACTGACGGCCGCTCAGCCTTCCTTGCGCTCGCCCAATTCGGGCAGCAATTCTTCCGCCCCCGTGCCGTCTTCATTCACAAGCCCTTCCGGGTCGGGATGGATCAGCACTTCGACGCCGGGGAACGCGCGCTCCAGCTCTTCCTCGATCTCGTCCATCACCCGGTGCGCTTCGGCGACAGTCATCTCCGGATCGACCGAGGCATGGAACTGCGCGAAATCATGCGCGCCGCTGGTGCGGGTGCGCAGATCGTGCACCCCGCGCAGCGCGGGATGGCGGGCGACGACGGCCAGGAATTCCCTGCGCCGCCATTCGGGCCATTCACGGTCCATGATCTGGTCGATCGCCTCGGTCGAGGCGCGCCATGCACCCCAGGCAAGCCACAGGGCAATGGCGATGCCGAACAGGGCGTCCGCCCCCCTGAGACGGGCGAAATGATCGAGCACCAGCGCCGCGATCACCGCCAGATTGAGCACCAGATCGGATTTGTAATGCAGATGATCGGTCGAGATCGCGATGCTGCCGGTCTTGCGAATCACATGCCGTTGCCAAGCTAGCAGGGCAAAGGTGGCGACCATGGCCACGAGCGAGACCGCAATCCCTTCCTCCGCCGCCTCGGTACGGGCGCCGGCCAGGAACTGCCCGATGGCGCGGAACAGGATACCAGCCGCCGAAAGCGCGATCAGCACCACCTGCAGCATCGCCGCCAACGCCTCCGCCTTGCCATGGCCGAAGCGGTGATCCTCATCCGCCGGCATGGCCGCGATCCACACGCCGGCCAGAGTGGCGATGCTGGCAATCAGATCCAGCGTCGTATCCGCCAGGCTTCCCAGCATGGCGGTGGAGCCGGTGAGCGCGGTGGCCCATACCTTCAGCAGCACCAGCAGCAGCGCCACCCCGATCGAGGCATAGGCCGCGCTGCGGGTCAGCTTCGCATGGGCGGGCGTATAGCCACTCACGGATAGAGCAGGCAGCTTGCCCAGCCGCCATCCTGCGCCCGCACGAAGCGGCGGCGTTCGTGGAGGCGGTTGGGCCGGTCGATCCAGAATTCGATCGCGCGCGGCTTCAGCAGGAAGCCCGTCCAGTGCGGCGGACGCGGGATTTCCGTACCTTCCGGATAAAGCGCAGAGATTTCCGCCACCCGGGCAAGATAGGTGTGGCGCGAATCGAGCGGGCTGGACTGGTCGGACGCGGCTGAGCCGATCTGCGAAACGCGCGGGCGCGAATGGAAATAATCATCCGCCATTTGCCCGCTCACTTCGGTGAGCGGGCCTTCGATGCGAATCTGGCGCCGAAGGCTTTTCCAGTGGAACAGCAGCGCCGCCACCGGATTGGCGAGGATTTCGCCGCCCTTGCGGCTCTGCGCATTGGTGTAGAACACAAAGCCGCCCAGATCGGCGCCCCAGCCCTTCAGCAGCACCATGCGCACCGAAGGTACGCCAGCCGGAGTGGCGGTGGCGAGCGCCATGGCGTTCGAATCATTGGGTTCGCTGGCCCGCGCATCGGCATACCAGCCATCGAAGAGCGCGAAGGGATCGGTATCGGGGATCGCGTCCTGTTCAGCTTTCACGCTTCGTTCCTCACAGGTGTTACACATGTTACAGGCACCAATAGAGGCGAAATTCCCGCCCCTTCCACCCGCCGAAGCCGGGTGCCGGAAAGTCTGAGGCCTGTCATCATTCCTTGTCCACTAAGCCGCTAATGCGCTGTAGGAAAGAGCGGCGCTTGCGCCTTCTCGTTGCATTACCTAGCTAACACACCATGGCTGACCCTTATACGACATTGGGCGTGGCGCGCAGCGCTAGCGAGAAGGAGATCAAATCTGCCTATCGCAAGCTCGCCAAGGAACTCCACCCCGACAAGAACAAGGACAATCCCAAGGCTACGGAGCGTTTCTCCGAAGTGACCCGTGCCTATGATCTGCTGTCCGACAAGGACAAGCGCGCCCAGTTCGACCGGGGCGAGATCGATGCGGACGGCAATCCGGCCATGCCTTTCGGGGCAGGCGGATTCGGCGGCGGCGGCTTCCGCCCGGGCGGAGGCGGCGGGCGTGGCTATTCGGCGCAGGATTTTCAGGGCTTCGGCGATGAAGGCGTGGATCTGGGCGATATTTTCGAAGGGCTGTTCGGCGGCCGCGCCGGGGGCGCATCGCCCTTCGGTGCGCGCGGCGGCCCATCGGGCTTCGGCGGCGCGCGGCGCCCGCCCCAGCCCGGCGCCAATGTGCAATATCGCCTGAAAGTTCCCTTCGTGGATGCCGCAGCGGGCAAGGACCAGCGCATCACCCTTTCCGACGGCAAGACGATTGACCTCAAGCTGCCCGCCGGGGTGGAAGAGGGCACGCAGATGCGCCTCAAGGGCAAGGGCGAGCAGGGCCCGGGCGGCCCGGGCGACGCGCTGGTGACGATCACCATCGAACCGCATCCCTTCTTCCGCCGCGAAGGCATGGATGTGCGTATCGACCTGCCCGTTACGCTGGACGAGGCGCTGAACGGCGCCAAGGTGAAGGTGCCCACGGTGGACGGGGCAGTGATGCTTACTGTCGCGCCGGGTAGCGGATCGGGCAAGGTGCTGCGCCTGAAGGGCAAAGGCTTCCACACCAAGGGCGGCGGTCGCGGCGATCAGCTGGTGACGCTGCAGGTGGACCTGCCCGAACATGACGAGGATCTTCTGCGCCGGCTGGAAGGCTGGCGCGATGCGCGTGACGTGCGGGCAAGGCTCAAGCCCTGATGACACCCCACGGGAAGCGAAGCGGGCAGGCCGCGCCCGAAGACCTGCCGGTTCCCGACTTTTCGCCCGAGGCCCGCCGCGTGGCACATCAGCCGCTGCTGGCGGGCGAGAAGGGTCATTCCCGCCTGTATGTCGTCGCCCGCCGGGTGGCGCTGGGCACATGGAACGATGGCTTCATCCATGCCGGCAACCTCGCCTATCTCACGGCGCTGGCGATCTTTCCCTTCTTCATCCTGGGCGCGGCAGTGTTCACGGCGGTGGGCGAGACGGACGACCAGCTGGCCGCGGTGCGCGCCTTGCAGGCCGCCCTTCCCCCCAATGTCGCCAATGTGATCGTACCGGCCGCCCGCGATGCGATCGCTTCGCGTAGTGGGTGGCTGCTGTGGGCGGGGGCGATCTTCGCCCTGTGGACCGTGGGCAGCCTGATCGAAACGATCCGCGACATCCTGCGCCGCGCCTATGGCACGCAGCACACAAGAGGCTTCCTGCGCCACCGGCTGATTTCCACCGGCCTGATCATGGGCGCGGTGGTGCTGCTGCTTCTGGCACTGGTTGCGCAAGTGGCGATCGGCGCGGTGGAGGAAGCGATCGACGCATGGGCGCCGCAGCTGGCCGATGCGCTGGACGGGCTGGTCTATTCCCGCGCGGTGCCCGCGCTGGCGGTCTATTTTTCGATCTTCATGCTGTTCATCACGCTGACCCCGCCGGCCTATCGCGGACGGTTCTATCCCAAATGGCCCGGCGCGCTGCTGGTTAGTGTGTGGTGGGTGGGGGTGACCCTGGCCTTTCCGCCGCTGCTGCGCTCGCTTTTTTCCTACTCGCTCACCTATGGCGGGCTGGCCGGGATCATGATCGCACTTTTCTTTTTCTGGCTGGTCGGCTTAGGAGTGGTCGCCGGAGCCGAACTCAACGCCGCGCTTGCGCGGACGCCGGAAGAGGAAGGCCCAGAGTGACTTACGGTGGCCGGCTCCCTTGTGGGCCGAGAAGGAAGGACAAGACCCGATGAGCGGTCTGATGGCAGGAAAACGCGGCCTCATCATGGGGCTGGCAAATGACAAGTCGCTGGCCTGGGGCATTGCGCAGAAGCTCCATGAACAAGGCGCTGAAATGGCGTTTTCCTATCAGGGCGAAGCCCTTGAAAAGCGTGTGCGGCCGCTGGCCGAAAGCCTGGGTTCGGACTTCCTGTTCGATTGCGACGTTTCCAGCATGGAAGCGCTCGACACGGCGTTCGACAGGCTGAAAAGCCGCTGGGACACGATCGATTTCGTGGTCCACGCGATCGGCTTTTCCGACAAGAACGAACTGCGCGGCAGGTTCGTGGACACCAGCCTCGACAATTTCCTGATGACGATGAACATCTCGGCCTACAGCCTCGTCGCCGTGGCGCAGCGGGCGGCCGAAATGATGCGCGCCAAGGAAGAAGGCGGCGGATCGATCCTCACCCTTACCTATTACGGCGCAGAAAAGGTCGTGCCGCATTACAATGTGATGGGCGTGGCCAAGGCGGCGCTGGAAACCAGCGTGAAATATCTCGCCAACGATCTGGGGCCGGACAATATCCGGGTGAACGCCATTTCGGCCGGCCCGATCAAGACCTTGGCCGCCAGCGGCATCGGCGATTTCCGCTACATCCTGAAGTGGAACGAATATAATTCGCCGCTGCGCCGCAATGTCACCATCGAAGATGTGGGCGGTGCGGGCCTCTACATGCTGTCGGACCTGTCCTCGGGTGTGACCGGGGAGATCCACCATGTCGATTCGGGCTATAATGTCGTCGGCATGAAGCAGGTGGACGCGCCGGACATCTCGCTCGTCTGAGCCTTCCCGGGCCCCGTCGCGGGGGCATTGGACAGCCCCTTCGTTCGTGATATGTTCCGTATCGCGAATCGAGGGAGAGCGACCATGCGCCAGGGCGGATGCCAATGCGGCAAAGTGCGATACGAGATAGAGGGCGAGCCGGTGCATCACGCGCTGTGCCATTGCGCGGATTGCCGCGCATCGGCCGGTGCGCCGATGGTGGCATGGCTGGCAGTACAGGAAACCCAGCTCCACCTGCTTTCGGGTGAGCTTTCCACCTATGAGGGCAAGAATGGCGCGGTGCGCCAGTTCTGCCCCCATTGCGGCACCGGCCTGTTCTATCGCAACGAAGCCATGCTGCCCGGGCTGGTAGATGTGCAATCCGCCACGCTGGACGATGCGGGCGAACTTGCGCCGGGCGCGCATATCCAATGCGCCGAACGGCTGCCCTGGATGGCGATGCTGGGCGAAATGCCGGAGTTCGAACGCTTCCCCGGCGGCTGAGGGCGCTTATCCCGCCAGCCGTTCGGGCTGTTCTTCCGCTGCCGCAAAGGGATCGGGCTGATCGGGCCAGATGCCGCGCGTATCGTACACCCGCTTGCCGATCCGCTTTTCGAGCGGAACGGTCCGGAACGCATCGTGATCCACCAGCACGATCAGCACGCCGCAAGTGGCCAGCGCGGTTTCGAGATCGATCTTGGTGGCGCCGGTGCCGGTATATTCGATGGGCAGTTCCGGCGTATGCGGTTCCACCACATGGATGCGCGAGCCATATTTGCGCGCCAGAGTAGCTGAGACCAGCCGGGCCGGGCTTTCGCGGAAATCGTCGATATTGGCTTTGAACGCCAGGCCGAGGCAGGCGATCTTCTCGCCCGGCGCGGCATCCACCAGCGCGGAAGCGCGGGCGATCACATGGCGGATCTTGCCGTCATTCACCCCCCGCGCGGTCTGGATCAGCGGCGTCTGTTCGCGCGCGCCATGGACGATGAACCACGGGTCCACCGCGATGCAGTGCCCGCCCACGCCCGGTCCGGGCTGCAGGATGTTCACGCGCGGATGCCGGTTGGCCAGCCGGATCACTTCCCACACATCCAGCCCCATGGCATCGGCCACGATCGAAAGCTCGTTGGCAAAGGCGATGTTGACGTCGCGATAGGCATTTTCGACCAGCTTGGTCATTTCCGCGCTGCGCGCATCGGTGGTGATGCAATCCCCGCGCACGAAGCGCTGATAGAAGGCAGCCGCCCGTTCCGCGCATTCCGGCGTGAGGCCGCCGATCGAACGGTCATTATGGATCAGCTCTTCGAGGATCTTCCCCGGCAGCACCCGTTCCGGGCAATAGGCGATGGCGATATCCGCCCCGCCGCGCGCAAGGCCGGGCAGCTTCAGTTCCGGCCGTTCCGCCGCGATCACATCGCGCATCTGCTCGGTCGTGCCGACGGGCGAAGTCGATTCGAGAATCACCGTGTCGCCGGGCTTCAGCACCTTCGCCACTTCGCGCGTGGCGGCCAGCACATAGGAAATGTCGGGCGTGTGGTGCCCGTCCTTCTCGAAGGGCGTGGGCACGGCGATAACGAAGACGTCCGAAGGCTCCACCGAAGTGGATGCGCGCAGCATGCCATTGCGCACCACGGCCTGCACCAGCGCATCCAGATCGACTTCCTCGATATGGATTTCCCCGCGATTGATCGTTTCGACGACCTTTTGCGAAATATCGACGCCCAGCACCTTCATGCCGGAACGCGCGATCACTGCCGCAGTGGGCAGGCCGATATAACCAAGGCCGACGATACAGACTGCAGGTGCTTCACTCGAACGCATCCGGATTCCCTCGCTTGACGCGCGAGTGCTTTGCTCCCGGAAGGGTAAAGATTGAGGTAACGATGCCTATCGGTCGCGCGCGGCGAGCAGGTCCGCGATCCGCGCCGCGCTGTTCCCGTCACCGAAGGGATTATGCGCCCGGGCCATGGCGGCATAGGCGGCTTCATCGTCCAGCAGGCGGAAGGTCTCGGCCACGATCCGGTCCGCATCGGTGCCGACGAGCCTGGCCGTGCCCGCTTCCACCCCTTCGGGGCGTTCGGTCGTCTCGCGCATCACCAGCACCGGCTTGCCCAACGCGGGCGCCTCTTCCTGCACTCCGCCGCTGTCGGTGAGCAGCAGAAAGGCCATGTCGATCAGCCGGGCGAAATGCGGGTAATCCAGCGGTTCGATCAGCGCGACATTGTCCAGCCCGGCCAGTTCGGCCTGCATCACGGAACGGACATTGGGGTTGAGGTGGACGGGATAGATCACCGCCACATCCGGCCGCGCGGCGATCCGGCGGATCGCATCGGCAATGGAGCGCATCCCTTCGCCGAAATTCTCGCGCCGGTGGCTGGTGACGCCGATGATCCTTTTGCCCGAAAAACGCTCCGCCAGATCGGCAAGGCCACCGGCCAGCGCCGGGTCCGCTTCGATCCGGCGCGTGATCCAGTACAGCGCATCGATCACCGTGTTGCCTGTGACATGCACCGTGGCCGGATCGACATTCTCCGCCAGCAGGGCCTTCGCCGAAGTCTCAGTGGGGGCGCAATGGAGCGCCGCGATCGTGCCGATGATCTTGCGGTTGACCTCTTCCGGCCAGGGATGGTGGATATTACCGCTGCGCAGACCCGCCTCGACATGGCAGACGGGGATCTTGCGATAATAGGCCGCCAGCGCGCCCGCCATGGCCGTGGCCGTATCGCCCTGCACCACCACCCAATCCGGCTTTTCGGCATCGAGCACCTTGCCGATTCCCGTGAGCAGCGCGGCCGTGAGCGAATCCAGCGTCTGGTCAGGCTGCATCAGGTCCAGGTCGTGATCGGGCACGACACCCGAAATCTCCAGCACCTGATCCAGCATCCCGCGATGCTGCCCCGTGACGCAGACCCGCGACACGAAGCGGCTGTCCGCCGCCAGCGCGTGGACCAGGGGAAAGAGCTTGATCGCTTCGGGCCGTGTGCCGAAGACAGTGAGGATGCGTTGCGCGCCTTGCATGGCCCGCCCCTTAGCCCTTCAATGGTTAAGGTGCATTTTCAAAAAACCCGCAGCGTGGCTTACTCGCCGCCTTCCGTGGCAGGTTCCTCACCGGGCAGGGGCGCATCACGTTCCGCCTTCAGCCGGGCCTCATATTCCTTTTCGAGCACTTCGACCCGCGCCTGTTCGGCGGCGGCATCGGCATCGACAGTCTCAAGCCGCTTGGCGCGTGCTTCCTCGATCAGCTGGCTGAAGCGGATATCCGAACTGCCGTGCTTTTCCTTATAGGCCGCGTCGATCAGCTGCGAAGTACAGCCCGTCCATCCACCATAGCCGGAAGGCGAGCAGGACATGGTGCCGAAGGCGCCCACGGTCTCATAGGCTTCCACCCGGTTTGCCCAGGCTTCATTGGCGGGCGAGGAACTTTCGCGCAGCGATTCGGGAATGCGATAGCGTTCATTCTCGGATTTGCGGGCGCAGACGGTGATTTCATTGCCCACGGAGGCGGGGCAGGGATCGTCGCCATAGACGATCAGCTGATTCACCTTCTCCCCCGCCACTTCGATGGGGCCTTCCTGCGCGAAAGCCGGGCCAGTGCCGGCAAGCAGCAGGGCGGGAAGGGCAAAGGCGGCAAGGGTAAGGCGTTTCATCTCGTCCTCCGATGCGGCCGTGGCCGCAGGCAATTCGCATTCGCCCTATAGGGCATGGCAGGCACTGAACATGATCTGAAGCAATAACGGCCGCAAGTCCCCGGCCCTTCGCGCCTCAGATCCTTTCGGACAGGCGGATGGCCAGCTTGCAGCCGAGCCGGATCGCGCCGGAAAGGAGCGGATAGGCGGGCGCCCGCTCGGCCCCGGCAGCAAGGGCCGTGTCGCGATGTTCGCGCTCATCCTCCCGGAAATCCTCGATCACGGCGGCGAGTTCGGGATCGTCGCCATCGCGCGCCAGCTCTTCCAGCTGGCTGGTATAGTGCCGGTCGATCTCTTCCTCGACTGCGGCGGTGCAGGCCATGGCGGCTTCCGGCCCGATCAGCGCGGTGGCCGCGCCCAGCGCGAAGCCGGCCACCGACCAGAAGGGCTGCAGCGCCGTGGGGCGCACGCCGCGCTCGGCCAGCATGGCGTTGAAACGGGCGAGGTGATCGTCTTCCTGCGCGGCCATGGCGCGAATCTCGGTGGCATGAGGGCCGCGCTCGCCCAGAACGGCGAGCTGCCCGGCATAGATGCGCGTGGCGCCATATTCGCCGGCCTGATCGACCCGGATCATGCGCTTCGTATCGACCATCAGGCAGGCTTCCTGCGCAGCAGCAACAGGGCGGCAATCGCCCCGGCAGTGGAGATGGCGAAGTTGTACCCTGCCAGCGAGATGCCGAACAGCTCCCATTGGGCCACGTCGCAGCGAATGATCGGGGCCGCCATGATCGCCTCCAGCGGATCGCCGCCGCCGCTGAAATCGGTGGTGGTGCAGGTAGTGAAGCCTTCCCACCAGCCATATTCCACCCCGGCGTGATAGGCGCCGATCAGCCCCGATACCAATACGGCCAGCGCCGCAAGCGCCACCCACAGCCGTCTGGGCGGGAGGACGAAGGCGGCAAGACCCAGCGCGATGGCCGCGAAATGGGCATAACGCTGCCACCAGCACATCTCGCACGGATAGAGGCCGAAGCCATATTCGGAGATATAGGCCCCCGCCAGCAGCGCCAGCGGAACGCCCAGCGCCAGTGCATGGGCCTGCCCGAGGGATTTATCCGTCGCCATCGCCTGCCCCCTCGCCGCGCTTAGGGCCGCAGCGCCATGGCGCTACCGGTGGTGCGGCGCAGGGTGGACAGCGCGTAATAGAGCTGGAAGTCCTTGATGCCCTTGGCCTCAAGTTCTTCCGGCGTCATCTTGAAGCGCGGATCGATATCCTTGTCCTGCTCCAGCTGCTTGTCGTCGAGGTCCACCTCGTTGATCAGATGCTTGCGCAGATCGGATTCGCGCAGGGCGAATTTGGCACGCTTGGCAGCATCGGGATCGGACAGCTGCGGCACGCGGATATCGGGTTCGATCCCGCCTTCCTGCACCGAACGGCCCGAAGGCGTGTAATAGCGCGCAGTGGTCAGCTTGATCGCGCTGTCGCGGGTCAGCGGCATCAGCGTCTGCACGCTGCCCTTGCCGAAGCTGGTTTCGCCCATGACCAGCGCACGATGCTGGTCCTGCAGCGCACCGGCGACGATTTCGGAGGCCGAGGCCGAGCCGACATCGATCAGCACGATCAGCGGCATCTTGGGAACGACATCGCCGGGGAACACGGTTTCCGCATCGAAGGAGATATTCTCGTTCTTGTTGCGGCCGCGCTGCGAAACGATCTGCCCCTTGGTGAGGAACAGGTCCGAAAGGGCCACTGCCTCGTCCAGCGAACCGCCGGGGTTGGAGCGCAGATCGAGCACCAGCCCGTTGATCCGCCCGCCCGCTTCCTTGCGCAAGGCGGCAATCGCACCGCGCACGTCCTTGCCCACGTCCTTGGAGAATTCGTTGACCGAAATCACACCGATCCCGCCATCTTCCAGCTTGTAGGTCACCGGTTCCAGCTCGATCACGCCGCGCATAACGGTCACGTCGAACGGTTCTTCGCGCCCGGCGCGGAAGATGGTCAGGCGCACGCTGGTATCGGCCGGGCCGCGCATCTGGGCTACCGCTTCGTCCAGCGTCTGGCCGAAGATCAGCTTGCCTTCGATATGGGTGATGTAATCGCCCGCCTTCAGCCCCGCCTTTTCGGCCGGGCTGCCCTTCATCGGCGAAATGATCTTCACCGCCCCGTCATCCATGCCGACGGAAATGCCCAGCCCTTCGTAATTGCCGTCGATCAGCGTATCGAGCCGCTTCAGCGCCTCTCCATCGAGATAGGAGGAATGGGGATCGAGCGCGCCCAGCATCCCGTTGATCGCGCCCTTGATCAGCACATCGTCATCCACCGGATCGACATAGGCGGCCTTGATCCGCTGATAGACGGCAAACAGCTTTCCGAATTCCGGGGCGGCGCGGCCTTCCACCTGCGCAAGACCGGCCGTGCCGGCCGGAAGCAGTGCCACCGCCGTTAGCAGGGCGACAGATCGGAAAAGCGGGACGAATTTCATTACAAAGGCACCTTGAACACGCGTGCGGCGGGCACGTTTCGGCGCGCTTGTATCGCGCGCGGCAGCTTAACGCCAGATGAGGGCGTAAGGACGAATTTTCCAGTGGTGGCGGGCCTAGCCAAGAAATTCCAGCGGATTGACCGGCATGCCGTCGCGCCGCAATTCCAGCGTCACCAGCGGGCGCGCCGGGGCCGCGATGCCCAGCGGGGCGCCGCGCACCAGCTGCTGGCCGACGGCCACATCCACTCGCGCCATACCGGTGACCAAAGTGGTCCAGCCGCCCTCATGCTCGATAATCGCGATCCTGCCATAGCCGCGATAGGGCCCGGCAAAGGCCACACGCCCGGCTGCGGGGCAAACCACCTGCGCGCCGCCGCGCGGGGCAAGCGCGATACCCTGGCTGATTCCGCCGCCCGAAGTCGGCGCGCCGAAGCCCGATATGGTCCGCCCCGCCACGGGGAGCTGATATCCGGCCGGAGCGCGGCGAGCGCCGGGGGCCTGGGTCTCCGTCGCAAGGACGCGCGATTCGCTGGGGCGCGGCGGGCGGATGATCGGCCCGGGCAAGGCGGCGAGCTGTTCGCGCAGGCTGCCCGCCGCATCGAGCTGCGCCACCAGACTGTCGAGATCGCGCGCCTGTTCGGCAAGGGCCAGTGCCCGGTCGGTCTCGCGCGCGGCATCGCCGCTGGCGCGCCGGGCATTGAGCCGCTGGCGGGTTTCGAGAGCGGCCAGTTCCTTGCGCCGGGATTCAAGCTGGCTCTCGCTGTCGCGCAGAGAGGCAAGCGCGCGCTGCGCCTGCCGCTGAAGTGCCTTGCCGCGCGCAATCTCGCCCCGCAAGGCCGCCGTGCGGCGCTGCACTTCGGGCACGGTGGAGCCCAGCATGGCGCGCAGATAGACCATTTCCTTCACCGATCCCGGCCGCATGACCGACAAGGCAAGCGGGCGGCGGGGAGAATCGCTGCAAGGCCGCCGTAAGCCGCACCACCGGCTTCTGCCGCTCCGCCAGCCTGGCGGCGAGCGCGCGGCGCTGGCGGTCGATCAGGGCGAGGTTTGCCTCGGCAACGGCAATGGTCGCTTCCGATTCCTGAATGCGCGCGGCAAGCGCGGCGGCCTGCTGCGCGGTCTTTTCCACGGCCTCCCCCGCACGGGCGGCCTGCGCCTCCAACGCCCTGGCCCGGGCTTCGGCGGACTGGCGATCTTTCAACGCGCGGGCGATGGCCTGCCGCGTCTCGTCCACGCTGGCAAAGCCTGCATCGCGCTGGGGCCGAGGCGCCCGCCGAAAGCAGGGCCGCCAGCAGCAGCGGGGCAAGGATATGGCGGGGGCGCAATCGCATGGCGCTAGCCTGCCCGATGATAGGGATGGCCCGCAAGGATCGATGTAGCGCGGAAGAGCTGTTCCATCAGCATGGCGCGGGCCAGAAGATGCGGCCAGGTGGCCTGCCCGAAGGCAGCAGCAGGTCCGCCTCCCTTCGCGCGGCATCGCCATGCCCATCCGCCGCGCCCAGCACGAAGCGAGCCTCGCGCACGCCATCGTCGCGCCAGCGCCCCAGCAGCGTGGCGAATTCTTCCGACGACAGCTGTTTGCCGCGCTCATCCAGCAGCACGGTGCGGCAGGGGGTGAGCGGATCGGGAATATTGCCGCCGGTTTCCGGAAGCTCGGTGAGCTTCAGCGGCCATTGGATGCGCTTTTCATAGCGCGCGACCAGTTCCGCCTCGGGCGAACGCCCGATCTTGCCGCGCGCGATCACATGCAGGCGCATGGAAAATTCCCCCTGCGCCTGCCCTTACAGGTCAGGCTTGCCCGACCGGAACCGGCGGCGCGTCGCCGAAGGCCCACATGCGTTCGAGATTGTAGAAGCTGCGCACTTCGGGGCGGAACAGATGCACCACCACGTCGCCCGCATCAATCAGCACCCAATCGGCGGCCGGCAGGCCTTCGATCCGGGCGGAGCCGAAGCCCGCTGCCTTGATCCGCTCGGCCAGTTTCTGGGCCATGGACGCCACCTGGCGGGTCGAGCGGCCGGAGCCGATCACCATATGGTCGGCAATGCTCGATTTCCCTTCGAGGGGAATCGAGATCACGTCCTGCGCCTGGTCGTCGTCCAGGGATTGGAGGATGAGCGCGTGAAGCTGCTCAGCTTCGGAGGCTACCTTGCCGCCCGTGGCGGGCAGGGGGTGGGCCTGGGATGTGCCGGCGGTTGCCGGCGAGGTCTGCGCGGGGTTCATCGCAGCGTATGATGCTCCATCAGAGGGGAAAGGAACGGCAAGAGAGGCAGGCGCCTCATGCGCGTACCTCCCCGGATCGGTCTTGAATGAGACAATGCGTCACCTGATCCCATGGCGGCGCGCCCGAAAAGCGGCGGGCCCAATGAGGATCTGCGCGGCGTATCAGTGTCGCCGACCGCGGATCGGGATCAAAACGCAATTCTATCAGCGCCGGTGCGCTCCATTCACCCCGGTTTCTCAAGCTGGCGGCAGGAACCCGGAAGCGCCTGAGCCAGACCATCGCGGGGCTCGCGAAGGCAGCAGCATCATAGCCGGGGCGGGCGATCACCGCAATCGGCATTTCCCGCGCGATGGCGCGCCAGTCCTTCCAGCGGTGAAACTGGGCCAGATTGTCCGCCCCCATCAGCCAGACGAACCGGCGGCGGGGATAGCGGCGGCGGAGCGCGCGCAGCGTGTCGATCGTATAGCGCGTGCCCATCTTCCGCTCGATCGCAGTGACCCGGATGGGCGCCCCGCGTGCGGCCAGTTGCGCCGATTTCACTCGCGCGGAAAGCGGCGCCATGCCTGCTTCGGGCTTGAGCGGATTGCCCGGCGAGACGAGCCACCACAGCTCTTCCAGCCCCAGCGCCTCCAGCGCGAACAGGCTGATCCGGCGATGGCCGCGATGGGCAGGATTGAAGCTGCCCCCCAGCAGGCCGGTTAGCGGCCCTGCCATGGACGCTCCGCGCCCGCCTTGGCGAAACCCTTTCAGGAGCGGACCTGCCCCTTGCCCCGCGCCACCCATTTATAGGTGGTCAGGCCTTCGAGCGCGACCGGGCCGCGCGCATGGAGACGGCCGGTGGCAATGCCGATTTCCGCGCCCAGCCCGAATTCTCCGCCATCGGCGAACTGGGTGGAAGCGTTGACCATCACGATGGCGCTGTCGACTTCATTGAGGAAGCGTTCCGCCACTGCCTCGTCCGACGCAATGATAGCATCGGTGTGGCCGGAGGAATGGCGCGCGATATGGTCGAGCGCCGCATCGAGCCCGTCCACCACCGCGACCGAGAGGATCGCGTCGAGATATTCGGTGTCCCAATCATTAGCGCTGGCAATGCCGATGCGCGGATCGAGCGCGCGAGCGCGGCCATCGCCACGCACTTCGCAGCCCGCATCGATCAGCGCGCCGACGATCTCGGACCCGCGGGGGAAATTCGCGTCGATCAGCAGCGTTTCCATCGCCCCGCAAATGCCGGTGCGACGCATCTTGGCGTTGAGCGCCACGCTGCGGGCCATTTCCGGATCGGCGGAAGAATGGATGTAGGTGTGGCAGATGCCGTCGAGATGGGCGAGCACGGGCACCCGCGCTTCGGCCTGAACCCGCGCGACCAGGCTCTTGCCCCCGCGCGGCACGATCATGTCGATCAACCCGGCGGCGCGCAGCATGGCACCCACTGCGGCACGATCCTGCGTGGGCATCAGTTGCACTGCATCGGCGGGAATCCCGCCCTGCTCCAGCCCCTTGGCCAGCGCGGCATGGATCGCGCGATTGGAATGAACCGCCTCGCTCCCGCCGCGCAGCAGCACGGCATTGCCTGCGCGCACGCACAGGGCGGCGGCATCGGCAGTCACATTGGGGCGGCTTTCATAAATGATGCCGATCAGCCCGATGGGAATGCGCACGCGCGAAAGTTCAAGCCCGTTTGCGGGCACCGAACTGTCGATCACCTGCCCGACGGGATCGGGCAGATCGGCCACGGCTTCCACTGCCGAGGCAATGCCTTCCAGCCGCCCGGCATCCAGCTTCAGCCGGTCAAGCATGGCACCGGTCAGGCCCCGTGCCTCGCCCGCTGCAACGTCGCGCTCATTGGCGGCCAGCACATCTGGCGCGGCCGCGCGCAGGGCAGCGGCGGCGAGCTTGAGCGCCGCGGATTTTTCCGCGTCGCTCTTCCTCGCCAGCACGCGCTGCGCCGCGCGGCCCGCGCGGGCGAGCCGCTCCACGAGTTCGGAACATTGGGCGTCGGTATCTTGCTGCGTAGCCATGGGAGGGGCCACTACCATTCGAGCCCGGGCTTGTCACCGAGTCGATTCGGCAGCGAATCGGGGACAATTCGCCACGGCCGACAGGATGGTTAACCGCTCGTTTTCCGATTCCTCGCCAGAATCGTTATGCCTCACAACGATTCATCGCGTGACTCCACCGGACTGCCCCTAAGCCCATCGCGCGCGATAGACGGCTATCGGCAGCACTGTAAGCAACCTGCCCATACCAAGAACCGGGAACGGGGTCGTCAACTTGATCAGGGCGGATGCCGCAAAGCTGCGGGCAAGGCTGCAAGCCTGGTTCCCGGACCGCGAATTTTTTATGCGGTCCCAGGGCCAGGTTCGCTTCATCAAGCTCTCCTCGCGTCTGCAGATGACAGTCGCGGGCGCGGTTGCGCTTGCCCTTCTGGTCTGGGCCGTCACCATGGTGAGCGTGGCCGTGGGCCAGCTCATCGCCCAGCGCGACCGGCTGGATCTGCTAGAACGCCAGGCCAAGATCGAATCCGCCGAAAGCCGCGTTGCCGCCTATCGCGAAAATCTCGACGATACGGCCGACGAGCTGACCCGCCGCCAGGAATTCATCGAGCAGACGCTCGACGGCGTGCTCGACGATATCAAGGTTTCCGACAAGGATACGGTGAGCGATTCCTCCAAGGAAGCCGCGGAAACCGTCAAGAAGGTCAGCATGGCGATCCCCGAAGCCGCCGGCCTCGCGCAGATCGAGGCGCGCCAGCTCGCCTTTGTCGAAAAGCTTACCCTTTACGCCGACCGGCGCTCCGCCCGCGCCGCCACTGCCATGCGCAAGCTGGGCCTCAACCCCGAAGCCATGATGCGCGCCTCGCGCAGCGCGCAGGGCGGCCCGCTGGAATTCCTCTCGACAAAGCGCGACGGTTCGCTGGACCCGCGCTTCGAACGCATGGGCCTCAGCCTTGCGCGGATGGAGGCGCTGGAAAACAGCCTGCAGGGCATCCCTCAGGTGCTTCCGGCAGCCGAATGGTCGATCTCGTCGGGCTTCGGCTATCGCCGCGATCCCTTTACCGGGCATGGCGCGATGCATGCCGGGCTGGACTTCCGCGCCGGCTACGGATCGCCCATCCACGCCGCCGCCAGGGGCCGGATCACCTTCGTGGGCCAGAAGTCGGGTTACGGAAATGTAGTGGAAATCAGCCATGGTAATGGCCTGATGACGCGTTATGCTCACATGTCCGCCTTCCGCGCCCGGCCCGGGCAGATGGTTGCAGCGGGCGATGTGATCGGCGCCATCGGCAGTTCCGGCCGCTCCACCGGCCCGCACCTGCATTTCGAGGTGCGCATCAATGACCGCGCGGTGAACCCGCGCCCCTTTCTGGAGGCTGCGCCCCATGTTCTCGAAGAAGCCCGCGGAACCGCCGCGGCCCGCAGCGGCAAAGCCGCAAGGTAGGATGACCATGACCGGCAATGCGACCTTTTCCGTGATCGGCACCGATGTAACCATCAAGGGCGACATCAGCGCCACCGCCGACCTGCATGTCGACGGCCGGGTGCAGGGCGATATCTCCTGCGCCTCGCTGGTGCAGGGCGAATCGAGCCTGATCGAAGGTTCGATCCAAGCCGAGACCGCCCGCCTTTCAGGCCGTGTCACCGGATCGATCCATGCGCGCGAACTGGTGGTGCTGCGCACTGCCCGCATTGAAGGCGACGTCAATTACGATGCGCTGACCATCGAACAGGGTGCCCAGGTGGACGGCCGCTTCTCGCACCGCGTTCCGGGTCAGGCCGCCAAGGGCGCCAAGCCCGGCGACAGCGACGGCCCCGATGATGAAGGCGGCCCCAAGCTGCATCTGGCGGGCTGACCGCCCGAAGCTGAAACGGGTGGAGCGCTAAAGCTCCGCCTTCAGCCTTCTCCCAGCACTTCCCTGCGCAGGGCCTTACGGTCCAGCTTTCCGATAGGCGTCTTGGGCAAGGCGTCGCGGATTTCCACGCGCTGGAGCCGCTCGTGCTTGCCGAGATGGGCATTGGCCCAATTGCACAGCTTTTCGCCATCGGTCGGTGCGGTGCAATCGCTCAGCGTGACGAAAGCGGCAGGACGCTCGCCCAGATAATCGTCGGGCACCGCAATCACCAGCACCTCCTTCACGCAAGGATTGCGCAGCAGCACATCTTCCACCTGGCTGGGGAAGACCTTGAAGCCGCCCACGGTGATCATGTCCTTCGAGCGATCGACGATGCGGATGTAGAAATCCGGATCCAGCGTGGCGATATCGCCCGTGCGCAGCCAGACCCCATCCTCGCGCCTGGCAAAGGCGGCATCGGCCGATTCGGGGCGGTTCCAATAGCCTTGCATCACCTGCGGCCCGGCGATGGCCAGCTCGCCCGGTTCGCCCGGAGGCGCATCGCGGGTAGGGTCTTCCTTGTCGAGCAGGCGGATGCGGGTTTCGGGCAAAGGCTGGCCGATGGTGCCGTGGCGATTCTCCCCCTGATAAGGGTTGGTGGAGACCACGCCGGAGCTTTCGGTCAGGCCATAGCCTTCCACCAGCCGCGCGCCGCTCGCCTCCTCGAAACGCAGATGCAGCGGCTCGGGCAGCGGGGCCCCGCCCGAAATGCACACCAGCAGGCGGGAGAAATCTGTCTGCTTCAGACGCGGATGGTCAAGCAGTGCCTGATACATGGTCGGCACGCCGGGAAAGGCGGTGGCGCCCACCCGCTCCATCGTTTTCAGCGCCTGCGCCGCATCGAAGCGCGGCAGCATCGAAAGGCAGCCGCCCTTCACCACCGTGCGATTGAGCACGCAGGTGTTGGCGAAGACATGGAACAGCGGCAGCACGCCCATGATCATGTCGGGCCCGTCGCGGAACGGATCGATCGCATCCACCTGCCGCGCATTGGCGGTGAGGTTCTGGTGGCTGAGCATGGCGCCCTTGGGCACGCCGGTAGTGCCGCCCGAATATTGCAGCAGCGCGATGTCCTTCTCCGCATCCAGCGCGACCGGGGAAGGCGGGCGGGAAGAAACCATCGTTTTCCAGGCCATCAGATCGGGCCTGCGCGGTAATGGCGTGATGCTCTTGCGGCCGAACAGCTTCAGCGCCAGCCCCTTGGGCCACGGCAGCATATCGGCCAGCCGCCCGACCACCAGAGTTTCGAGCGAAGACTGGTCGAGCACCTGGCAGGCGCTGGGCAACAGGGCCGGCACGTCCAGCGTGACCAGCAGCCGCGTGCCCGAATCCGCCACCTGCGCGCCCAATTCCTCGATCGTGTAGAGAGGCGAGAAATTCACCGCGATGGCGCCCGCCATCATCGCCCCGAAATAGGCGGCAACATAGATCGGCACATTGGGCAGGAACATGCCCACCCGATCGCCCTTCTGTATGCCCAGATCCTGCAGACCGGCAGCAAAGGCCCGCGCCTCTGTGAGGATTTCGGCATAGGAATAGCGCCTGCCCATGAATTCCACGAGCGTAGCCGCCGGATGGGCAGCGGCCGAACGCTCCAGCATCTCGGGCATGGTCAGCGGCGGGAGATCGAGTTCCCAGGGACAGGGATGGTTGTAGCAAGCCTCCGCCGGGCGAAACGCATCGTCCGGGGCGGCTGCTTGCGGCCCTGCCTTACTGACATCCATGTAAATCAGTGTGACTTAAACAGCCATTCAAGGCAAGCGGATAGGGCTGGCGAAGAGGCTGGCGGGCAAAGAAAAACGCCCCCGGATCGGCTCCGGAGGCGTTTTCGAATCGCCCGGCACGAATGCCGTAACGTCAGTCAAAGATCACTGCTGGCCTTCGGCAGCTTCCGCAGCGCGCTTGGCCTCGAGCCATGCTTCGACTTCGGCTTCCTGCGCCGCTTCGATGGCGGCCTTGACGGTCGCCTCACGCTCGGCCCGCAATTCGTCGATCAGGGCCTGACGATCATCGGTGGGGCTGTATTCCGCCGGAGCGGCAGTCTCGATCCCGGCCTTCTTGGCGGCCTTGGAGACCACGGCGTCCAGTTCCCGCTGCGAACACAGGCCCAGCGTAACCGGGTCCTTCGCCTGGATGTTCTGGATGTTCCAATGCGAACGGTCGCGGATCGCGGCGATGGTATTGCGGGTGGTGCCGATCAGCTTGGAAACCTGCGCGTCCGAGATTTCCGGGTGATTGCGCAAGATCCACGCGATGCCGTCGGGCTTGTCCTGCCGCTTGGAAACCGGCGTGTAGCGCGGGCCCTTGGTGCGGCTGACCTGCACCGGCGCCTTCTGCATCTTCAGCACATAATTGGGATCGGCCTGCCCACGCTCGATCTCGTCATGGGTCAGCTCCCCCGAATGGATCGGATCGCGCCCGGTATATTTGGAGCTGGCAAGATCGTCGGCCATGGCCTGCACTTCCAGGATGTGGAGGCCACAGAAATCCGCAATCTGATCGAAGCCGAGCGCGGTATTGTCAACGAGCCAAGACGCCGTGGCATGCGGCATGAGCGGTTTGGACTGGGACATGGTCTTCTCTCCGCCCGCCTCTTCGCGGGCCCAAAATAGAAGGGCCGCCCCTTTCGGAGCGGCCATTTGCCTGCCCTAGATAGGGCATTGCCCCCGATTGGGCAAGCGCGAGCGCGTTCAGGCTGCTCGAGGAATTGCCGGGTGAAGCGACGGCGCCACCGGTTCGGGCGGCGATTCGGCAGGGCGGACCAGCGCATCGAGGAACTGGCGCGCACTTGCTTCCCAGGTGAAGCCCCGTCCGTGAGCAAGGCAGGCCTCCCGATCGAGCGCCAGCGCGCGGGTAATGGCAAGGTCCAGATTCTCGTCCATCGCGCCACTGGCGGGGGTCAGGATGTCAACCGGGCCGGTGACCGGATAGGCTGCCACGGGCGTGCCGCAAGCCAGCGCCTCGATCATCACCAGGCCGAAAGTATCGGTGCGGCTGGGAAACACGAATACATCTGCGCCGGCATAGCAGGCGGCCAGTTCCGCCCCCATCTGGCGGCCGAGGAAATGGGCTTCCGGGAATTCCTGCCGCAGGCGCGCCAGCGCCGGGCCATCGCCCACTATCACTTTCGATCCGGGCACGTCGGTCCGCAGGAACGCCTCGATGTTCTTTTCGACTGCGACCCGGCCGACATAAAGCTGAATCGGGCGCGGCAGATCCCAATAGAGGTCGGGCGGTTCGATTCCCGGGCCAAAGGCCTCAAGGTCCACGCCGCGGCTCCATTCGCGCAGATTGGCAAGGCCATGGGCACGCAGATCGCGCCGCACGCTCTCCGTCGCCACCATGATCCCGGCGGAGTGGCGATGGAACCAGCGGATATAGGACCAGAACCATTCCGCCGGCAGGCCGGTGCGCTTGGCGACATATTCCGGGAAATGCGTGTGATAGGCGGTGGTGAAGGGCACTCCGCGCGCCACGCAATGGTTACGCGCGGCAAGGCCCAGCGGACCTTCGGTGGCGACATGCACCGCATCCGGCGCAAAACGCGCGATTCGCGCGCCCACGGAGCGGCCGCTGGCCAGCGCCAGGCGAATCTCCGGATAGGACGGGCAGGGAACCGAACGATACTGATCCGGCGAGATCACCAGCACTTCGTGCCCCCAGCGGGCGAGAATCTCGGTGATGGCCTGAAGCGTGCGGACCACACCATTGACCTGCGGAGCCCAGGCGTCGGTTATGAGGGCGATTCTCATGGGCAGAGGCCCTTTCCGCGCCGCGCCGCTCAGGCCGCTTCCGCCAGCCTGGTGGCGGCGGCGGAACGCTCGACCTCGGCGGCATCGCGCTTGGCGATTTCATCGGGCCAGTGAAGGATTTCCATGCGCCCGTCGAAATGTTCGACCAGCGCATTGCAGCCTTCCACCCAATCGCCATCGTTCCAATATTCGATCCCGTCGAACATGCGGAACTCGGCAGTGTGGATATGGCCGCAGACCACCCCGTCCACGCCCCTCTGGGCAGCGGCGCGCGCAACGATCTCCTCATAGCGGGAAATGAACTCGACCGCGTTCTTGACCTTGTGCTTGGCCATCTTGGAAAGCGACCAGTAAGGCAGGCCCAGCCGGGAACGCACTGCATTCACGCGGCGGTTGACGCTCATCAGCAGGTTGTAGGCAGCGTCTCCGACGAAGGCCAGCCAGCGGTGGGCGAGCATCACGGCGTCGAATTCATCGCCATGCAGCACCATCAGGCGGCGGCCATCGGCCGTATCGTGAAAGGCCGCACGGCGGATTTCGACCCCGCCGAAGTTCAGCCCGGTGAACTGGCGGAACATCTCGTCATGATTGCCGGGGATATAGACGATTCGCGTTCCCCGCTTGGCGCGCTTGAGGATACGCCAGACGATGTCGTTATGAGTGGCGGGCCAGTAGAACTTCTTCTTCAGCCGCCAGCCATCGATGATGTCGCCGACAAGATACATCGTCTCGCTGTCGACATTGTCGAGGAAGTCGATCAGCAATTCGGCATTGCAGCCCTTGGTTCCCAGGTGAACGTCGGAAATCCAGATGGTGCGATAAAGTCGCCGCCCCTCTTCCGAAGGTTCGGGGATGCTGGGTTCGCTCACTGTGAAATGAGGAAACGCTGAAACGGCATTGCCGTGGTCACTGAAATTGTCGCGCTCGCCAAACATTCGGCAATGCCCTTGAACTGCCTGATCTTGGCTTTGCGTATATGAGTCCCAATTGTTACAGGCGATTCACAGTTCAGGGACAGTTCCGCGACTCTTTACACTTTAAGCGTCATTCCATCGTCACATAACCGGGCAGGTTTCCGACCCTGTCGAGCCAGGCGCACAGATGGACAAGGCCGCCCAGTTCAAAGCCGCCTTCTTCCGCCACATGGGTATAGGCATAGAGCACGATATCCGCGAGCGAAGGCGCCTTGCCCACGAACCAGTCCTGCGCGCCAAGGTGCCGGTCCATCAGTTCCAGCGCCGCCTCGCCCGCCATGCGCTTGGCGGAAAGCTGGCCCCGCTGCTGTTCTGAAAGGTTCCCCTGCCCCACATAGGTCAGCCAGAAGCGCAATGTGGCGATGTTGGGTTCGTGATTATACTGCTCGAAGAACATCCAGCGCAGCATGTCCGCCCGGTCGAACCGGTCTTCCGGCACAAGCCGCGAGCCGTCGGCCAGGAAGAAGCAGGCCGCATTGCTTTCGGGCAGGAAGCGCTGGCCGATCTGCAGCACGGGAATGCGGCCGTTGGCATTCACTTTGGCGAGGAATTCGGGCGTGCGCGTCTCGCCCTTCAATATGTCGTAGCTGCGGCGTTCCAACTCCAGCCCGAGCAGCGCGGCAGTGAGGCGAATTTTGTAGCAATTGCCGCTGACGGGATCTTCATGAAGGATCAGCTTCTCATCCATCGGAAACCTCCAGCACGATCTTGCCGACATGCTCGCCCGCTTCCATCCGGGCATGGGCGGCGGCCACTTCGCTCAGGGGGAAAATCCGGTCCATCACCGGCCGCAATGCGCCTTCGGCTACCAGCGGCCAGACATTCTCCGATATCTCGCGGGCCAGCAGCGCCTTGAAATCGTCCGAACGCGGGCGCAGCGTCGATCCGGTCAGCGTCGCGCGGCGCACCATCAGCGCCGCCATGTTGATCTCCGCCTTCGCACCACCCAGCACGGCGATGGTCACATGGCGGCCATCCTCCGCAAGGCAGCGCAGATTGCGCGGGACATAGCTGCCGGCCACCATGTCCAGCACCACCTCCACGCCCCTGCCGCCAGTGAAAGCATGTACTTCCTCAACGAAATCCCGCTCGCGATAATTGATCGCCAGATCCGCGCCGATGCCGCGTGCGGCCTCACATTTATCCTCGCTGCCGCAGGTGGTGATCACAGTGAGGCCAAACAATCTGCCCAGCATGATCGCCATCGATCCGATGCCGCTTGTTCCGCCATGGACCAGCAGCGTCTCGCCCTCGGACGCCCAGCCGCGGTCAAAGACATTGTGCCATACGGTGAACAGCGTTTCGGGCAGGGCGGCGGCTTGCGCCAGCGGCATCCCTGCCGGAACGGGCAGACAATGGCCATGATGGGCAAGGCAATATTCGGCATAGCCCCCGCCTGCCACCAGGGCACAAACCTTGCGACCGAGCATTTCCGGCTCCACCCCTTCGCCCACCGCCACGATGGTTCCGGCAAGCTCCAGCCCCGGAATCGGCGAGGCGCCGGGCGGCGGGGGATAATGGCCCTGGCGCTGGATCACGTCCGGCCGGTTCACCCCGGCAAAGGCGGTGCGAATCAGCACCTGCCCCGGGCCAGGCCGGGGGACGGGCAGCGTTTCCGCCCGCAGCACGTCCGGGCCGCCCGGAGAATCGAAGCCCATCGCAATCATCGTTTCGGGGAGAAGTGACGCCATCGTGTCCAATCCGGCTCGTGGCCCGCAGGCCACACTCCACATGCCAATCACCCACCCCATTGACAGAAAGCGCGGACAATTGCGATGCTGCACCGCAATGGACGAAGACGATCTCCCCAGACGGCGCGGAGATGCAGCCAGCCAGCTCTTCAAGGAGAGCCTGGATACCTATTCGCTTGACGAACTGGCCGATCGCATCGCCCTGCTGGAGGCTGAAATCGCGCGGGTGAAAGCCCATCGCGACAAGGCTGGCGCACACCGGGCCGCGGCCGATGCGCTGTTCAAACCCAAGGCGACGACGTGATGTGCCCTGCCCCTCCCATTCCGGCGGGGGCACCCCATATAGCATGCAATAACCGCGTCCGAGGCCGTACAGCTTCGGTCAAGTTCGTTCCTTTACCCCTTCCCTTAGTGGCAGGGTTTCCTCCGCAACCGAAAGAACACTGAATGCCCAGTTTCGCCCAGAGCCTCGAAAAGACGCTGCACAACGCGCTCCAGAATGCGAGCGACCGCGCGCATGAATATGCGACGCTGGAGCATTTGCTGCTGGCGCTGGTGGAAGATCCGGACGCCGCCGAAGTGATGACCGCCTGCGGTGTGGACCTGGGCGAGCTGACCGAAGTGGTGAAGCAATATCTCGATCAGGAATATCAGTCGCTGAAGACCGAGGACGAGGCAGATCCCCAGCCCACCGCCGGTTTCCAGCGGGTGATCCAGCGTGCGATCCTGCATGTCCAGTCTTCGGGCAAGGACACGGTGACCGGCGCCAATGTGCTGGTGGCGCTGTTTTCCGAACGCGACAGCTATGCGGTCTATTTCCTGCAGCAGCAGGATATGAGCCGGCTGGATGCAGTGAGCTATATCAGCCACGGCATCGGCAAGGGCGGCCGCCAGGTGGAGAGCCGCAGCCCCAGCGGCGCGGAAGAGCCGCAGCAGCAGGCCGAGGAAAAGAACGACAAATCCAAGAAGGATTCGGCGCTCGACCAGTTCACGGTGAACCTCAACCAGAAGGCGCTGGACGGGAAGGTCGATCCGCTGATCGGCCGCGGGCCGGAAGTGGACCGCACGATCCAGATCCTGTGCCGCCGCTCCAAGAACAACCCGCTCTATGTGGGCGATCCGGGCGTGGGCAAGACAGCGATCGCCGAAGGCCTTGCGCGCAAGATCGTGGAAGGCGACGTGCCCGAAGTGCTGGAAAAGGCCGTGATCTATTCGCTCGACATGGGCGCGCTGCTGGCCGGCACCCGCTATCGCGGCGATTTCGAGGAACGCCTGAAGCAGGTCGTTTCCGAGCTGGAAAAGATGCCGCACGCAGTGCTGTTCATTGACGAGATCCACACGGTGATCGGTGCGGGCGCCACCAGCGGCGGGGCGATGGATGCATCGAACCTGCTCAAGCCCGCGCTTTCGGGCGGCACGATCCGCTGCATCGGGTCCACCACTTACAAGGAATTCCGCAACCACTTCGAGAAGGACCGCGCCCTGCTACGCCGGTTCCAGAAGATCGACGTGAACGAGCCGACGGTGGAAGACACGATCAAGATCCTGCGCGGCCTGCGCACGGCCTTCGAGGAACACCACAAGGTCAAGTACACGCCCGAGGCGATCAAGACCGCAGTGGAGCTTTCAGCCCGCTACATCAATGACCGCAAGCTGCCCGACAAGGCAATCGACGTGATCGACGAAGTCGGCGCGATGCAGATGCTGGTGCCGCCGTCCAAGCGGAAGAAGAAGATCACCTCCAAGGAAATCGAGGCGGTGATCGCCACCATGGCGCGCATCCCGCCCAAGACGGTCAGCACCGACGACAAGAAGGCACTGGAAAGCCTCGAGAAGGATCTGAAGCGCGTCGTCTTCGGGCAGGACAAGGCGATCGAGGTGCTTTCCACCGCGATGAAGCTCAGCCGCGCCGGGCTTCGCGATCCCGACAAGCCGATCGGCAGCTTCCTGTTCTCCGGCCCCACCGGCGTCGGTAAGACGGAAGTGGCCCGCCAGCTTGCCAGCATCATGGGCATTCCGCTGCAGCGCTTCGACATGTCCGAATATATGGAGCGCCACTCGGTCAGTCGGCTGATCGGCGCGCCTCCGGGCTATGTCGGTTACGATCAGGGCGGGTTGCTGACCGATGCGGTGGACCAGCAGCCGCATAGCGTCCTGCTGCTCGACGAGATCGAGAAGGCCCACCCCGACCTGTTCAATATATTACTGCAGGTGATGGATAACGGCCGCCTGACCGATCATCACGGCAAGACGGTGGATTTCCGCAATGTCGTGCTGATCATGACCACCAATGCCGGTGCTTCCGACATGGCGCGTCAGGGTATCGGTTTCGGCGACGTATCCAAGGAGGATGCGGGCGACGAGGCGGTGAAGAAAATGTTCAGCCCCGAATTCCGCAACCGTCTGGATGCCATCGTGCCCTTCGCCTATCTCGGCCAGGATACGGTCAGCCGGGTGGTGGACAAGTTCATCCTCCAGCTGGAGCTGCAGCTGGCCGAACAGAACGTCCACATCCAGTTCGATTCGGATGCCCGCCAGTGGCTGGGCAAGCGCGGCTATGACAAGCTCTATGGCGCCCGTCCGATGTCTCGCCTGATCCAGGACAAGGTGAAGCAGCCGCTGGCGGAGGAACTGCTGTTCGGCAAGCTGGTCCATGGCGGCGAAGTGCATGTGAGCGTGAAGGAAGACCGGCTCAATTTCGAGCTGACTCCTGCCCCACCCAAGGAGGAAAAGCGTAAGCGCCCCTCCGCGAAGAAGGCAGCGCCCAGGAAAAAGCCTGCCCCGCAGGCCGACGAAGGCGCCAGCGAGGACTGATATTGTCCTTCGGTGTGGAAATTTGAGGCGAGTCAAAGCACTCGCCTCATTTTCCCGCCACGGTCAGGCTGGATTAGTCTGACCGAGAAGGAATTCCCATGGCCGCCGCACCCCAAGAACCCCGCGTCAGCGCCTATGAGCGGCTGGGCGGGCAGGATGCGATCATGCGGATCGTGGCGCGTTTCTACGATCTGATGGAAAGCGATCCGGCCTATACCGAATTGCGCGCCATGCACGCGCCCGACCTTGCGCCGATGCGCCGTTCGTTGGCCGGCTTCCTGACCGGATGGAGCGGCGGCCCGCGCGACTGGTTCGACGAAAATCCCGGCAAATGCATGGTCAGCATGCATTCCGCCTTCCCCATCGCCGCCGACACCGCCGAGCAATGGGCCGACGCCATGCAGCGCGCCATTGCCGATGCCGAATTGCAGGATGCAGACGTTGCCGGACTGCTTTCCGAGCGGCTGGACATGATGGCCCGCGCCATGGGGCGGATGGGCGAGCAGGCGGAAGCTTGACCCGAACAGCCTAGCTCAGCTGCACCAGCTTCTCGCGTGATGTTGCCCCGCGCAGCAAAGTCACGCGGCTGCGGGCGATGCCCAATGCACCGGCGATCAGCGCCAGCACCGCATCCGTCGCCTCCCCGTCTTTCGGCTTGGCGCGGGTTTTCACCACCAGCTTGCCGTCCGCGATTTCGAGCATTTCCACCCGCGCGCCCGGCGTAACCTTCACCGCCAGCCGACCATCGGCATCGGCCAAAGCGAGAATCGCCTCGGCTGGCGGGGCTTCGGCCTTAGGCCGCGCCATCTTTCAGCGCGGCTGCGTGGTGGCGGGCATTTTCGACATAATGGGCAACGCCCGCGCGCATTTCAGCAATCGCCACATCGGGCAGGTCGCGCGCATGGGCAGCGGGCCGTCCGGTCCAGAGCTGGCCCGCGGGCATGGTCTTGCCCGGGGTAAGCATCGCGCCCGCCGCCAGCATCGCGTCAGAGCCGATCCGGCAGCCATCCATTACGATCGCGCCCATGCCGACAAAGGCCCGGTCTTCCAGAACGCAGCCATGGATCATGGCGAGATGGCCGATCAGCACATCTTCCCCGATCAGGGTCGGGAAACCGTCAGGGCGACGCGGGCTGGGGCTTTCGCAATGGATCACCGTGCCATCCTGCACATTGCTGCGCGCGCCGATTACGATGCGGTTTATGTCTGCGCGGATGACGCAATTGTACCAGATGCTCGCATCCGGCCCGATCTCCACATCGCCGATGATCCGGCAGCCCGGGGCGATGAAGGCGGAATCGTGAATCTTCGGCGTCTTGCCATGGATGGCGACGATCGTGACGTCATTGCGGCTCATTGCGCGGCCTCCCATTGCGAGCGGTCGATCGAATAGACGATCGTATCGCGAAACGGCGCTTGCGGGCGCCGGTCGATGAAATCGAGATCTTCGCGGCGGCGCATGCCGATCCGCTTCATCAAGCCCCAGCTGGGCGCGTTCTCAAGCACCGTCAGCGCGACAATTTCCTGGGCGCCGAAGGCCTCGAAGCCGGCGGCCAGCGAAGCCAGCGCGGCTTCCTTGGCATAACCCTGCCCCCAGACATCCTCGCGCAGGCGCCAGCCGACTTCCATTTCGCCCAGCGAGGGGCTGTCCGGAGCATCGGTCCGCTTGAGGCCGCAGAAGCCCAGCACTGCGCCGTCTTCCTTGCGCTCGACCAGCCAGAAGCAATGGCCGTTGCGTTCCCGGCAATTTTCCACCCGGCTGCGCTGGGCCACTATCGCTTCCGCAGCCATTACGCCGCCCAGCCAGCGCATCACTTCAGGCGTGTTCGTATAACGGAAGAATTCCTGCCAGTCGTCATCCCCGCTCCAGTCGCGCAGGACCAGCCGTGCAGTCTCCCGGCGGAAATCAGCCATGGAGCAGCCGCGCGGCAAGCGGGGCGTGATAGGTCAGCACGCCCGAACAACCCGCGCGTTTGAAGGCCAGAAGGGTCTCCAGCACCAGCGCGTTACGATCCCCCGCGCCCGCGGCAGCGGCGGCTTCAATCATCGCATATTCGCCGCTCACCTGATAGGCGAACACGGGCACCTGGAAATGGTCCTTCACCATCCGCACGATGTCGAGATAGGGCAGGCCCGGCTTCACCATCACGCTATCGGCGCCCTCGGCAAGGTCCAGCGCCACTTCGCGCAAGGCCTCCTCGGAATTGGCCGGGTCCATCTGGTAGCTTTTCTTGTCGCCCTTCAGCAACCCGCCGGAACCCACCGCATCGCGAAACGGGCCGTAGAAGGCGCTGGCATATTTGGCGGCGTAGGACATGATCTGGACATTGGCATGGCCGCCTTCTTCCAGCGCGGCGCGAATCGAGCCGATGCGGCCGTCCATCATGTCGGATGGTGCGATGATGTCCGCCCCGGCCTCCGCCTGATTGAGCGCCTGGCCGACCAGCACTTCCACCGTAGCATCGTTCTGGACGTAACCCTTGTCGTCGATCAGCCCGTCCTGCCCATGCGCGGTATAGGGATCGAGCGCCACATCGGTCAGCACGCCGATATCCTCGCCGCAGGCATCGCGGATCGCACGAATCGCGCGGCACATGAGGTTATCGGGATTGAGCGCCTCGGCCCCATCGTCGCTGCGTCGTTCGGGCTGGGTATTGGGGAACAGGGCGAGGCAGGGAATACCCAGCGCAACCGCCTCCTTTGCCCGAGCGGCGATGCCGTCCACCGACCAGCGCGAGACGCCGGGCAGTGAGCCGATCGGTTCCTCCACACCCTGCCCTTCGGTAACGAAGAGCGGCCAGATGAGATCGGCCGGGGTGAGGATCGTTTCGCGGTGGAGCGCGCGGCTCCATGCACTGGCGCGGGGGCGGCGCAGGCGAGTGGCGGGGAAAGATGCGCTCTTCATGGCGCGCCTCCTGCCGGAAATCGCGCCATTTCGCAATCGAACGCCGGATCCCAGGTGACGGAATTGCTCAGCGCAATTCGCGCGGACGATCGACCCGTTCGATCTCGCGCCTAGGCGCTTCGGTCTCGCTGACGGCGGGAACCAGGCTGGCCAACGCCGCGCCGGGCTGCACCTGCAGCAGGCTGCCGAGCTGTGCCTTGAAATTCGCCAGATCCTTGCCGGAAAGCGTGGCGCGAGTGACAAATTGCACGCTGGCGGGGTTCACGGTCTTGCCGCCGCGATACATCTCGTAATGGAGATGCGGGCCGGTGGACAGGCCGGTGGAGCCGACGTAGCCGATCACCTGCCCGCGCCGCACACGCTGGCCATTGCTGACCGCGATGCGGCTCATATGGGCATAGCCGGTGCCCAGCCCACCGCCATGATTGAGCTTCACGAAATTGCCATGCCCGCCATGGCGCCCGGCAAAGGCCACCGTGCCATCGCTGACAGCATAGATCGGCGCGCCATAACCGGCCTTGAAGTCCATCCCCGCATGCATGCGCGTGTAACCCAGGATCGGATGGCGACGCATGCCGTAATTGGACGTCACCCGGCCTGAAACCGGCGCCAGCAACCCGCTGCGCTGTTCGCCCACGCCCGACGCCTCGAAGAACTGGCCATCCTTGCCCCAGCGCATCAGCTGGGTCTTGGGCTTCCCGTTGCGGATGACCCCGGCATAGAGCAACTGGCCCGCATCGACTTCCCCGGTGGCGGCGCGCTTGTAAGAAACGATCATGTCGAATTCGTCATTCGGGCCGATCGCGCTGTCGAGATCGTACTGGCTGGCCAGCGTGCGCAGATAATCCTGCACTGCCCTGGCCGGAGCACCCGCGCCGCGGGCCGAGCGGTAGAGGCTGGAGCCCACCTTGCCCCGGATGCGCAAGGGCGTGGTATCCACGCGGATCGGGCGCGGATCAAGCGCAAGGGCGCCGCCGCGCCGTTCCAGCGCCAGTTCCAGATCGAAGCGTGCACGGAAAGATAGCGAATCGAGCGGGCGCGGCTGGCCGGACGAAACCCGCCGGCCAAGCACCACATCGACCTTGGTGCCCGCCACGATGTCGGACAGCTGCATGGAGCCGGAAATCAGCGAAACTACCCGGTCTGCTTCCGCCGATCCGACTCCGGCCCGCTGGAGCATCCGCGCGAAGCTATCCCCCTGGCCAAGCGTGGCCACCAGTTCGATCTGCGGCCGCTCCGGCGCGGAGCGAAGGGGAACGACGGAGGACGTAGCGGCCATATGGCGACCGCTGTCACCGCCAAGTGCCAGCGGCATGATCATCTGGCTACGGAACTCGTCACGCTCCGCATCGCCGATGCTCATGGGAGAAGCAGCTTCCACCGGCGCGAAATCGGGCCAGAACAGCAGGGCGGCGGCGGCAAGGCCGAACATCGTGCCCGCCCCCCGGAACCAGCGCGCGCTGCCGATGTCCTCGGCGAGATCGGGCGCGAGATCGATAGCCGAAAGATGCAGCGAAAGCCGCTCGCGCCACTGGCCATAGCGTTCGGAAAAGGAATTGAAGCGGGCGATCACCAGTTTGCGCGGGTCTTCCAGGATCAGGGAATGCGAAAGCTGGGCCGTGGCAATGCCCGGCCCGCTCATGCTGCCGGCATCGATGCCGGCTTCCGCCTGGTCTCGCGGTTTGAACAAACCCGCCTCCACTCCGGCCCAGCCGGCCATTCCTTCTGCGGAATGGCGCGACCCGATCCCGGCCGCCTGTCTGGCGCAAATCCATGGCGGTTCAAAGTTAATAAGCCGTCAATATCGACAGGCTGACTCGCGCGAACGGTTAGCCGAAGGAGTCTGCACTGCGGCTCCGAAACGGGGAGAGGAAACTTGCCCACAACGTCCACCCCAATGTCTGGTTGCCTGCCACGCCCGCGCCTGCCACACTTGGTCCATTGTGATACGCCGTACCGCCGATAGCCGCATCAAGGCCGTGCTCGGCCCGACCAATACCGGCAAGACCCATCTCGCGATCGAGAGGCTATGCGCCCATTCGAGCGGCGCGATAGGCTTCCCGCTGCGCCTGCTGGCGCGCGAAGTCTATGAGAAGGTCCGCGCGATCAAGGGCGACCGCTCGGTCGCGCTGATCACCGGAGAGGAGCGGATCGAACCACCCGAAGCGCGCTGGTTCCTCTGCACGGCCGAAGCCATGCCCGCCGGACGGCCCGACCGTTCGGGCATCAGACAATCGGGACAGGGACTGCTGGGCAAGGGCGAATTGTCCTTCGTCGCACTCGATGAAGCCCAGCTTTCCGCCGATCCCGAACGCGGCCACATCTTCACCGACCGGCTGCTGAATGCACGCGGGCGGGACGAAACGATGCTGCTGGGTTCCGCCACGCTCGCCCCGATGGTGAAGGCACTGGTGCCCGAGGCGGAGATTGTCGAGCGTCCGCGCTTTTCGACCCTGCGCCATGCCGGCAGCGCCAAGCTTTCGCGCCTGCCGCCGCGCAGCGCCATCGTCGCCTTTTCGGTCGAACAGGTCTATGCAGTGGCTGAAATGCTCCGCCGTTTCCGGGGCGGTGCGGCAGTGGTGATGGGGGCGCTGAGCCCCGACACGCGCAACCGTCAGGTGGAGCTGTTTCAATCAGGCGAGGTGGATTACATCGTCGCCACCGATGCCATCGGCATGGGGCTCAATCTCGACGTCACCCATGTCGCCTTCGCCGGCCTTTCCAAGTTCGACGGCACGCGCCAGCGGCGGCTGACTCCCGCCGAAATGGCCCAGATTGCCGGGCGGGCCGGGCGCCACCAGCAGGACGGAACCTTCGGCACGCTGTCGGGCGGCGGGCGGGACGGGCGCGGCGGGGCCCCGCTGGAGTTCACCGAAGAAGAGATCTACGCGATCGAGGAACACCGCTTCGCCCCGTTGGCCAAGCTCTTCTGGCGCGAATCCGATCCACGCTTCGACAATGTCGGCACGCTGATCGCCGATCTGGAAGCCAAGCCGGACCACCCGCAGCTCGCCCCCGCGCCCGAAGCAATCGATCTCAAGGTGCTCAAGCGCCTGGCCGATGAACACGGCATTCCCGAAACGCTGACCTCTCCCGCCATGGTGCGGCGATTCTGGGATGCTTGCTCGCTGCCCGATTTCCGCCAGCAGGGAGCGGAAACCCATTCCCGTTTCGTGCTACGCCTGTGGCAGGAACTGAAGGACGGCTATCTCGGCGCGGATTATGCGGCACAGAAGATTTCGGAGCTGGACAATCTTTCCGGCGACATCGACACGCTGCAAGGCCGTATCGCCGCGATCCGCAGTTGGGCCTATATCGCCCAGCGGCCCGATTGGGTGCTGGCGAAAGATGAAATGGCCGCTCGTGCGCGCATGGTCGAAAGCCGACTTTCGGATGCGTTGCACCAACGGCTCACCGAACGTTTCGTCAATCGCCGTACTGCTGTATTGATGAAGACTATGGGTAAGGATGCACGCCTTTTGAAGGTAGAACTCAACGACGACGGCGCCGTGCTGGTCGAAGGGGAAGCGATCGGCCATCTGGACGGTTTCCGCTTCGTTGTGGACGCACAGGCCGGCCATGCCGATCGCAAGTTGCTGCTCGCCGCAGCGGAAAAGCACCTGCCGCAGCTTCTGGCGCAAAAGGCGCAGAAACTGGCGGCAAGCGAGCTGGGCGACCTGACGCTGGAAGACGGTAAGGTGCTGCGCGCAGGACAGGTTGTGGCGATCCTTCATCCAACGAAGGACATCACCCGCCCGCGCCTGGAACTGGCGAAGGAACTCACCGCGCTCGGCCCGGTGCAGGCGGAACGCCTGACCGAAACGCTGAGCCACTGGCTGGAAGCCGCACTTGCCCCGCTGGCGCCCCTGCGCATGCTGGAGGAAGGTAGCCGCGATCCCGAAGCAGGCACCGAATTGCGCGCCCTGTTGCTGCAGGTGATTGCCGGAGCCGGCATGGTCGCCCGGGAAAAGGCCGGGCTTGCCCACCTGCCCAAGGAGCGGCGCCATCTGTTGCGCCGGCTTGGGGTGACTATCGGTGCGCTCGACGTTTTCGCCCCGGCATTGCTCAAGCCCGCCCCGCGCCGGATCCTGCGCTCCATAGGCGCCGACAGGCGCATGGTGCAGGAAAACATGGCCGCAGTGATCGAGGGCGCACGGGCCCTGCCTGCCGGCTATCGCCATGCGGGAAAGCAAGCCATCCGGCTGGACATGGCCGAAAAGCTGTTCCGCGCCGCGCATGAGGCACGCGCCGCCGCTTCGGGCAAGCGCTTCTTCATCGATCTCGCCCTGCCCACCTCGATGGGCATGACCGAAGATAGCTATGCACGGCTGATGCGCGATGCCGGCTTCCGCCCGGTACGCCACCGCACCCTTGCCGAAAACGCCTTCGGCCCCCCCGCCCCGCTGATGTGGGACTGGCGCGCGCCGAGGACGGACCACCGCGCCGAGAGGCACGAGGACGAACGCCGCGCACCAAGGTCCGAATCCCGCGCGCAGGGCAAGGAAGGCCGGTCGTCCGGCCGCGGCAAGCAGGCCCGCAAGGATGAACGCCCCGGCAGAGGCGAGCGCGGCGGCAGGGGCGAACGGCCCGCGAAGGGTGTAAAACCCGGAGGTGGCGCAAGGCGGCCCGAGGCCCGGCCTGCCGCTCCAGCCCGTCCGGCAGAGGGCAATGCCTTCGCCATCCTGGCCGATCTCCTGCGCTGAGCGGCAGCTTCCAGGGTGCGGATCGACCGGCTGCTCTGGTTCCTGCGCTTTGCCAAGAGCCGTGCGCTGGCGCAGAAATGGGTCGGCGAAGGCCATATCCGCCGCAATGGCACGCGTGTTGTGAGGCTGGATCAGGCCGTTGCGACGGGCGATGTGCTCACCCTGCCCCTACGCAGCCGTGTGGTGGTGATAGAAATCCTGTCTTTGCCCGACAGACGCGGTCCGCCAGAAGAGGCGCGGACCTGCTATCGGGAACTTGACGCTTCGGGCACAATCGCCATAGCAGGCGCCGAAAGGCAATTGAGCGAAGGACAACCGCACCCATGACCTATGTCGTCACTGACGCCTGCATCCGCTGCAAATATACGGACTGCGTGGAGGTCTGCCCGGTCGACTGCTTCTATGAAGGCGAGAATATGCTGGTGATCAATCCCAGCGAATGCATCGACTGCGGCGTTTGCGAACCCGAATGCCCGGCCGAAGCGATCCTGCCCGATACGGAAGGCGGTCTCGAGAACTGGCTTGAACTCAACGCCAAATATTCCGCGGAATGGCCGAACATCACCGCCCGCAAGGATCCGCCGGCCGATGCCGACGAACACAAGGGCGAAGAAGGAAAGTTCGAGAAGTTCTTCTCGCCCGAGCCCGGCGAAGGGGACTAAGTCAACTACTTCACATCGCTGGATTCCTTGGCCCCGGCCTCGCCCTTGCGGCGGGGCTGGAATTTTTGTTGCGAAACTGCTACATAAAGGCCCGATGGTCGCAATTATTCACAACCGGCCACAGGAATCACGAAAGGCAGGCCCCGCAACGCAACAGGGTTGATGGAGAATTTCGGGTCGCGGCTCAGGCTTGCGGCCCCGGAAACGTCTTTGACGTCATCACTCTGTAAAGCGCCAAGGTCCCGCACTGAGAAAGGACGATTCATGGTAGCCAAGGCTCCCGCCTTTTCCGTCGGCGATTATGTTGTTTACCCCAAGCACGGTGTCGGCCGTGTAATCGAGCTGCAGAACGAAGAAATCGCCGGCATGCAGCTCGAACTCTACGTTCTCCGTTTCGAGAAGGAGCGTATGACGCTCCGCGTACCCATGAACAAAATCGAAGCGATCGGTATGCGCAAGCTGTCGAGCGACAAGACTCTCAAGGAAGCGCTCGATACGCTCAAGGGCAAGCCCAAGGTCAAGCGCACCATGTGGTCGCGCCGCGCCCAGGAATATGAAGCGAAGATCAATTCGGGCGACCTCGTGTCGATCGCCGAAGTGACCCGCGACCTGTTCCGCGCCGACGATCAGCCGGAACAGAGCTATTCCGAACGCCAGATCTTCGAAGCCGCTTCCAGCCGCCTCGCGCGCGAACTGGCCGCGATGGAAAAGACCGATGAACCTGCCGCGCTGAAGAAGATCCTCGCGATCCTCAACGAACATGCGCCGAAATATTACGAGACCACCGAAACCGCCTGAACCGGTTTCGCGCGAATCGTACCGAAGGGGCCGCTCCATCCGGGGCGGCCCTTTTCGCATCCGCTGCAGGATCGATAGGATCGGCCTTGCTCACTTGTATGCGCGGAGAAACAAGGTGAGCGGAGAAGGGGTTCATCGGTCCGCAACTTACTTGCCGGATAATCGAAAGGGGAGGAGCCGCAGATGCGCCAGTTTCGAATTTTTCTCGCGCCATTGGCCCTGCTCGCCCTGTCAGGCTGCCTTGCCAAGGCCGCCGTCAATGTCGTCACGGCACCGGTGAAAATCGCCGGGAAGGCAGCGGACATGGCGACCACCAGCCAATCGGAAGCGGATGAGAAGCGCGGGCGCGACTTGCGCAAGCGGGAAGAACGCCTCGGCAAACTCGAGCGGGAATGGCGCAAACAGGACAAGGCTTGCGCCACCGGCAACCGCGAAGCCTGCACCCAACGCGACATTATCTCGGATGAAATGGACGCCCTTCGCCCGACGATTCCAGCGTCGCCTGAAGATTAGGCGGCGGCGCGGACCAGTCTGTCCCTGATGGCCGCACCGAGTCCCCCAACGGGCATCGGCGCCACAGCGATACGCGGCTTTTGCGATGCTGCCGCCAGATGAAGGCAGGCGTAAAGCCGCGCGGCCGCCTCCGCGAGGTCGCCTGAGGCCGAAAGCGTGCAATCCCCTGCCATATCCCCGAAGCCGATCACGAACTCATCCGGCTCCGCCCGGACCACATCCAGCCGCACCGGCTTGCCCGGCGCATAATGCTGGGTGAGCTGGCCGGGAGCCTCAATTTTGGCGGAAGTGACGTCATGAGGCCGTCCGAGAATGGCGGAAATCTGCGCTTCTTCGATTGGGCCGGGGCGCAGAAGCTGCCAACTTCCATCGGCGCGCAGGGCGACGATGGTTGATTCGAGGCCTCGCTCGCACGGCCCGCCATCCACTATTGCATCGATCCGGCCGCCCAGCGAAGACACCACATGGCCCGCCTCGGTCGGGCTGACGGCCCCGCTGCGATTGGCTGACGGCGCAGCCAGCGGCAGGCCGGTTTCGGCGAGCAGGGCGCGCATGGCAGGGTGCGCGGGCATGCGCAGGGCGATCGTGGGAAGTCCGGCCGTTACAGCTGGCGCAACCGGCGCATTTTTGCGCAAGGGCAATACCATGGTGAGCGGCCCGGGCCAGAAGCGCGCGGCCAGTTCGCGCGTGCGATCATCCAGAATCGCAAGGCTTTCCGCCATTTCCAGCTCCGCCACATGCACGATCAGTGGGTTAAAATCCGGCCGGCCCTTGGCGCGATAAATAGCCGCGACGGCCGCGTCCGAATCCGCGCGGGCGGCGAGGCCATAGACCGTCTCGGTCGGCACGGCGACGAGGTGCCCGGCACGCAGCAGCTCGGCCGCGCGGGCAATGCCCGCCGCGTCAGGCGTCAGCAGTTCGGTTCCGCCTTGATCCATATGTGCTGTGTCAGTCCCCAGAGTGTCGGGCGTTGTTCAATCGCGGATTCCTGCGACAGGTCAAGCAGGGGCTGCCGCGGCTCGGCCAATTGGGCCGAAAATCCGCCTCCGGACACGCATTTGCGCGCATCTCCGATTCGTCCGCCCGCGCGAACCCGCCCTTCCGTAGCGTCCTTGCCCGCGCCCCCGCAGAGCGATACGTCAAGAGGACTGAACGCTACGTCAAAGCGCCTCAAGGCGCGCATAAGGGAGCCGCAGATGCCTTACGCCCCCGCACTGGACGACCAATTGCTCGCCATCGCCGTCAATGCCGGAATCGCCGAGCTGGCCACCCATGAACGCTTCGCAGCTGCCGAGTCTGACATGGTGGAAGCCATCGCCCAGGGCATCGGTGCGCTGGCGGCAGGCGAATGGGCTCCGCTGAACCGGATCGGCGATGTGGAAGGGGCGAGGCTGGTGGACGGCAAGGTCATCCTGCCTGCCGGCTTTGCCGAAGCCTATGCGGCCTATGCCCAGCAGGGCTGGAACGCCATTTCCGGCCCGGTGGAATATGGCGGGCAAGGCCTGCCTTACACGCTGGCCATAAATGTGATGGAAAATCTCGGCACGGCGAATCTCGCCTTCTCGCTCCTGCCAATGCTCACCGTCGGCGCGATCGAGGCCCTGGAGAAGCATGGCAGCGAGGCGCAGCGCGATCTCTATCTTGCGAAACTCGTCAGCGGCGAATGGCCCGGCACGATGAACCTGACCGAGCCGCAGGCCGGCAGCGATGTCGGCGCGCTTCGCAGCACGGCCACACCGATCGAAAGCGGGGAACATGCCGGCAAATATCGCATCGCCGGCCAGAAGATCTTCATCACCTGGGGCGATCACGAGCTGGCGGAGAATATCATCCACCTCGTCCTCGCGCGCCTGCCCGGTGCGCCGGAAGGAAGCCGTGGTATATCGCTGTTCCTTGTGCCCAAGTTCCTCCTCAATGAAAACGGCACGCCCGGCCCTCGCAACGATCTGCGGGCAGTTAGCTTGGAGCACAAGCTGGGCATTCATGCCTCGCCCACCTGCGTCATGTCCTATGGCGATCATGGCGAGTGCATCGGCGAGCTGGTCGGGCGCGAGAACGAGGGCCTGAAGGCCATGTTCACGATGATGAACTCGGCCCGCATCAATGTCGGAAATCAGGGTGTGCAAATAGCCGAGCGGGCGCTGCAGCAAGCGCTGGCCTATGCGCGCGAGCGGGTGCAATCCGCCCGTGCCGGCGGCGCCAGCCGCGCGCCCGTGCCGATTATCGAACATCCCGACGTCCGCCGCACGCTGCTGCGCATGAAAGCGCTGACCGAAGGCGCGCGCGCCCTGCTCTATTACACTTCCGGCCAGGTTGACCGGGGTACATTGGGCGATGGCGCCGCACAGGCCCGCGCGGACTTGCTGGTGCCGCTGATCAAGGCCTGGGGTACCGATATCGGCATGGAAGTCGCCAGTCTGGGCATCCAGGTTCACGGCGGCATCGGCTATATCGAGGAAACCGGGGCGGCGCAGTTCCTGCGCGATGCGCGGATCCCGCCGATCTATGAAGGCACAAACGGCATTCAGGCGGCCGACCTCGTTACCCGCAAGCTTGCAATGGATAATGGCGGCGTGCTGGCCGCGCTGCTGGCCGACATAGTCCACGACAGCGCCGATGAGCCGAATCTCGCCGCGCTGGCACAGGAATGCGCGCAAATCGGCGAATGGATGCTGCATGACGCCACTCTGGACGACAGGCTGGCCGGAAGCGTGCCCTTCTGCACCATGTGCGCCGTCGCCACCGCCGGTTGGCAATTGCTGCGCCAGCTCCGCGCCGTGGCAGCGGGCGAGGCCCCCGCCCTTGCCGCAACCAAGCCGGTAAGCGTGCGCTTCTTCCTCGATCGCCTCGTGCCCGAAGCCCTGGGCCTCGCCGCATCGGCCCGGGCAGGCGCCGAATTGCTCTATACCCTTGACGCGGAGCAACTTGCAGGCTGAACCCTCGGCCCATGACCGATCAGGGAGACCCTCTCGCCCGAATCGCCGCCGCGCTTGAGCGGATGGCGCCGCCCCCTCACCCCGAGTCCGACTGGCTCGCTCACCCGGCCTATGTCTGGACCGGCAGCTTTGCCCGTCCGGTCGAAAAGCTGGAAGCACCCCGGCTCGATCTGTTGCGCGGGATCGATGCCCAGAAGGCGCGAGTGGCGGAGAATGTATTGCGGCTGGCGCAGGGCCATGCCGCGCATGACATGCTGCTGTGGGGCGCGCGCGGCATGGGCAAGTCCGCCCTGATGCGCGCCTCGATCCTTTCAGCCCAGCAGGCCCATCCAGGCCGCATCGCTCTGGTTCAGGCTGGTACGGATGCGCTGGAGGGGATTTCGGGGCTGTTCACGGAACTGGGCCGGATCGAGCGCAATTTCCTCGTCTATATCGACGATCTGGGCTTTGCCGAGGGCGATTCGGTCGGCCCGCGCCATTTGCGCAGCTGGCTGGAGGGCGGGGTCGAGGCGCGGCCCGGCAATGTCCGTCTTGCCGTCACTTCCAACCGCCGGGCAATTGTGCCGCGCCATGCGTCGGAGCAGGACGATCCGCTCAATCCGCGCGATGTGGTGGATGACAGCCTTGCGCTGGCCGATCGCTTCGGCCTCTCGCTGGGCTTCCATAATTGCAGCCAGGATGATTATCTGGCCATCATCGCGGCCTATAGCGCAGAATTCGGCCTGTCCTTCGAACAGGGCGACGCGCTCGAATGGTCCAGGCGGCGCGGTGCCCGTTCGGGCCGCACCGCCTGGCAATATGTCAATGAACTGGCAGGGCGCGCGGGCCGGCAGCTCTAACCCTTCAAGGCCTATTCCTTGAAGGCTTCCGACGGGTCGCCGAGCAATTCCTTCAGCGGCGGCAGACGCTCGCCCTTGTTGCGCGTGGGCGCCGGATTGGCCGGGGCGCCCGGCTTCACCACGCGCCACACGATATTGCCCGTATCATCGCTCAGCAGCAGGGCGCCGGTCTTGTCCCACGCAACCCAGGTCGGGCGGCCCTTGGTGGTGCCATCGCTGTTGAGGAAGCCGGTGAGGACAGGAACGGGCTTGCCGGTGGGGTTGCCGCGCGCATCGAACTTCACGAACATCAGATCATAGCCAGCCGCCGGCTTGCGGTTCCACGAACCGTGCCGGGCAACGAACACGCCCTGCCCGAATTCGGGGCCCATGCGGTTGCCCTCGCCGGTGAAGACGAAGCCGAGCGCTGCCACATGCGGGCCCAGGGCATATTCCGGACGGCGGACATAGCTGGTCAGGCCATTGGGCATCGGTGCCTCGACCCGGTCGTCGATCACATTGGCCCAATAATACCAGGGCCAGCCATATTGCGCGCCCACCGGCACATTGGTGAGATAATCGGGCACCAGATCAGAACCGAGCATGTCGCGTTCGTTCACCGTGGTCCACAATTCGCCCGTCCAGGGGTTCCAGCCCAGCCCGTTGGGGTTGCGCAGGCCAGCGGCGAAGGGACGTGAATATCCGTTGGTCAGATCCAGCTCATGGATCATCGCGCGGTTCTTCTCCGCCTCGATCCCGCCTTCGGCGATATTGGAAGCCGAACCGACCGCGACATAGAGCTTCGTGCCATCCGCGCTCAGCAGCAGATTGCGCATCCAGTGATTGCCCGCGGCAGGCAGGTCCATCAGCTTCTTGGGGGCGCCCGCGAGAGTCTTCGATCCCAGCGCGTAATCGAACTGCACCACCTCGTCATGATTGGCGACGTAGAGCTTGCCATTGTTCCAGGCCATGCCGGAGGGCGAATCGAGATCGCTGCGGATCACGGTTTTGCCCTCGGCCACGCCGTCGCCATCGGCATCCTGCAGCAGCACGATCTTGTTGGGCGAAGGAATTGCCGCACCAGCCTGGCTGAACAGGATGCCCGCCACGAAATTGGTGATCCCGCCGCCAGCAACCACACGCGCGGGCGCATTCGATTCAGCAACCAGAATATCCCCATTGGGCAGGGTGAGCATGGTGCGCGGATGCTCCAGCCCCTCGGCAAAACGCGTTACCTTCAACCCATCGGCCGCAACCGGCGCCTCGCCCGCCTTCCAGCCCACGGGCTTGGCGATCTTCACTGTAGGTATGGTCTGCGGATCGGGGTCCGCCAGCTTGGGATCGGTGCCGGTCACCTGATCGAAGGGAATCTTGGCCGGATCGCCCCGCAGGATGAAATAGCCGGCGATCGCCAGGGCGACGATCAGGACGAGCAATCCGATGAGGATCTTCTTGAGAATGCGCATGGCCAATGGAATACGCGGTCACGCGGCTTGCGGCAACGGGGCAGCACATTACATCCGTGCCGATGTATGATTTTGCGCCCGCTCCCGCCCGGCCAAAGGCCGAACTCCACGCCGAGCTGTTCGCCGCGGTGGACGCCATCACGCAGGGCGAGCCGGACGGTGTGGCGAACATGGCCAATGTCGCCGCGCTGATCTGGCAATTCCTGCCCGATCTCAACTGGGCGGGCCTCTATCGCGCCATCGGGGGCGAACTGGTGCTCGGCCCTTTCTGCGGCAAGCCTGCCTGCATCCGTATTGCCTGGGGCAAGGGCGTTTGCGGAACTGCGGCAGCCAGCGGCGCAACTCAGCTGGTTGAAGATGTGCATGCCTTTCCCGGCCATATCGCCTGCGATGCCGCGAGCCGATCCGAGCTGGTGGTGCCGGTGATCCGCGACGGTGAGGTGATCGCCGTGATCGATCTCGACAGCCCCCTTCCCGCCCGCTTCGATGCGGAAGACGCCGCGGGGCTGGAGCGCTTGGCGCAGATACTCTCCGCGAGAATCTGAGCGACCCGAAACGGGACAGGCGCGACAGCAAGCTTTGGTTTTCCGGCTCCGGCAATGCTAAATTCCGCGTTAACAACGCGCGAAGCCATTCGCTTGGTCGATGCGCGAACCTGACAGGGGAATCAGCCAATGCGCCTTTGCCGCCCATTTCTTCTCGCCGCGATTGCAGGTTCCGCCTTTGCGGCGACTCCGGCGCTCGCGGGAGAACCCTATACCCTGCCCCAGATCGACATTGGCGAAGACCTGCCCGATCCTGCCTATGATGCAGTGTTCGATACATATGGTGGCCCCGACGCTATGCCCTACCCCGGGCCGATGGCGATGCCCGGCCACCCCATGATGCATCCGGGCGCAGGCCTGCCGCCCCAGCCCAACGCGCCGCGCCTGGCCTATGGTGCGGAGGAACGCGAGGACTGGCTGCGCGAATGCCGCCACCGCTATGCCGATTCGGACGATGGGCTGGGCGGCGCATTGATCGGCGGCGTTCTGGGCGGTGTCGCCGGGAATGTGATTGCCGGAAAGGGCAACCGCACGGTCGGCACTGTCGTGGGCGCGGCAACCGGAGCCATTGTGGGGGCCGCGATCGACAAGGGCGAAGATAGAGGCAAGGTGCGCGACTTCTGCGAGGATTATCTCACCCGTTACGAAGCCGGTGCGCAGCAGGGCGGCTATGGCTCCTACGGCTATCCCTATGGCGCGGCCTATGGCGGTCAAGTGATGTGGGTGCCGACCGTGGTGGGCTGGAAGTGCAAGCCGAAGGAAAAGATCGTCGAGGAATGGGTGGAAGAGCGGCCCGCCCGCCGCGCCATTCCCAAGAAGACGAAATATGTGCCGGTGAAAACCAAGAATGTCCCGGTAAAGACCGTTCCGGTCAAAACGAAGAGCGTCAAATCGGTGAAATGACGCGTTTCAGAGTCGAAGTCGCGCGGCGCGACTTCGACTCTGAAACGCGTCATTTGCGGCCAATTCCGGCCGAATCAGATCCCGCCACCTGTAAGGCGCTGGCAAACGAGGTCGAGCTGATCGAGCGTCGTGTAGCGGATCGTTACCGAGCCCGAACGCGGATCCGCATCGGTAGTGATTCGCACCGACAGGCCCAGGAATTCCTCAAGGTGGTTCTGCACCGCGGCGATATCGGCATCATCGGTGCCCCCGCCCGTGGCCATTGCCGCCCGGCGAGGTTCACGCGGTTTGCCTGGCTTACGCGTCAGCCGCTCCACATCGCGGACCGAGAGTTTCTTCTCCACGGCCAGCTCGGCCAGCGCCTCGGCATCGTCATGCCCCACCAGCGCACGGGCATGGCCCATGGTAAGGCGCCCGGCCTCCAGATAATCGATCACGCTTTCTGGCAGAGACAGCAGCCGCTGGAGATTTGCGACATGGCTGCGAGACTTTTCGACCAGCCGAGCGATTTCCGCCTGAGTCAGCCCTTCCAGTTCCGCAAGCCGGCTATAGGCCCGCGCTTCTTCCACCGGATTGAGGTCTTCGCGCTGAATATTCTCGATCAGCGCCAGCGCCATCACGTCGCGGTCGGAAAGTTCGCGAATTAGTGCAGGGATTTCATGGAGTTGCGCCTTCTGCGCAGCCCGCCAGCGACGTTCGCCCGCCACCAGCTGATATCCGCCCTCATACGGCCGGACGATAACCGGCTGAATAACCCCACGCGCCGCAATCGAGGCGGCCAGCTCGTTCAGCGCCTCCTCGTCGAAATGGCGGCGCGGCTGATCTGGGTGCGGCGTGATTGCGAAGACCGGTACATTGGCCAGTCCGCTGCGCACAAGCGTCGCAACCGCAGGCGCGGCGGCGGCGGAACTTCCCGATGCCGTGCCTTCAGGCTGACTGCGGCTCTCAGATGCGACCAGCGGCTCTTCACGGCGCGCTTCGCCCAGCAGGGCGCCAAGCCCACGCCCAAGGCGGCGCCTGGCTTCCGGCTTGGTGGCTACGGCCGCGAGGCGCACCGGTTCGTTTGCATCGCTCATGCCGCTTTCCTCTTTTCGGGCAGTCGGGAAATCAATTCGCGGGCCAGCGCCATATAGGCGCGACTGCCCGCGCAGGAATGATCGTAGATCAGTGCCGGAAGGCCATGACTGGGCGCTTCGGAAAGGCGAACATTGCGCGGAATAACCGATTCGAACACCAGATTGCCGAGACATCCACGCACGTCTTCCGCCACCTGATCGGTCAGGCGATTGCGGCGGTCAAACATGGTCAGAGCGATGCCGACAATGCCCAGATCGGGGTTGAAGAGCTGCTGAACCTTCTCAACGGTCTGCAGAAGCTGACTAAGTCCCTCCAACGCGAAGAATTCGCATTGCAGCGGCACCAGCAGCGTATCGGCAGCAGTCAACGCATTGAGTGTCAGCAGGCCAAGCGAAGGCGGGCAATCGATGAAGCATACTTCATGGGCTGTGTGCCCGGCCAGCGCGCGCCGCAAGCGGCCAGTGCGATCTTCGAAATCGACGAGTTCAATCTCGGCCCCGCTGAGATCCACCGTGGCCGGAATAACATCCAGCCCGGGAATCGCACTAGGCACTGTCGCTTCGGCCATGGTCGCCTCGCCCAGCAACACGTCATAGCTGGAAACGTCACGCTGGCGCGAATCGATGCCAGTGCCGGTAGAGGCATTGCCCTGCGGATCGAGATCGATCAGCAAGGTCTTCCACCCGGTGGCAGCCATGGCCGTGGCCATGTTGATCGCGGTAGTGGTCTTGCCCACTCCGCCCTTCTGGTTCGCAATGGCGATACAAATCACGGCACTAGCCTCGCTTGCTGCCTGGGGTCTGCTTACGGCCTTGTCGCTCGGCTTGCTCAAGCCGTCCAACGATAATCCCCGCCTCCGGATCGGTGCAGGATTGTTCCACGTGGAACAGCCTGCGCATCGATTCGGGGAGCGAAGCCAAATCCTGGGCTGCGGAGCGCCCCTTGGGCAACAGCCAAAGCGTTCGGTTTGTGGAAAAACGTGCGGAAAGCTCAATGAGTTTCGGCATGGGCGCAAAGGCGCGTGCCGAAATGACACCTGCGACAATCGGCTCAACCACTTCCAACCGCGATGCGACAACCTGGCAATGGCCGAGCGCAAGTTCAGCCTTGGCCCGTTCAAGCCAGTCGGTCCGCTTGCGACGCGATTCGATCAGCCTCACATCCCAATCCGGACGCATGGCCGCAATCACCAGACCTGGAAAGCCAGCGCCTGTCCCGAGATCGAGCCATGGCCCAGGATCGGATGTTTCACGTGGAACATGGTCAAGGAGCTGCGCCGAATCGGCAATATGCCTGAGCCAGACGGCGGAAAGCGTCGCCGCAGCAATCAGGTTCTGGCGCGCATTCTCTTCCTTGAGCAGAGCGACAAGCCGATCGAGCCGTTCAAGCGCGGCCTCATCCCCCATTGCCGCGACATAGGCGCGCGCCTCATCTTCAGTGCGAATCATGCTGCAACATCCATCCGCCGACGGGCGTGGACAAGCAAGGCAGCAAGTGCGGCGGGCGTGATCCCCGGGATGCGCCCAGCAGCGGAGAGGTTGGCCGGGCGCGCGGATTCGAGCCGCTCGACCATTTCACGTGAAAGGCCCGGCACGGAGCTAAAGGGAAATCCCTCGCCCAGCGGAACCGCCTCACTCGCCCGCAGATCCCGCAACTCGGCATCCTGCCGGGCGAGATAGGGTGCATAGGCCGCATCCTCCGCCAGCTCAGAAGCGATCTCGCTTTGGGGATTGAGATCCTCAGGCAACCACGGAGCCAGACCCTCCAACTCGACTCCACCGAAACGCAACCATTCACGCAGTGAGCGCTTGCCACTATCGGTGCGCACCGGCAGACCGGCAGCGGCCAGCTCCACCGCTCCCAACTCTTGCTCGAGCGCGGCAGACCAACTGGCGCGTTGTTCCTCGCGCCTTTCGAACCACTCACGCCGTTCCACCCCGACACATCCAGCCTCAATTGCCAGAGGCGTGAGGCGAGTGGTCGCATTATTCGCCCGGAGTCGAAGACGATATTCCGCCCGGGCAGTGAGCATACGGTAAGGCTCGCTGACGCCGTGGAGTGTCAAATCGTCGATCATCACCGCCATGTAGCTATTGGCCCGGTCCAGCGCAGGCGTTTCACGTGCCAGCACTGTGGCTGCAGCATTCATCCCGGCAACCAGGCCCTGCGCCGCAGCTTCCTCATATCCCGTCGTCCCGTTGATCTGGCCAGCGCAATAGAGGCCGGGGAGTGCCCGTAACTCCAGCGTGGGGTGCAATGCGCGCGGATCGACATGATCATATTCCACCGCATAGCCCGGCACTTCCATCTCGACCTTCTCCAACCCTTCCATCGTGCGGAGCATGGCAAGCTGGACATCTGCCGGAAGCGAGGTGCTGATCCCGTTGGGATAGATCAGATGATTGCCTAACCCCTCCGGCTCCAGGAATACCTGATGCCCATCCCGGTCGGCAAAGCGGTGAATTTTGTCCTCGATCGAGGGGCAATAGCGCGGGCCACGTGCGTCGATCGCCCCGGTAAAGAGCGGCGAGCGATGCAGATTGGCACGGATGACGTCATGGCTGTGCTCGTTAGTTCGCGTGATCGCGCAGAAAAGCTGCGGATTTACGCGAGCGAGCGTGAGCGGAGACATGGTCCAGGGTTCCGCATCGCTGGGCTGCTCCTCAAGCCGCGACCAGTCGATAGTGCGCCCATCCAGCCGCGGCGGAGTGCCGGTCTTGAGCCTCGCCATGGGCAAATCGGCCTCGCGCAACTGCGCGGCGAGCCGCTGGGCGGATGCCTCCCCGATCCGGCCGCCAACGATCCGTTCCTCGCCGCGAAAAAGCGTCCCGCCAAGGAAAGTGCCCGTGCACAGGATTACGGCCTGTGCCGCGATCCGGTCGCCACTGCCCAGCACGATCCCGGCCACCCGGCCCTGTTCCACCATCAACTCGGAAGCCTCGCCCGCAACACAGGTGAGATTATCCTGCCGGCCAATCATCTCCTGAATCGCTGCCTTGAACAGCCTGCGATCCGCCTGAATGCGCGGCCCCCAGACGGCACTGCCTTTGGAGCGATTGAGCATGCGGTAGTGGATCGCAGCGGCATCGGCTGCCCGGCCGATCAACCCGTCAAAGGCGTCGACCTCGCGCACAAGGTGACCCTTGCCGAGCCCGCCGATAGCCGGATTGCAGCTCATCGCGCCGATGGCCTCCAGATCGAAACTGATCAGCGCCGTGCGCGCGCCCATGCGGGCAGCCATGGCGGCCGCCTCGCAGCCGGCATGGCCACCACCGACGACGACAATGTCGAAGCTATGCGCGGGAGAACTCATCATCGCGCCGATACTGCCTCCCGCGACTCGGGTCAAAGACCTTGCGATGTTCCACGTGAAACATCGGACCCAAGGTGCCGCTATTTCCCGATGCAGAAGCGCCCGAACAAGGCGTCGAGCATGTCTTCAGTCGCCGCGCGTCCGATCAGCCGGTCGAAAGCAAGACGCGCAAGGCGGAGTTGTTCCGCCAGCAACAAAGGATCGCGCTCTTCCGCAGCGCCCGCCAGAGCGGCAACCGCATCGCCCAACAATCCGCGCTGGCGGGCATTGAGCGCCGCCTGTCCAGGCCTGGGCATCGCTTCACGTGCAAGCGCCACAAGATCGCGCTTCAACTCGGCCAGCCCCTCACCCGTCACTGCCGAGACACGGTGGCGAGGTGACGATTTCGCACCATGCCCCGGAAGGTCAATCTGGGCCTCGACTTCCCAGACCCCATCGGGGCCCAGCCCCTCAGGGCCCAGCCAAAGCACGAGATCCGCCCGCTCGAGTTCGGCCTCTGCCCGGGCAATGCCGATCGCCTCGATATCGTCAGCGATGCGCTCATCGCGTAGACCGGCCGTATCGATGAAACTGAAGGGCACACCAGCGAGCGCGACCGGGCGAATGAGCACGTCGCGTGTCGTACCAGCAGTTGGTGCGGTGATTGCCGCCTCGCTTTCCACCAAGGCGTTGAAAAGGGTCGATTTCCCGGCATTGGGCGGCCCGGCCAGCACCACCCGGAAACCCTCTCGCAGAATTTCAGCGTGAGGAGCTGCGAGCGCGAGGGCGATCTCCTGCTCCAATTCCCTGATCTCCTGCGCAAATTCCGGTGGCAGGGAGGCGACATCGTCCTCATCCGCGAAATCGAGCACCGCCTCGACCCTTGCCGAGCACGTCAGTACCCGATCCCGCCAACCCGCAACCTGACGGGAAAGCGCGCCGCCCGCCATCTCCAACGCGGCACGGCGCTGAATCTCAGTCTCGGCCGAAAGGAGATCAGCGAGGCCTTCCGCCTCGGCAAGGTCTATCCGCCCGTTGGCAAAGGCGCGGCGGGTGAATTCGCCTGGCTCGGCCCGGCGCAATCCGTCGAGCGAGGCGAGCGCTGCTTCCACCCCTGCGACAACAGCGCGCCCGCCATGAAGATGTAGTTCCGCGAGATCCTCGCCCGTTGCGGTATTCGGCCCCGGAAACCAGAGAACCAGCGCCTGATCGAGCAAGGTCCCTTCCCCATCGCGCAGGGTCCTGAAGCTCGCATGCCGGGATTCGGGCAGGCTCCCCGCGAGAGCCCGCAAAGCGCCGCCCGCCCCCGGTCCGCTGATCCGCAGCACCGCAATAGCGGCCGGCGATTGTCCGCTCGAGAGAGCAAAGATTGTATCCATGCCGCGCGACTAGCCGATCATCGGCGGCGCGTCAGCCGCCAGACTTGTCGTTCTTGCCCTTGGCACCTTCGGTAAAGGCCGCGCCGCCATCCATGAAGTTCTGGAACAGCTTCAGCCCGAATTGCCCCATGGGCGCAAGGTTCTTGGCGTATTCCTGCAGCTGATCCACATTGGTGACGCCCTGCATCGCCTTGGCGATGGCGTCCATATAGACCTGATTGGCCTTCTCCACATCAGGCAGGCCCATGAAGCGCCGCGCCTCATCCGGGGTGCAATCGATCTCTACATGGACCTTCATTGTGCGGAGCCTCCTGCTGCTACCCTTGCAAGGCTGTCACAGGGTGCTGGCAAAGTCCACCGCCGCGCAATAGTTTGCGCGCCGAAGTTCGCCGAAGAGGAGTTCGACCCATGCCCACCAATATCACCATTCCCGCGCTAGGCGGCGAAGGGGCCATTCCCGCCTGGTACGCGCGGCCGGAAGGCACGCCGCGCGCCGCCGTGATCGTGATACCGGAGATCTTCGGCGTGAATTCCGGCATCGTGCAGAAATGCGAGGATTGGGCGGCGCAGGGCTATCTCGCCGTGGCGCCGGACATCTTCTGGCGTTTCGCACCCGGCAGCGAGCTTGATCCGGATGTGGAAGGCGAATTCAAGCAGGCGATCGACAATATGATGCAATATTCCGCCGATGACGGCGTGAAGGACATTGAGGCCTGCGTGAAATTCATCCGCGCCGAACTGGGCGTCGAGAAGGTCGGTGCGGTGGGCTTTTGCCTGGGCGGCCGACTTGCCTATATGGCCGCCACCCGCACCGATGTGGACGCCAGCGTCGGTTATTACGGCGTGATGATCGACCGGATGCTGGATGAATCCCACGCCATCGCCCGCCCGCTGATGCTGCATATCCCCACGGCCGACCATTTCGTGGGGCCTGATGCGCAAGCCGCGATGCACAAGGCGCTAAATCCCCATCCGCGCGTGACGCTGCATGATTACGAGGGACTGGACCACGGCTTTGCCGCAACTTCCGGCAAGCGCCGCAATGAGGAAGGCGCCCAACTGGCGGACAAGCGGACACGGGAATTCTTCGCGGAACATCTGGCCTAGTCTGTCAGCTTGATCCTCATCTGCCCCCATTCAGATTGCACAACAGAATGAAGGCGATCCATATCTAAAATAAAAGCAAAAGATAATTGCCCATTAAACGTTAAATCAATTAGAGCATCTCTATCTTTCGGAAAATAAAACCGTCCACCACTGAATATTAGGTGTCGTATTGAACCTCCACCATGCTCTAATACAGCCTCCTCCGCCTTCCATTTATAATTTTGTAACTGACTCAGAACATCCTTAAGAGCCGCGACGGTTGCACCATTCTCCAATAAAGTAGAAAGTGTTTTAAGGACAAGAACATCGCGGAAAGTATATTCGCGAGCAACCCCCCGCTTCTTGCGCCGGCGATTCTGCGGCACAAATACACCACTCCGCTCCAGGTAATCGATCATAGCGACCGATCCGAAGCCACAAATCTCCTTGACCGCATTCGCGCGGAGTGTGTGATTGCTTTTTGCCATAGTAACAAGTTCTGCTCAGAACTTTATTCTTTTGCGTCAGAAATCCAAGTACTTCGCGCAAATTAGCCCTCGTGTACCACAAATAGTGCTCCATATCCGATTGAACCCACAAAATGTGGGGGCCATAACCGCATCACGCGGTGAGCGTAGGAAGGAGAATATCCAATGTACTTCGAAAAATACCAATCCAATGGTCAATGGCGTTGGCGTCTAAAGGGGGCCAATCACGAGATAATCGCGACAGGCGAATCATACGTGTATGAGAGCGGCTGTGACCACGCGATCAATCTTGTGAAAAGCACGACGGCCAACACACCGGTGTACCGGGTCTGACAGTTCCAAAAAAAGGGGCTGGATCAAACCCAGCCCCTTCATGCGTCTGTAATTCAAACCAACCTTTACTGGTTCATCGTTGCGAAGAAGTCCTCGTTGGTCTTGGAATCCTTCATCTTGTCGAGCAGGAATTCCATCGCATCGATCGTGCCCATCTGCATCAGGATGCGGCGCAGGACCCACATCTTGCTGAGCTGATCCTTGCCGACCAGCAGCTCTTCCTTGCGGGTGCCGCTCTTGCCGACATCCAGCGCCGGGAAGATGCGCTTGTCCGCAACCTTGCGGTCGAGCACGATTTCCGAGTTACCGGTGCCCTTGAATTCCTCGAAGATCACTTCATCCATGCGGCTGCCGGTATCGATCAGCGCCGTGGCGATGATGGAAAGCGAACCGCCTTCCTCGATATTGCGCGCCGCGCCGAAGAAGCGCTTGGGCCGCTGAAGGGCGTTTGCGTCAACACCGCCGGTCAGCACCTTGCCCGAGCTCGGCACCACGGTGTTGTAGGCGCGGCCGAGGCGGGTGATCGAGTCAAGCAGGATGACGACATCCTTCTTGTGCTCGACCAGGCGCTTGGCCTTTTCTATAACCATTTCAGCAACTTGCACGTGGCGCGAAGCCGGTTCGTCGAAGGTGGAGGAAATCACCTCGCCCTTCACCGAACGCTGCATGTCGGTCACTTCTTCCGGACGCTCGTCAACCAGCAGGACGATCAGGAACACTTCCGGGTGATTGTCGGTGATCGCCTTGGCCATGTTCTGCAGCAGCACGGTCTTACCCGTGCGCGGCGGGGCGACGATCAGCGCGCGCTGGCCCTTGCCCTGCGGCGCGATGAGATCGATCACGCGGGCCGACTTGTCCTTCACCGTCGGATCGACCGTGTCGAGCACCAGGCGCTCATCAGGATAGAGAGGCGTGAGATTATCGAAATTGGTACGATGGCGCACTGCATCGGGATGATCGAAATTGACGCTGGTGAGCTTGGTCAGCGCAAAATAGCGTTCGCCATCCTTGGGCGCGCGGATTTCGCCTTCCACCGTATCGCCGGTGCGCAGGCCCCATTTGCGGACCTGATTGGGCGAAACATAGATATCGTCAGGCCCGGCGAGGTAATTCGCCTCGGGGCTGCGCAGGAAGCCGAAACCGTCCTGCAGCACTTCGATCGTGCCGACGCCGAGGATTTCCTCGCCGTCTTCCGCCACTTCCTTGAGAATGGCGAACATAAGGTCTTGCCGGCGCATGGTGGATGCGCCTTCGACGCCAAACTCCTCGGCCATTTCGACCAGTTCAGCCGGCGTCCTTTTCTTCAGTTCTTTGAGATGCATTGCGTGGGTTCCACTTGGGAAGGTTGGGAAGCCGGCGGGCCAAAGGGCTTGGAGAAAGCAGACCCTGCCGCCGTGAATGGCGGCTATAGCCGGAGTTCACGGGAAATAGGCCCGCAGAGCCCTGTCGTCAATTCGCAATGGTTGCCGCCCGAACGGCCTGCCGCAAAAGCAGCGGCGTCGGGCCGCGCCGGAGGGGCGCTCAGAAGGGCTTGATGACCACCAGCACCACGATCAGCGCCGCGGCCATGCCGGGCACTTCGTTCAGCATGCGCAGCTTCTTGCCCTCCAGCTTGCGTTCCCCGCGTGCCAGCGCCTTGGCATAGGCGGACAGCCAGCCATGATAGCCTGACAGGATCAGCACTAGCAGCAGCTTCGCGTGAAACCAGCCTTGCGAGAAGGCCCCGATTTGCCACGCCAGCAGCAGGCCGAAGACCCACACCACCACGATGGAGGGCAGCAGGATGATCTTCAGCAGCTTGCGCTCCCGATCGATCCACACCGCGTTTTCCGGCGAATCCGGCGCGCATTCCTGATGATACACGAAGTAGCGCGGCAGCATGAAAAGCCCGGCCATCCAGAAGATCACGAAGATGATGTGGCCGGCCTTGAGCCAGTAATAAAGCATGGAGAGCACTTCCTGCATGGAGCTGATTTACGACAGATCGGCTGAAAGATCGAGCCTCAGCCCTGCCAGCCGCGCACGAAATTCACCAGCTGCTCCACATGGGCAATGGGTGTGGTCTGGCCGATGCCATGCCCCAGATTGAACACATGCGGGCGCCCGGCAAAGGCTTCCAGCACCTGCCCCGCCTGCCGGTCCAGCTCTTCGCCGCCCGAAAGCAGCAGCAGCGGATCGAGATTGCCCTGCACCGGCATGCCTTCCGGCAAAGCCTTTGCCGCCCAGAGCGGATCGATCGTTTCGTCCACGCCGATGGCATCGACGCCGGTCTCGCGCGCATAGGCCACCAGCTTCTCGCCCGAGCCCTTGGGGAAGCCGATCAGCGGAACATCGGGGTGACGGCGCTTCATTTCGGAAGCGATTGCCGCATTGGGCGCGATCACCCAGCGCTCATATTGCGCGGGCGAAAGGCTGCCTGCCCAACTGTCGAACAGCTGCAAGGCCTCTGCCCCGGCTTCGACCTGGCCGGAGAGATAATCCACCGTCACCGCCACGATCCCATCCACGATCGCCTGGAAAGCCTGCGGATCGCGATAGGCATATTCGCGCGTCACATGCTGGTCCCGGCTGCCTTCGCCCGCGACCATGTAGGTCGCCACGGTCCAGGGACTGCCTGCAAAGCCCAGCATGGTCACCTCAGGCGCGAGGGCGGCCTTCACCTTGCCCACGGTCTCATAGATGGGCGCAAGGCGCTCAGGCACGGCCTGGAGGCTCTCCAGCGCGGCATCTGCGAGGCGAGGTGAAAGGTGCGGGCCTTCGCCGGCAAGGAATTTCAGATCCTGCCCCATGGCGTAAGGCACGATCAGGATGTCGGAAAACAGGATCGCCCCGTCGAAGCCGAAGCGGCGCAGCGGCTGCAGAGTGATCTCCGCCGCAGCGTCTGAATCATACACCAGCTCAAGGAAACCGCCCTTCTCCGCCCGGAGCGCACGATACTCCGGAAGATAGCGTCCTGCCTGGCGCATGAGCCAGATCGGGCGCCTGCCAACATTGGTTCCACGCAGCGTTTCGAGAAGAGGGCCGGGCATCTCGGAAGGTCCAATCCAAATAAAGATATTTATTTATATAGGTTTGATGGACTCAGTTGGTCCTGTGGATATCGGGGATTGCGGCGCCTTGCCCGATTTCTCCCGCGATGAACAGCCAGAGCGAGCAGTCGAATCGCCGGAATGTGACGTCAACGAGACTCTTTCCCCACTGTCCACAGCCTGTCGAAAGGTGCCTCCAGCCTGTCCACATCTTGCCGGTCGAAGGACTCGTAGTGGGGGCGGAATCTGTTCCCGAACTTGTCCGCCGATTGCTCCCGTGGTTTATGCCGGTGATTATCCACATGGCCCCGTCCGCACCGGCATTGGCGGGATCGGCAAAGAGTATTCCCGCGCGATGACCCGGCTCCATCTGCATCTGCTTTCGGATTCCACCGGTGAAACGCTGGAAAATATCGCCAAGGCAGCCCTCGCCCAGTTCGAAGGGATCGAGGTGGTGCGCCATTTCTGGCCCATGGTCAGATCGCAGCAGCATCTCGAGCGAATCCTGGGTGAATTCGGCGCCAATCCGGGCCTGGTGCTCTATACTCTGGTCAATCCCGAAACGCGAAAGCGGCTGGAGGAACATTGCCGGACAACCGGCCTGCCGATGGTCGCCGCGCTCGATGCCGTGACCGAGGCGCTCGAACATCAGTTGGGCCAGGCGGCAGTGGGCCGGCCGGGCCGTCAGCACATGATGGACGAGGCCTATTTCGCCCGCGTCAATGCGATCCATTACACCATCGCCCATGATGACGGCGTGTTGTGGGAGGAATGGGAAGAGGCCGATATCGTGCTGGCGGGCGTATCGCGTACCTCCAAGACACCGACTTCCATCTATCTGGCCAATCGCGGCTACAAGGTCGCCAATATTCCGCTGGTGGTGGAAAGCCCGCCGCCCAGATCGCTGTTCGGCCTGCGCCATCCGATGGTGGTGGGGCTGACCACAGCGACCAAGCGCCTGATCGAGATCCGGCGCAACCGGCTGCTTTCACTCAACGAAGGTACGGAAACGGCCTATGTGGATGAAGAGCGGGTGGAAAAGGAAGTGGCCTTTGCCCGCCGCATGTTCGCCGACAATGGCTGGCCGGTGATCGACGTTACCCGCCGCTCGATCGAGGAAACCGCCGCGGCGATCATTCGCCTCTATAATGAACGCAAGACCGCCAGCCATGAAGATGGCGCCAAGCCCATATGATTGCACCGCAATGATAGTCCTCGCTTCCCAGAGCAGCTCGCGCAAGGCGATGCTCGCCGCCGCCGGCGTCGCCTTCGAGGCGCGCCCTGCCCATCTCGACGAACGCGCGCTGGAGGAACGGCTGGGCGATGCGCGGCCGCAGGAAGTCGCGCTCGCGCTGGCGGAGGCCAAGGCGCTCGCCGTCTCGCGCGAAATGCCGGACCGGCTGGTGCTGGGCAGCGATTCCCTGGTGGCGGTCATGGGCCGCCGGTTCGACAAGCCCGCCAGCCGCGATGATGCGGCAGCTCACCTGCGCTTCTTTTCCGGCAAGCCGATGCATCTGCACAGCGCCGCCGCGCTCGCACGGGGCGGCAAGGTGGTGTGGGGCCAGGCGGACGATTCCGTGCTGCATATGCGCGAGCTTTCCGAAAGCTTCATCGAGCATTATCTCGCCGTCGAATGGCCCGAAGTGGCGGGCTGCGTGGGCGTATTCCGGATCGAGGCGATGGGAGTGCAATTGTTCGAACGTATCGAGGGCGACCAGTTCACCGTGCTGGGAATGCCGCTTCTGCCAGTGCTTGGCGCCTTGCGTGCTGAAGGGGAGCTTGAGGTATGACCCGGCCCTATGCCGAAGTGATAGGCGATCCCATCGTCCAGTCCAAATCGCCGGCGATCCATGGCTATTGGATCGAGCGGCTGGGGCTGGATGCCGATTATCGCGCTGCCCATGTGACTTCCAGCGGGCTTGAGGACTATCTCGCTTCCCGCCGCGCGGACGCTGACTGGCGCGGCTGCAATGTCACCATGCCGCACAAGCAGGCGGTGATCCCGCTGCTGGACCGGCTTGATCCGCTGGCGGCCAGGATCGGGGCAGTGAACAGCATCGTGCATGAGGCGGATGGCTCGCTCACCGGATATAACACCGATGCTGGCGGCTTTCTCGAACCCCTGCGCCCGCTGCTGGCGCGCGATCACTTGTTCCGCATGGCGCGGGTGCTGGGCACGGGCGGAGCCGCGCGGGCGATCATTGCCGCGCTGGCGCAGCAGCATGTGATGATCGTGCTGGCAGGGCGCGACCCTGAAAAGGCGCGCGCCCTGCTCGACGAGCTGGACCCCGGCGGCGAGCATCATGTCGCCCCCCTTGCCCATTTTGCCGAGCCGACGGATTTCGCCTTCGACGATCGCGAGGGTTGCTTCGATCTGGTGGTGAATGCCAGCCCGCTCGGCATGGCGGGCCAGCCGCCGCTCAGTTTCGATCTCAGCCATGTGCCGCCGGGCAGCGTGGTCTACGATATCGTCACTCATCCGGTGGACACGCCCCTGCTCCAGGCAGCGCGCGCTGCGGGATTCCGCACGGTGGACGGGCTTTCCATGCTAATCGGCCAGGCGGCCGAGGCCTTCGTCAAATTCTTCGGCATTGCGCCATTGCGAGAAGATGGTGATGTTGAACTGCGGCAACGGTTGACGGCGTGAGCCACCCCTTCATCCTCGGCCTGACCGGTTCCATCGGGATGGGCAAGTCCACCGTGGCGCGGATGTTTGCCGAACTGGGCGTGCCGGTTTTCGATGCCGATGCCGTGGTACACCGGCTGCAGGGCCCCGAGGGGCGTCTGCTCGGCCCGATCAAGGAAGCGTTTCCCGGTACGACCGACGCGAATGGTGTGGACCGCGGAGCGTTGGGTGCGCAGGTCTTCGGCGATGACGAGGCAATGGCCCGGCTCGAAGCCATCGTTCATCCCGTCGTCGCTGCAGAGCGGGAAGCGTTTCTGATCGAACATGCCGGGCAAAAGCTCGTCGTGTTCGATATCCCGCTGCTGTTCGAAAAGGGCACGCAGGATCGGGTGGATGGTGTGGCCGTGGTTTCGGCCGATCCCGAGACCCAGCGCCGCCGCGTTCTTGCCCGGCCCGGCATGTCGCCCGGGAAATTCGCTGCGATCCTGGAACGGCAGATGCCCGATGCGGAAAAGCGCGCGCGGGCCGATTTCGTGATCGATACGGGCTGCCCGATAGAGGAGACGCGGGCAGCGGTGCGCGCTCTGGTCGAGAATCTGACCCCCACAAGCTGACAGCCCTTGCCAGCGCCCGAATCCAGTCCGATATTGAATTCGATGAGAGAGATCGTCTTCGACACCGAAACCACCGGTTTCGATCCTGCAAAAGGGGATCGGCTGGTGGAAATGGGGTGCATCGAGCTCGTCAACCGGGTGGCTACCGGCCGCTCGTTCCATGCATATTACAATCCCGACCGTTCAATGCCCGCAGAGGCGGAGGCCGTGCATGGCCTGTCCGATTCTTTCCTGGCGGACAAGCCGCGATTCCATGAAAGCGCGGAGGAATTGCTCGACTTTCTGGGTGATTCCCCCCTCGTCGCGCATAATGCCACATTCGACTTCAGCTTCCTGAACGCGGAGCTGGTCATGTGCGGCATGGGGCCTGTCAGCATGGACCGGATGATCGACACACTGGCCATTGCAAAACGCCGCCATCCGGGTGCCAAGCTATCGCTCGATGCGTTGTGCAGCCGCTACGGAGTCGATCGCAGCCATCGCACCTTTCACGGCGCCCTGCTTGACGCGGAACTGCTTGCGCAGGTCTATGTCGAGCTGACCGGTGGGAGGCAGATCGGCCTCGAGCTTGCGACCAGCGTCACCGAGACAACAATCATAGAATTCAGGAGCAGCCCGGCGAAGAAGCGTGAATATCGCGCTCCTCGCCCCCATGTTGTGAGTGAGGAGGAACTCGCACGGCACAAGGAGTTTTTGGCAACGATCGCATCCCCGCTCTGGGAAACATAAAATACCTCCGGACGGCGGATCGAAGCAGGAGTAGCGTTACGATGGATATTCGCGTGTCCGGCCACCAGATCGATACCGGCAGTGCCCTGCAGGAGCAGGCAGCCGAACGGCTCAATTCGATCATCGATAAATATTTCAGCCGCGCGCTTTCCTCACACGTCACTTTCAGCAAGGCGCCGACCAGCGCCTTTGCCTGTGACATCGTGATGCATGTGATGCAGGGTCTGATCCTGAAGGCCCATGGCGAGGCGCATGATGCCCATGTCGCGCTCGATCAGGCGGCGGACAAGATCGACAAGCAGCTGCGCCGCTACAAGCGCCGGCTCAAGGACCGGCACGAAGCAGTGGCTTTCGCTGCGCGCGAGGAAGACGCGGCCTATACTGTCTTCGCCCCGGTTGCCGATGAGCTGGAGGAAGTGGTGGAAAGCGACGCTCCCCTGGTGATTGCCGAAACGCGGGTGGACATACCCGAAGCAAGCGTTTCCGACGCCGTGATGATGCTGGACCTCCGCCATACCAACGCCCTGTTCTTCAAAAATGCTGGCACCGGGCGGCATAATATGGTCTATCGCCGCCACGACGGCTCGATCGGCTGGGTCGAACCGTCCTGAAGCGGGCACGCCCATAGGCGTACCAAGGCTCGCGGTTTTCGGGCAACTCCCTGAATTTGGCGGTGATTTCCGTCATGCTTTTGGCGTTGCCCGGCCGCACCTTACCTGAATCCAGGTCGCATGAAGTAGAGCTTTTGAAGAGTGATGACGTCGCTTTTTTCCATCCTTCCCGAGTCCGTGTCCGTGATCCGGGCCGAATCCAAGCACGAAATCCTCCGCCGATTGGCAGAGATTTTTGCTGCGTCCTACGAGCTTGATCCGGCCGATGTGCTGGACCGCTTGGAGGAGCGCGAGAATCTGGGCAGTACCGGTTTCGGTCGCGGCGTGGCCATTCCGCATGCCCGGGTGCCGGGTATCAAGCGGCCGGTCGCGGCAATGCTCAAGCTGGAAGAGCCGGTCGATTTTGCTGCAGCCGATGGGTTGCCGGTGGAACTGGTCTTCGGCCTGCTCTCGCCCGAAAACGCCGGCGTCACCCATCTCCACGCGCTTGCGGCGATCTCGCGCCTGGTGCGTGACGAGCGGACGCATGAGGCGCTGATGGAGGCGCAGGGCAAGGAAGCGCTCTATGCGCTGCTTGCCAATGCGACCGACCGCGACGCCGCCTGAGGCGGGGCCGGTGGAAGAAGATTCCGGGGCCGCGCTTCATTATCGGGCGCTTGAAAGTCTCTACGCCTCCGCCCCAATCAACGCGCTGTTTCCATCGCGGCTGGCGATTCCGGGGCGTGGAACGGCCAGGATCGAGTTCGAGGTGGACGAGCGCGTGTATCATGCTGCCGGTGCGGCCCATGGCACGATCTATTTCAAGATGCTGGACGATGCCGCCTTCTATGCAGCGAATAGTCTTGTAACAGACCGTTTCTTGCTGACCACAGGTTTCAATCTCCATTTCACCAAGCCGGTCCGCTCCGGCAAAGTGGTGGCGCACGGCCGCTGGATCAGCGGGAAACGCCGGGTGTTCGTGGCGGAGGCCAGCCTTGTCGATGAAGAGGGCGAGGAAATTGGGCGCGGGACCGGCACCTTCATGCGATCGCGCATCGCGCTTTCGGGCCTTCCCGGTTACACTGCCCCTTCCGATTGAGCCTGCAGGAGCGTGCCGGGATGGATGACAGGATACCAGCCCATCTCGAAATTTCCGGCCTGATCCGTGCAGTCGGCGCCGCAGGCGGCTTTGCGACAGTTCTCGCAACAGGTGAACGCGATGCTGGCACAATCCTTGTCATTTGTTGCGAAAGCGGCGTGAACGGCAGAATTTATGAACGAATGCCGCAGATCGACGGAACTCGAAAATGGACGCTCACACGGCAGCAAGACCCTGAAAACCCGGCTGATTTTTCAGATTACTACCAGCGTCGCAAGCGACAGGATGCAGATCTGTGGATCGTGGAACTGGATATCGCCAATGGTGAACGGTTCATCGGATTACCGCCCCTTCAAGGTTGACTTCCTCCCGTCTCCCCGTAAGGGCCCCGCGACCTTAAGCGCAGGCGGCAAACCCGACAAATCGGCCGGGTGGCTAGCACGCAGACGGGGAACGGCCGGCAGGCCAACGATCGAGAGATCGGAACAGGTTCGTCATTCAACCGATGGACTAAGGCCTGCGTCGGGGCGCGTTCACCGCCGATAAAAACAGGATTATGAGTCGCAAAACCCAGCTGGCCGCGGCCTTTGCCGCGGTGGCCTTGATGGTCTTTACGATTTCCGGCGCCGCAGCATCCGGCGCCTTTGCCCAAGACCCCGACACCATCCAGATGGCACGGGGCGAGGCTGATACGGAAGCGGCTGCAGAGCCGCTCGCGCAGGCCGGGACCACCGGCGCAGAAGCTGGCGCGGTCCGTTTCGTTTCCCAGGAGGTTGTGCAGCCCTTGTCCGCGGATGATCGCGTGGCAGCAGCAGGCGATGCCGATTCACTGGAAGAACTGGTGGCCAGCCTTCCCGCCGCTGGCGACATGTCGAAGGACATGCAGTGCCTTGCCGGGGCAATCTATTTCGAAGCACGGGGCGAACCGCTCGCTGGCCAGCTGGCCGTGGGTCAGGTGATCGTCAATCGCGTTGAATCCGGCAAGTTCCCCAGCAGCTATTGCGGCGTGGTGTACCAGCAATCGCAGTTTTCCTTTGTGCGCGGCGGGCGGATGCCTGCCATCCCCACCAGTTCTGCCGCCTGGCGCAAAGCCAAGGTGATCGCGCGGATAGTGCATGAGGGCCTGTGGGATAGCACTGTAGGCGATGCGCTCTATTTCCACGCGACTTCGGTGGATCCCAACTGGCGTCGCGCCCGTATCGCACGGGTCGACAGTCACATCTTCTATCGCTGAGGCCTGAACCTTAGGATTATCGTTTCAAAGCCCCTCCCCCTGCGGAGGGGCTTTTCGTTTGGGCAGGATCAGTCTCGCAATTCGACCCACACGGGCGCGTGATCGCTGGCTTTTTCCCGTCCGCGATATTCCTTGTCCACGCCCGCTGCCACCAGTCGGTCGGCGCATTCGGGCGAAAGCAGCAGGTGATCGATGCGGAAGCCGTGGTCCTTCTGCCAAGCGCCGGCCTGATAATCCCAATAGGTCCACACGCCGCCGCGCGGGTTGAGCGTGTCGATCGCATCGGTCCAGCCATCGTGGAGGATGCGGAAATAGGCGTCGCGCGATTCTGGCTGGGTTAGCGCGTCATCCGCCATTGCGTTGACCGAATAGGTATCCTTGTCTGCCGGGATGACGTTGAAATCCCCCAGCGCCACGGCAGGCAGCTCGGCCGCGCGCAATTCCACCAGCCGTGCGCGCAGGCGCTTCATCCAGGCGAGCTTGTAGTCGAATTTGGGCCCTGGCTGCGGGTTGCCATTGGGCAGATAGAGATTGCAGATGCGCACCCCGGCTACCTCAGCCTCGATATAGCGGGACTGCTCGTCGTCCGGATCGCCGCCCAGCCCGCGCTGGATTTCCAGCGGCTGGGTGCCGTCGGCCAGGATCGCCACGCCGTTGAAGCCCTTCTGGCCGTGCCAGATCGCCTTGTAGCCGATCTTCTCGAACTCGGAGGCGGGAAAGGCGTCATCCTGGCACTTGATTTCTTGCAGGCAGGCAACGGCGGGCCGCCGCTCTTCCAGCCATTCGAGCAGGCGCGGCAGGCGTGCCTTGATGCCGTTGATATTGAACGATGCGATCTTCACGGGCGGTCAGATGCCGAAGCTGGAGCCGCAACCGCAGCCCGAGGCTGCGTTGGGATTTTCCACACGGAAGGCCGCCCCGCCCAGCGATTCGACAAAATCGACTGTCGCGCCCGCAACAAGGTCCAGACTCACCGGATCGACCAGCAGCTTCACGCCGTCGGTTTCGCTCACCATGTCGTCGGCTTCCTGCGTTTCGGCCAAGTCGAACTTGTATTGGAAGCCGGAACAGCCGCCGCCTTCCACGGAAAGGCGCAGGATCGCGGGCTTTTCCTGCCGCTGTGCAATCCAGGCCACGCGTTTTGCGGCGGCGGGCGTAAGGTTGAGTGTGTGGGCCATGGCCTTGATGTAGGCAAGGCAGGCTCCCGGCTCAAGCCATGCGGATATATTCGCGCATCTGTTCCGCCTCGGCCTCGACCAGTTCGATGCGGTATTTCACCAGATCGCCGATTGAAACGAAGCCCGCCACGGCGCCGCCCCGCATTACCGGCAGATGGCGAATGCGACGTTTGGTCATCAGTGCCAGAGCTTCCATCACCTCGGTTTCGGGACCGACCGTGATCGCAGGCGCGGTCATCACTTCGCCAATGCGCCGGGCGAGCACGTCGCCGCCTTCGCGCGCAATGGAATAGAGCAGGTCGCGTTCGGAGTAGATGCCCACGATCTCGCCATGGTCGTAAACCGGCATGGCGCCGATCCGGTGCTGGGCCAGCAGTCTTGCCGCTTCTTCCACCGTGGCTGTCACTTCGCAGCTTACGATAGTGTGTTCGCGCCCCTCGATAATCCTGGCGATCGTCATATGTCCTCTCCCGCGCTTGTGGTTGCGTCTTGCGGTTCTCCCCGGTCTCCCCTTTCCTTTAGGGGATATCCCGCAGGGATCATGCCACACAATGGCGAGTCTTCCCAAATCGCGCGCAATCTGGCCCCGGCCAATTGCCAATGGCCGAATCGCAAGGCATCAGGCTGGGCATGAATCGTCCCTCGCCGCTCGACGATCCGGAAACCGCCGCCCACGCTTGGGCGCGTTTTCGCAGGATCATGCGTTTCATGATGCTTGCCACGGTGCTGGTGGTGATTCTGGCGCTGGCCGCGCTTTATGCGAAGAACGGCATGGTCTCGATCCACCTCTATATCGCTACGGCGGCGGGGATCAGCTTTACGATGCTGCTGGGATCGGCACTGATGGGGCTAGTGTTCCTCTCCAGCGGGACCGGCCATGACAAGGCGGTGAGTGACCAGCCGAAAGAGAAGCGCAAACCTCCGCGCTAACGCGTGGGGTGGAGCCGGTAATCCTCTACCGGCACGCCGCCGATCAGATGTTCCTGGATGATCCGCTCCAGCACTTCCTCGGTGCAGGAATGATACCAAACTCCATCCGGCCACACGACCGCCACGGGCCCGGCCTCGCAGATCTGGAGGCAATCCGCCTTGGTACGCTGGCTGCGGCCCCTTGGGCCCGCCAGGCCTAGCTCGCGCATGCGTTGCTTGAGATAGTTCCACGCCGCCTCGCCGGTTGCCCGATCGCAGCATTTGCCCTTCTCGGACATGGCGCAAATGAAAATGTGGCGCTCAATCCCGGCGCCACCGATCTGGTCGAGCGCCTTTCTGGCCCGTTCGACGCTGCTCAGGGCCATCGGCGGGAGCCGTCAGCCCCGCTTGCCGGCGATTCGGGCGATTTCGGCCGCGACGAGCTTTTCGACCATGTCGGGCAGATTCTTGTCGAGCCACTCTGCCAGCATAGGGCGAAGCATCTCGCGCACCATGCCTTCAAGCGAGGTTTCGCCTGAGCGGACGATCTGCGGCGGCACGCCGGGCTCAGCCAGCATGGCGAGGGCGGCAAGTGATTCGCGCATCGAAGCGCGTGATTCTTCAGCCACCAGACCCTCTTCCTCTTCCGGTTCGTCAGTGCTTACCAGTTCGGCTTCCGTGCTCAGCTCGAGCACATCCTCAGTCGCGCGCGCGGCAGAAATCCCGCGATTCTCGCGGCGGCGATGCTCTTCCTGTGCCGTGTCACGGTTGTCCCGCGCGATCACTTTCTTGATCGACGCGAGTATTTCCTCAACCGACGGTTCACTCTCATGCCGCATGACGTCAAAAGCCCCCAAAGCTCTACTGCTTGGGAACTTCGCCGTCCTGCGTCGGCGTGTCAACGGTTCGCGTGGATTGTGCGGCCGGATCGGGGTCGGAAGCCCAGTCCCAAACCTTGCGTTTCACGCGGTCGTAATTGACCTGCGGATCGTAGAGAACGCCTTCGTCCCCCAGTCCCAGATCGCGGGCTTCGGCGCGGCCGGTGGCCGCCAGCAGGGTGAAACCGGCGACATAGGCATTGCGCCTTGCCGTCACCAATTGCACGCGTGCGCGCAATAGTTCCTGCTCTGCATTCAGGATGTCGAGGATGGTGCGGTTGCCCACGGTGTTTTCCGCGCGCACGCCTTCCAGGCTCAGCTCTGCCGCGCTGACGGCGGTCTGGGTGGAGGCGATGATGGCATTGGCGGCCTGCAGGCTGGAAAAGGCGGCGCGGACCTGAGAGATTACGCTGCGTTCCGTCCCGATTTCCTGCTCCAGCGCGGCGGCGGAGCGGGCTTGGGCCTGGCGTTCCTGCGCTGCGGGGCGGCCGCCCTGGAAGAGCGGGATCGTGGCGCGCACCCCGGCGGAGGCGCCGGTAGCGTTGCTGCCATTGGCCACGCTGCCCAGCGGATCGCTGTAGGTGCCGGAAGTGAACACTTCCAGCTTGGGCAGGCGGCCCGCGCCAGCCACGTCGATATCGTATTTCGCGGCGTTCGAACGCTCACGTGCGCCGAGGAGGTCGGGATTGTTCTCCAGCGCGATGGATACCGCTTCTTCAGGCGTGGCGGGCAGGCCGGGCAGGGGCGGTGGGGCCTGGAGGTCTTCCGGCGGCTTGCCCACGATCTGGATATAGCGTTCCCGCGCGGAGGAGAGATTGGCCCGCGCGCTGCGCAGGTCGCTCTGCGCAAGGGCGAGGCGCGATTCGGACTGGGCGACGTCGGTACGGGTAAGATCGCCGATCTGGAACCGGTCCTGCGTCGCCTGCAGGTTCACCGCGAGCACATCGACATTATTGGCCGACAGGTTCACGATCGATTCGTTGAGGATCACGTCCATATAGGCGGTGACCGTCTGGCTGAACACACTGCTCTCGGTGGCGCGCAAATCGGCTTGGCCGGCCTTCACGCGCACTTCCGCGGCAGTGATCGAGTTCCGCACCGAACCGCCCGAATAGACCGGCACCGAAAGCGAGATCGATCCCGCCAGCGACCGATCGGCAAACAGGTCGGTCGGGTCGGGCGTCGTTTCCTTGAGCTGCTCGGTATAGGTCGCGCTGGCGCTGGCCGAAGGCAGGCCGCTGGCGCGATTGATCGGCACGTTCTCGTCGGTCGCGCGCTGATTGGCGCGGGCGGCCTGCAGTGTGGGGTTGGTGCGATAGGCGCCCAGCAGGGCGTCCTTCAGCGTATCGGCCATGGCAGGCGCGGGCGCGAGCAGCACCGCCGCACCGGCCAGCAAGGCCAGCTTCGCTCCCCCCGCCGGCACGGTCAGAAACTCCAGCCCTTGGGCACCGCGAATTCGGGAAGCACGGGAATGCCGATTTCGGCGAGCGGGACCAGAGACACCTCGCCCGCGATCTTGCGGCCCGAGGCGAGGCGCGTGAGGCCGCGCACGACAAGGCCGGAAACCACGCGGCCGTCTTCGGCCAGGCGCTTTGCCAGTGCGTCGGGAAGCTGGCCGATCGCACCGTCGATCACTAGCAAAGTGACGTCACCCTTCTTGCGGCTGGAGGCGGCGTCTTCCGGGCGGATCACTTCGATCGAGCCGACCAGCGGGCGCAGCAATTCGGCCAGATAGCCGCTGCCGCCATCGACCAGCAGGAGAGTGTCCTGGGGGGTGGGCGCGGCTTCTTCCAGCATGCGGCCATGCACCAGCGGAGCGGCCAGGAAGCGCCCGTTACCCAGTGGCACGGCACGGTCCATATAGGCGATGGAGCGCATTTCAGCGGGAACGAAATCCTCCCGCGCGACGGCGCCCATGCGTTCGCGCACAATATCGGTGTTGACCCCGCTCACGCGCAGCTGGCTGTCCACCATTGCCTTGCGGGCCGCAGCAAAACCGGCGTCGGCCGGGCGATCCTTTATGATAGTCATTCCTGAACCCTTCATGCAGGCTGTATTACACGTGCAACACGCCCACGCAATCTGCTTCGCTTTAGGCGGAACGGGCCCGCCAGCCAAGCGCTTTGACGGTATAGCAGCCGGGCGATAAGGGGGCGTGCATTCGACAGGCAGGAGGGTACGCTCGATGAGCGACATGGTTACGATCCGCGAAGAAGACCTCATCGAAAGCGTGGCCGACGCGCTGCAATATATCTCCTATTTCCATCCGATGGATTACATCCGCGCGCTGGGCGACGCCTATGAGGCGGAACAGGGCCCTGCGGCCAAGGATGCGATCGCGCAGATCCTCACCAACAGCCGCATGTGCGCCGAAGGGCACCGGCCGATCTGCCAGGACACCGGCATCGTCAACGTCTTCGTCAAATGGGGGCAGGATTGCCGGCTGGAATCGCGCCGTTCGCTGCAGGACGTGGTCGATGAAGGCGTGCGCCGGGCCTATCTGCACCCGGAAAACAAGCTGCGCGCTTCAGTTCTGGCCGATCCGGCCTTCACCCGCCGCAACACGCGTGACAACACGCCCTGCGTGCTGAGCGTGGAGATGGTGCCCGGCAGCAAGGTCTCGGTCGATGTCGCGGCCAAGGGCGGCGGCAGCGAGAACAAATCCAAGTTCAAGATGATGAACCCCAGTGACAATATCGTCGACTGGGTGTTGGAAATGGTGCCGCAGATGGGCGCCGGCTGGTGTCCGCCCGGCATGCTGGGCATCGGCATTGGCGGCACGGCGGAACATTGCGTCAAGCTCGCCAAGCAGAGCCTGATGGAGCCGATCGATATGGCCCAGCTCAAGGAGCGCGGGCCGCAGAACGATATCGAGGCGCTGCGGATCGAGATCTTCGACAAGGTCAATGCGCTGGGCATCGGCGCGCAGGGCCTGGGCGGCCTGGCGACGATCCTGGACGTCAAGATTCTCGACTGGCCGTGCCATGCGGCGGGCAAGCCGGTGGCGATGATCCCCAATTGCGCGGCCACCCGCCACGCCCATTTCACGCTGGACGGGTCAGGCCCATCCTTCCTCGAGGCGCCGAATCTCGACGAATGGCCCAAGGTGGACTGGAAGCCCGATGCTGCCGCGATCCGCGTGAACCTTGATGAGCTGACGCCGGAGATGGTGCAGGGCTGGAAGCAGGGCGACCGGCTGCTGCTCAACGGCAAGATGCTCACCGGGCGCGATGCGGCGCACAAGCGCATTCAGGACATGCTGGCCGCTGGTGAGGAACTGCCGGTCGAATTCAGGGGCCGCGTGATTTACTATGTTGGCCCGGTCGATCCGGTAGGCGAGGAAATCGTTGGCCCCGCGGGCCCCACTACCGCCACCCGCATGGACAAGTTCACGCGCATGATGCTGGAACAGGGCCTGCTGGCAATGGTCGGCAAGGCAGAACGCGGGCCGATGGCGGTGGACGCGATCCGCGATCACAAGAGCGCCTATCTGATGGCCGTGGGCGGGGCTGCTTATCTGGTTGCCCGCGCGATCAAGGGTAGCAAGGTCGTCGGTTTCGAAGATCTCGGCATGGAAGCGATCTACGAATTCGAAGTGAAGGACTTCCCTGTCACGGTCGCTGTCGACAGCGAGGGCAACAATGTCCACCAGCTTGCCCCGCTGGTGTGGCGCGAGAAGATCGCAAAGGAAAAGCTGCTCGCCTGATCTGCCCGCACCCGCTCCGCTCGACTTTCGTCGGGCGGAATCGGGCGCTGGTGGTTCGACCAAGGGATGACTGTCGCCGATTGCCGGGCTGGCAATCGACGGCCCTTTGAGGCAATCCCCACGGCGGATGAAGGAGCCCACACTCGATTTTGCGCGTCCGCGCGTGCCAGTCAGCACTGTCCTGGCCTCCATCGTGGGGCTGTGGGCGTGCTATTTCGTGCTGACCACGATCCGGGCGGAACTGCTGGATCTCGGCTTCGAATTCGAGCTGTTGTGGCGCCGCGCGGTGGTGGCGCTGATCGGCGTGGCGGTGACATTCGCCATGTGGCTGATCCTGCGGCAATTCGATCTCAAGCCGCTATGGGTCAAAGTGGCGGCGGCGCTGGTGATTTCCGCGCCGGTCTCGATCGTGCTCGCACAGGCCAACCGGCTGGTCTTCTCCGATCTGGAAACGCAGATTGCCAAGAGCTTTGGCGAGAAGCAGGGCTTCAAGGTGCGGCGTGACGAAAGCGGCAATCTGCTGGTGGACATCCCCGTATCGCACACGCCGGTCCCTTCGATCTCGTCCACTGCCGGCAGCGAGACGGATGGCGGTTCTGCCGCGCTGGAGGAATTGCCGCAGGCGATCACTATCAACACGCCCTCGCCGCAGGATACCGGCCTGCCGGAAATCGCGCTGGGCCGCTATTTCCTGATGCTCGCCTGGTGCGCACTCTATCTGGCGCTGGTGGCGGGCGAACAGGCGCGCACCGCGGAGCGGCGCGAGGGCACTTTTCGTCGCGCGGCCAAGGCGGCGGAACTGCGCTCGCTGCGTTATCAGGTGAATCCGCATTTCCTGTTCAACACGCTCAATTCGCTGTCCGCCCTCGTCCTCACAGGCCGCAACCAGCAGGCGGAGCGGATGATCCAGATGATCTCCACCTTCTATCGCAGCAGCCTGGCGGACGATCCTACATCCGACGTCTCGCTGAGCGACGAATTCGCACTCCAGCGCCTCTATCTCGATATCGAGGCGGTGCGGTTCCCCGACCGGCTGGTGGCGGTGTACGATCTGCCGCCTGAGCTCGAAGCGGCAAAAGTTCCGGGCATGATCCTGCAGCCGCTGGTGGAAAATTCGGTGAAACACGCGGTCGCCCCCTCCACCGGCAAGGTCACTATTACCCTTGCCGTGCGGGAGGAATATGGCCGGCTGGTGATCAGCGTATCGGATGACGGCAAGGGCAAGCGCGCGGCAGGGCCGGCCCAGCCCGCCGATGGCTATGGCATTGGTCTGCAGAATGTGCGCGAGCGGCTTGAAGCGCGTTTCGGCGAACAGGCCAGTATAGTTTCCGGACCGACCGGATCGGGCTATTCCACCCAGATACGTATCCCGCTGCATACTCACAGGATCGCCGATGCCTGATGGCCAAGTGCCCCTGCGCACCCTGATTGTCGATGACGAACCGCTCGCGGTGGAGCGGATGCAGGTGATTTGCGCCGAATTGCAGGACCTTGCCGTGGTCGGCACGGCCAGCGATGGGGGCGCCGCGCTGCGGCTGGTGGAGGCGCTTTCGCCGGATCTGCTGCTTCTGGACATGACCATGCCTGAAATGGACGGGCTGCAGGTCGCCCGCGCGCTGGCGGGGCGCGATCAGCGTCCGGCAGTGATCTTCGTGACTGCCCATGAGGCTTTCGCAGTGGAAGCCTTCGATCTTGATGCGGTGGATTATGTGCTCAAGCCCGTCACGCCCGAGCGGTTGCAGCGGGCCATCGGCCGCGCCGTGGCGCGCCGGGGCAGCGGGGGCGCCAGCGTGCCGAGCGAATGGCTTGCCGAATTCTGGGTGCCGCATCGTTCGGAACTGATACGGATCGAAGCCGTGCAGGTGGACCGCATCGATGCGGAGCGCGACTATGTGCGGTTGCATGTGGGGGCCAGCAGCTATCTGCTGTTGCAGACCATCGCCGGGCTTGAGGCCCGGCTCAATCCGGCGGAATTCATCCGTATCCACCGTTCCTGCATCCTGCGCCGCGAGTCTATCCGCGGCCTGCGGCATGAAGGGCTGGGCGTATGGTCTGTGGAGATCAATGGCGGTGAAGCGCTGCGTATCGGGCGCACGTATCTTGCGCGGGTAAAGGCCATGGCTGGCCGTTGAGCGCGGGACTGCCGGGAAGGGCGTCCCACGGGGGTCTGTAGCGGCCAGCCATGGCAGGCGTCCCGCCGGAATTCCGGGACTGGGTTGGACCCGGCGGGATAATCCGTCCGGTCAGCTGCCGGCGGCCTCCTTGCGGGTGAGCGAGGCGATGCGGGTGGCGAGCTTCTGGCGCGCGTCCTCATAGCATTTGCGCGCATCGCGGCTGACCACGCGGCTGCCTGTCCGCTCTTCGTTGAAGCCGCAGACTTCCCTTGCGGCGGTGTTGATCCGGCGATCGAGTTCCTTGCGGCCGGCCTCGGTGGTGAGGTCGAGATCCTTGTAGCTCACCGCGGCGGCTTCGGCGAAAGCGGGCTGCGCGGCGCAAAGGGTGCCGATTGCGGCCAGTACGATGGAGGTCTTCTTCATGATGTCATTCTCCCTACCCTGAGGCGCCCTGCCGGGCAGCAGCGTCTCGATAAGGAGAAAATAGGCGAGCAGCGGACGCCGCTCATGCCCGCATCGACAACCAAGCCAAGTCGCCCGACGAGCGAATCCCGCCCGGACGAAATGCGCCAGCCGGCGGACGAACAGCGTTTGGCAATCGACGAAAATGGCCCCATGGTTGCGGCCAATGGCGATTCTCTTCACCTTCCTGTTCGGAATCGGCAATTTTGCGCTTCACAAGGCTGTGCTCGAAAGCCGCCACCCGGTGATCGGGCTATTGCCGCGTTTCCTAGTTAGATCCGGCGGGCGGGCCAGCCTGATTGCCGAATTCGCGGTGCTGCTGGCCGTGCTGTTGCTGGTGGCGAACGGGCATACGGGCTGGAGCTGGGGCTATTTCGCCTACACAGCCTCCAATGCCGTGGCGGCTTGGCTAATCCTCTCCAATCGCTGGTAACTCAATCCGCATGAGCAATCCTACCAAGTTCTGGCTGGTCACCAATGCGGCCAGCGGCAGCAACAGCCGGCAGGGGCTGGCCACATTGCACAAGGCTGCCGGTAAGGTGGGCATCGAGTTCGAGCGGACGTTCCATTTCCCCGATGATGCTCTGCCCACCGCCGGGCAGCTCGACCGGGCCGGAGTGGAAGTGCTCGCGGTCTTCGGCGGGGATGGCACGGTGAACGCGCTGGTCCGCTCGCTCTACGGATGGGACGGAGCGGTACTGGTATTGTCGGGCGGGACCAAGAATTTGCTGTTCCACCGCCTGCATGGCCAGCAGGATATTGCCGCAGTGCTGGGCGCGGTCGCCCGGGGCATCGCCCGGCGGGTTCGTCCCGGTATCGTGCGCTGCCCGCAAGGCGATGGGCTGGCCGGGTTGATGGCGGGGCCGGGCACGGCCTGGTACGATGTGCGCGAGGCGGTGCGGAAGGCGGATCTCCCCGCTGTAGCAAGCGGCACGGCCCAGGCGATCGAAGCTTCTGTCGCCGCGCCGACGATCGCCTGCACCGATCCGCCGCTGGGCCGGCGCGAAGGCTATCCGCTGATCATGCTCACTCCGCGCGACGATGGTTTCGCGGTAGAGGCCTATTATGCCGAAACGGTGGAGGACTATCTCGTGCAGGGCCTAGCCCTGTTGCGGCGCGAATTCCGCGATGGGCCAAGCGAATTGCTGGGCGTGGTACGGCATGTGGAACTGGCCTGCGTATCCGGCGATCCCTTCGGCCTTCTGATCGATGGGGAAAAGGTCGATTGCGGTGCGGAGGTCCGTTTCTCTCTGGTCCCCTGCGAAGTCGATCTGCTAGCAACCGATCCGTCATGACCCTCGCCGCCAGATTGTTCCATTTGAGCGATACCCATTTCGGGGTAGAAGATCGCGGTGCGCTTGCCTGGTTCGAAGATGCCGTCGCGCGGGAGAAGCCCGATGCTGTGATCTGCACCGGCGACCTCACTCAGCGTGCAAGGAAGAGCGAATATGCTGCCGCCGCCGAATGGTTCGCCCGGCTGGGCGTGCCGACGGTGATCGAGCCGGGCAATCACGACATGCCCTATTTCAATCCGGTCGAGCGCTTTCGCACGCCTTTCCGCCGCTTCGGCAAGCTGGCAGGCATGGTGGGCAGCGAACTGGAACTGGCGCATGTCGCGGTCATCACCTTGCGGACCACCGTCAGCGCGCAATGGCGCTGGCCCTGGTCCGATGGCGTGGTGCGCGCGCGGGCACTGGAGGAAGCGGTGGAGGAACTTACGCGCCTGAAGGGCGATCGCCGCTTCAAGATCGTAGCCTGCCACCACCCGCTCTCAGGGCCGTCCCTCACCGGGCATAATCCGACCAGAAGGGGCCATTCGGCATTGCAGGTTCTGGTGGAAGCAGGGGCCGATGCGGTGCTTTCGGGCCATGTGCACGATGCCTTCGATATCACCCACAGGATCGCCGGGCGCGAATTGCGCATGATCGGCAGCGGCACCATGTCTGAAAGGCTGCGCGGCACGCCGCCATCCTATAATGTACTGCATTACGACCTCGTACATGGGCTGTCGGTCGAAAATCGTCAGTTCGGCGGCCAATAAGGCCGATTCCAGGGGCTGGTGCCCGGCCTGCGATTGATCCCGGTCAAGGCGCAGTGGTGCCATGCCGTGGCAGATGCCATCATCGGTACATTGCGCGCCCGGAGGATGACATGCTCAGACTGGCGATGATTCTGCATTTCGTGATTGCATCCGCCCTGATGGGCGTGGGCGTGATCGCCGTTCTGGCGATGGGCGCGGGAACCGCGAGGCCCATTATCCTGGCAGCCGCGGCAGGGTTTCTGCTTGCGGTTCCGGTCAGCTGGCTGGTCGCCCGCGCGATCACGCGGCAGGCCGGAACGAGCTGAAGGCAGCCGACCCCAGTCCATCTGGCGGCCGCGCAAACGAAAAGGGCGGCCTGTTGCCAGACCGCCCTTTCGTAACGGGTTTCCCCGAAAGGCTTAGCGCTTCGAGAACTGGAAGCTGCGGCGTGCCTTGGCGCGGCCGTACTTCTTGCGTTCCACCACGCGGCTGTCGCGGGTGAGGAAGCCAGCGGCCTTCACCGTGCCGCGCAGGGCAGGCTCAAACTTGGCGAGCGCCTGGCTGATGCCGTGCTTCACTGCGCCGGCCTGGCCCGAAAGACCGCCGCCCTTGACGGTGGCTACGATGTCATACTGACCTTCGCGGTCGGAGACCTGGAAGGGCTGGTTGATGACAAGGCGCAGCGTCGGACGTGCGAAATAGACTTCCTGATCGCGGCCATTCACGGTGACCTTGCCGGTGCCCGGCTTCAGCCATACGCGGGCCACGGCGTCCTTGCGGCGGCCGGTGGCATAGGCGCGGCCCAGCGAGTCCACTTCCTGCTCGCGCAGGGGCATGGTGCTGGCGTGGGTGACTTCGGCGACGCCGGCAGCGGCCGCAGCCGCGTCAGCGGCGGGAGCTTCGCCGGTGATGGTCTTCAGATCGGCGAGATCCGAAACGGTGTTGGTTTCGTCGGCCATTAGCTGGAAGCCTTGTTCTTACGGTTCATCGAAGCGACGTCGAGCGCCACGGGCTGGGTGCCGCCATGCGGGTGTTCGCTGCCCGCATAGAGGTGCAGCGCGCGCATCTGATCGCGGCCGAGCGGCCCGCGCGGGATCATGCGTTCGACGGCCTTTTCAAGCACGCGTTCCGGGAAGCGGCCTTCCAGCACCTTGGCGGGGCTGGTTTCCTTGATGCCACCCGGGTGACCGGTGTGCTTGTAATAGCGCTTGTTCTGCAGCTTGTTGCCGGTGAAGCGCACCTTGTCCGCATTGATGACGACGACGTGATCGCCGCAATCGACATGCGGGGTGAAGCTCGGCTTGTGCTTGCCGCGCAGGATATTGGCGATGATCACCGCGAGGCGGCCGACCACCAGGCCGTCGGCATCGATCAGATGCCAGTTCTTTTCCACCTCGGCCGGCTTGATCGACCGGGTGGTCTTGCTGAGCGCCTTCATGGGCCTGAAATTCCTTATTGACTGTCGATCGTCAGGTGCGAGCTTGTTGATGAAACACAAGCGCGTACCCACGAATGGCGCGGCCTTTGTGCGGAAATGGGCTTTAAGTCAAGCAAAACGGCGGGTTTCAGGAGAGGTAAAATAATACCGTTCAGGTGCTGGAGCCCAGCAATCCGCCCAGCCAGCCGGCAGTTGCCGTGCCGCAGAGGTCCGTTTCCCAGCCCGCGATGGCCGGCGCATCGTAGGGGTGGATTTCCTCCAGCCGCGCGATTGCCTGGGCGAGCAGGCCGGCCTCGGTCTTGAACAAAGCGCCGCATTCGCGCGAATCGCCCCGTTCGCCCAGCCATTGATAGAGCGAGCGCATGGCGGGCATGATGTTGGCGCAGGCAATCAGCCCTTCATCGAGCAATATGGTGGCCGCCGCCGCCGCATCCTCCTCAGTGGCGAAAGGGCTCCAGATCAGGGCTGCCTTTGCGCTCATCGATATTCCTAAAGCCGCCGCCCGGCGGAATGGGCGCCCCAGGCCGTGGCCGCCACCAGCAGCGCGCCCACAAGCTGGTGCAGCACCGCGATCCACAGCGAGACGCCGGTCATCACCGTGGCGATGCCCAGGATCACCTGCGTACCGAAAGCCGAATGGATCGCCACCGAAGCCCGCCGGTCGCCCGCGCGGCATTGGCGCGCCAGCAGAATCAGGAAGGCCACCGCCACCCATGCCCACCAGCGGTGGAGGAAGTGGAGCAGGAAAGGCTCGTGCGTGAAGGCCCAGAATGCGCCTTTCGACCAGTCGAATTCGGGCAGCAGCCGCCCCTGCATCAGCGGCCATGTGTTGGATGCCAGCCCGGCATTGAGGCCTGCCACCCAAGCGCCCAGCAGCAATTGCACGAACAGCACCAGCCCCGTGATCGCGCCGATCCCGGTCAGCCGGGCAGGCCGCGCCATGGGCGATTTCGCCAGATCCCGAAGGTCCAGCGCTGTCCACACCAGCCCCGCCAAGGTGACCAGCGCGGTCAGCAGATGGATCGAGAGCCAGAAATGGCTGACATCGGTAACCGTGGTGCTCAGCCCCGAACTCACCATGAACCAGCCGAACACGCCCTGCAGCCCGCCCAGCGCCAGCAGCGCAACTAGCCGCGCCTTGTAACCGGCAGGAATCGCACGCCGCGCCCAGAACCACGCAAGCGGAAGGGCAAAGGCCATGCCGATCAGCCGGCCCAGCAGCCGGTGCGACCATTCCCAGAAATAGATGAATTTGTAATCGGCCAGCGTCATGCCCGCCGGGCCGTTGATCTGCTGATATTCGCCGATCTTCTGATAGGCCGTGAATTCGGCCTGCCACTGGGCCTCGCTCAGCGGCGGAAGCGAGCCGGTGACGGGCTTCCATTCGGTGATCGAAAGGCCGGATTCGGTCAGCCGGGTAATCCCGCCCACCATCACCATCAGCACCACCAGAAAGGCGACGAACAACAGCCAGCGGGCAAGGGCCAGGGGGCGGAAAGTGCCGCCCACGGCCGCGCTCTGGCCAGGCTCAACGGGCATCGCGGTAACCATGGCCCGCCCTGTGCCCCCCGTGCGGGCAAAGCGCAAGGGGCGCAGGCGCCGCCCTGCACCAAAGGCCTTGCGCCATGTTACATCGTTACATACATGGGCGCCCATGCCTATGCCGTCGAATCGCCGCCGTCTTGACCGGGCGGGAATGATCCTCTCGGGGCTCTGCGCACTGCATTGCGTGGCCGGCGTGGTCATTGTTGCCGTGCTCGGCATGGGCGGTGGCATTCTGCTGGAACCGGTGATTCACCGCGTGGGCCTGGCCGTCGCGGCCCTGATCGCGGCCGTCGCTATCGGCCTCGGCGCCATCCGCCACCGCCGCGCCCTGCCCTTCGTGGTGGCGATGACCGGCCTGTCCTTCATGGGCGGCGCGCTCGCCGTGCCGCATGGCACGGAAGAAGCGGTGCTGACGATCATCGGTGTCAGCCTGGTGGCGATCGCGCATTTCCTGAACCTGCGCCACAAGCACTGAGCTGAAATTCGATACAAGCTCTCGCGCCTGTCTGCCTTCCTCCGCCCCTCCCCACCAAAATTCCCCACTTAGCCCTGTAACCTTGCTCCCTCAGGCGCTATCTGGCCCGGCATGGCTGACCAGATTTCCCTTACCGTCAATGGCGAGACGCGCCGCAGCGCCGCCCGTACTGTCGCTGAACTCGTTGCCGAACTCGGCTTCAAGCCGGAAAAGGTCGCGGTGGAGCGCAATGGCGCCATCGCGCCCCGTTCTGCCCATGGCGAAACCCCGCTGGCCGATGGCGACGTGCTGGAGATCGTGCATTTCGTGGGCGGCGGTGATCATGCCGATACATGGACCGTGGCGGGCCATACTTTTCGTTCGCGCCTGATCGTGGGCACCGGGAAATATAAGGACTTCGCCCAGAATGCGGCGGCAGTGGAGGCTTCGGGGGCGGAAATCGTCACCGTGGCGGTGCGCCGCGTCAATGTGTCGGACCCCGCGGCCCCGATGCTGACCGATTATATCGATCCGAAGAAGATCACCTATCTGCCCAATACCGCCGGCTGCTTCACTGCGGACGAGGCGATCCGCACCCTGCGCCTTGCGCGCGAGGCGGGCGGCTGGGAACTGGTGAAGCTGGAAGTGCTGGGGGAAGCCCGCACGCTCTATCCCGATATGCGCGAAACGCTGAAGGCCACCGAGATTCTCGCCAATGAGGGTTTCAAGCCGATGGTCTATTGCACCGACGATCCGATTGCCGCCAAGCAGCTGGAAGAAGCGGGCGCAGTGGCGGTGATGCCGCTGGGCGCGCCGATCGGTTCGGGGCTGGGTATCCAGAACCGGGTGACGATCCGCCTGATCGTGGAAGGCGCCAGCGTTCCGGTGCTGGTCGATGCGGGCGTGGGCACGGCCTCCGATGCCGCCGTGGCGATGGAACTGGGCTGTGACGGCGTGCTGATGAACACCGCCATTGCCGAAGCGAAGGACCCGCTGCGCATGGCCCGCGCGATGAAGCTGGCGGTCGAGGGCGGGCGCGATGCCTATCTGGCCGGCCGCATGGGCACGCGCAAATATGCCGATCCTTCCAGCCCGCTGGCGGGGCTGATCTAGGGCTCTTCCGCGCTCGGCAAATTATCCACAAGCGGTTTACCGGATACTAACCATGGGGCGCGCATGTCCCGTTCCACAGGCCGATCAGGACGGGCCTGGGGGACACGACATGCAAGACGCCCGATCGCTGACGATTGCGGAACTGCGCGAATTCGCCAGCTTTGCTCCCTGTGAGCAGCGTTATATCAAGCGCAGCCTCGATGTGGGGCTGGGCCGCGCCGATGCCTTCAAGCTGTGGGCGCGCGATGCGGAAGAACTCGCCTCGATTCGCCGCCAATATGTGACCTATCAGGATCTGAAAGGCCTCAAGGGCATCACGCCCGACGAGATTTCCTTCGACGGGATCGAGGATTTCATGGGCAAGCTGCTGCGCGTGGCCGCCTTCGATCTGGCGCAGGAACGGCTACACGGCTTTTCGCCCTTCCGCTTCCTTTACGAACGGCTGCTGGGCGCCGATGTGCGACCCTGGCTGCCGGCGGCCTTCTGCGGTGCTGCGGCTTTGCCGCAGATTCGCCCGGAACGGCGCAAGCTGCTGCTCCAGTCGCTCAGCGAAGCGGCGGCGACGGCCCCCGGCTGGTCGGCCCGCGCGCCGATCTTCTATCCCGAATTCGTCGAAGCCGAAGCAGCCTGAGCAGGACTGAACCCCGATGAGCGTGCAGGATTTCGACCAGCTCTCGCCCCATGATCTCGCCCGGGCAGAACTGGAGGCGTGGCGCGCCGAATGCCTTGATCTGTTCGCGCAAGGGGAGATTCTGATCGGTACTCTGCTGGAGCTTGCCCGCGAGGCGGGTTACCGCGTCAATCTCTATCCCGTCGCCGTCCAGCGCACGCTGGAGGCTTCGCGCCTGGTGGACATGCTGGGCGAGAATACGGAGGCAAGGGATGCCGGGCCGGTGCTGGCTTCCTGGCAAAGCCTCGAATCGCGACGCGACCTGCTGGCCTCTGGCGTCGTCACCGAAACACTGGACCGCGCGGGCAATTGGTATGCCCTGTTCGATATGATTTCCTATCGCAGCAATGGCGCGGTGCGCGGTCGCTGGGCTGTGAGCCGCAACGAGGCGGAGGCGTTCCTGCAGGAGCTGGAGCACTCCTACATCATCCTCAAGAGCCAGCTCGGCGCGATCCGGATGGAACTAGGCAACCGCTTCGCGGCCTGACAGAAATTGTCCCCCTCCCCTGAAGAGGAGGGGGCTTTAGCCCTCAGGCTTTGTACAAAGCGTCCAGCCGCTCGCCGTAGCGGGCCTTGATCATATGGCGGCGAATCTTGAGGCTGGGGGTCATCTCGCCATTCTCGATCGCGAAGGCCTCGTCGGCGAAGGCGAATTGCCGGACCTTCTCCACCACGGATATGTCCTTGTTCACCCGGTCCACCGCGGCGCGGATCGCGCTCTTGAAGGCGGGCAGTTCCTGCAGCGCGTCCATGTCGAATTTCTCGCCATTGGCGCGCGCCCATTCCAGCGCCCATTCGGCATCGGGCACGATCAGGCCGACGATGTAGGGCCGCTTGTCGCCCACCACCATGGCCTGGGCGATTTCGGGCTGCAGCGTCAGCATCCCCTCGATCTTCTGGGGCGCGACATTGTCGCCCTTGTCATTGACGATCATGTCCTTCTTGCGGTCGGTGATGACGATGCGGCCCTGCCCGTCGAGATGGCCGATATCGCCCGTGTGCAGCCAGCCATTTTGCAGCGCCCGCGCGGTTTCGGCCGGGTTCTGCCAATAGCCCTGCATCACCAGCTCGCCGCGCACCAGGATTTCGCCATCCTCGGCGATCTTCACGTCCACGCCCTTCATCGGGGGGCCGACCGTGTCCATCTTCAGCCCGACCTTGGGCCGGTTGCAGCTGACCACCGGTGCGGCCTCGGTCTGGCCATAGCCTTGCAGCATGGTCAGGCCCATGGACTTGAAGAAGGTACCGACATCGGGGTTGAGTGGCGCCCCGCCTGAAACCAGCGCCTTCATGCGTCCACCGAACCGTTCGCGGATCTTGGGGCGCAGGGTCTTGTCCAGAATCAGGTTCATCGGCGCATCGCGCAGGCGCTTGCGCCCGGCAAAGGCCAGTTCCCCGATCCGCAATGCGCGGTCCATCAGGTAATTCGCCACGCGGCCCTGCTTTTCCACCTGCTTCATGATGCGCGTGCGCAGCACTTCGAACAGGCGGGGGACCACCACCATGATAGTGGGGCGCACTTCCTCGATATTGCTGGCCAGCTTGTCGAGCCCTTCGGCGTAATAGATCTGCGCGCCCAGGCCGATGGGCAGGAACTGGCCGCCAGTGTGCTCATAGGCGTGGGACAGCGGCAGGAAGGACAGGAAAATCTCCTCGTCCCAGCCGAAATCCTCCACCAGCAGATCCGCCGCGCCATCGATATTGCACAGGATTGCCCCGTGATGGAGCATTACTCCGCGCGGGGCGCCGCCCGTGCCGCTGGTGTAGATGATGCAGGCTGTCACATCGCGTCCGATGCCGGCGATCCGTTGTTCCACGGCAGCGCGGGCAGCGTCGGCATCGCCCGCCAGCATCTCGTCCCAGCTGTGGAAGTCGAAAGTTCCGGACTGGTGGCGATTGAGATTCTCGATCCCGATCACATGCTCCGCAATGCCGGAGGTCATCACTGCGGGAAGCAGCGGCTTGGCGAGCTTTTCGTTGGAAACGATCACCACCCGCGCGCCGGAATTGTCCAGCACATGCTGGTGATCGCGCTCCGTATTGGTGGTGTAGGCGGGCACGGAAATGCAGCCCGCCGCCATGATCGCCAGATCGGCAATGCACCATTCGGGCCGGTTCTCGGAGACGAGCGCCACCCGGTCCCCTTCCCTGAGGCCCAGCTTGCGCAGATTTTCGGCCAGCAAGCACACGGCCCGGGCCACATCGTTCCAGCTTTGCGAATGCCAGCTTCCGTCATGCTTGGCCCACAGGAACGGCTTGTCGCCCAGTTCGTCCGCCCGCAGCAGAAACAGGGTGACCAGATTATTGGCCGATCCGAAATCGGAAAGCTTCATCGGCAGATCCCCTCGCGCCCGGCACCCTCCCAGGGCCCTTTTGGGGTGGTTTAAGCCGGGTTTAGGCGGGCGGCAAGCGGCACGCTTGGCTCTATTCGCGGATGGCCGCACCTTCGCTGCGCGGATCGGCTGCGCCGGTCCAGCCGGTGGCGGTGCGTTCCGCCGCATTGGCCTTGAGCGGCATGGGCCGCGCGGTGATTCCCTTGTGGCCCAGCGCCTCCAGCGCGGGCTTCATTGCCTCCAGCGCGGTGCCCGGCTCGATCATCACCGTGTCGCCGGGGGAATAGAGCATGGGCAGGCCGATCGCCTGCTGTGCGGGCAGGCGCCAGTCGATCCAGCCGATCAGCGCCTTGGCCACCTGCACCGGAATGGTCGGGCCGCCCGCTGCGCCCAGCGCCAGCACCAGCCTGCCATCGGAATCATAGACCAGCGTCGGCGCCATGGAACTGCGCGGCCGCTTGCCCGGCTGCACGCGATTGGCCACCATCCGCCCGTCCTTCTCGGGCGAGAAGCTGAAATCGGTGAGTTCGTTATTGAGGTAATAGCCGCCCACCATCAGGCCGGAGCCGAACGAGCCTTCGACCGTGGACGTATAGCTTACCGCATCGCCCCAGCGGTCCACCGCCACGAAATGCGATGTGCCATGTTCCTCCGGCTCGTCGCCATCGGCCCAGCCGAGCGTGGCGTTGCCCATCGGCGGCGTTCCCGCGCTGACCGTGGTCATGGTGCCCTCTGCCGAGATCAGCGCGCTCCGGCCCGCCAGATAGGCATCGCTCACCAGCCCCTTTACCGGCACCGGCACGAAATCGTCATCGGCCAGGTAAAGCTCCCGGTCGGCAAAGGCGAGGCGCTGGGATTCGGCGAAAAGATGCCAGGCGACAGGCGAATCCTTGCCCAAGGCCTGCAAATCGAAATGTTCGAGCTGCTTGAGGATCGCCAGCACCGTGGTCGCGCCGGAAGAGGGCGGGCCCATGCCGCAAATCCGGTAGCTGCGATAGGCGCCGCAGACGGGCGTCCGCTCGCGCGCGGCGTAAGTCTCTATGTCGCCCGTCACCATGCCGCGTGCATGCGGCGTGGCGGCGGCGGTTTCCACTGCGATGGCTACGGCATTGTCGCCCGTATAGAAGGCATCGGGGCCTTCCTTCGCGATCTGCTCCAGCGTCCGGGCGAGCTGGGGGTTCTTCACCAGCGTGCCCACCGGCAGCGGTTCGCCCGCCGCATCGTAGAACAGGGCCTTGCCCTCGGGCTGGGCGGCGGCGCGGTTCTTCGCATTGCCCAGGAATTCATGCAGCCTTTCGCTGATCGCAAACCCGTCGCGCGCAAGGGCGATGGCGGGATCGAACAGCGCCTTCCACGCCAGCTTGCCGTGGCGCCCATGCGCCAGCGCGGCGAGGCGGATATTGCCCGGCACGCCCACGCTGAGGCCCGATGTCACTGCCTGCATGAAAGGCCGCGGATTGCCATTTTCGTCGAGGAACCAGTCCGGCCCGGCGGCCATGGGCGCGCTCTCGCGCCCGTCGAGCGTTTCCAGCCTGCCCGCCGCATCGCCCAGCACCATGAAGCCGCCGCCGCCGATACCGGAGCTTTGCGGCTCCACCACGGTCAGCGCCAGCATGGTGGCCACTGCCGCATCGGTTGCACTGCCGCCCTTGCGCAGCATCTGCGCCCCGGCTTCGGCCGCGCGCGGATCGGCTGCGCTGACCACGCCAGGCGCTTGCGCAGCGGGCGTGCTGGCCAGCGCCGCACCGCCTTGGCCGGTGCAGGCCCACAGGGCGAGGGGCAGGAGGGCGGCGGCGGTAAAGCGTTTCAGCATGGGCTCTGCCTATTCGCTCCCTACCGCCTCTTCAATAGAGGCAAAGCCGTCCCGGCGCATCAGCGCCTTGATCCCGCGCGTAATCCTGCGGGCAATGCCCGGCCCTTCATAGACCATGGCGGAATAGAGCTGCACCAGGCTGGCCCCGGCCCTGATCCGCGCCCAGGCATCCGCCGCATTGGCGATGCCGCCCACGCCCACCAGCGGAACCGCGCCGCCGGTGGCCTTGCGGAAGTCCCGCAGGCGCTGCTGGGCAAGATCGCGCAAGGGTGCGCCGGAAAGCCCGCCCGCTTCGCCCGCGTGGCGCGATTTGAGCGACGGGCGCGAAATGGTGGTGTTGGAAACGATCAGCGCGCCCAGCTTCTTCTCGATCGCGATGCGGGAAATGGCATCGATGTCGGCCGGTTCCAGATCGGGGGCGACCTTGAGGAACACCGGCGGCGGCTTGCCGTGCGTCGATTCGCTTGCCCCATCCAGCACCGCGTCGAGCAATTCGGCCAGAGCATTTTCGTCCTGCAGGGCGCGCAGGCCCGGCGTATTGGGGCTGGAGACATTGACCGCCAGATAGGTCGCCAGCGGGGCCATCACGCGGGCCATCACGCCGTAATCGGAAATGCGATCGGGCGAATCCTTGTTCGCGCCGATATTGATGCCCACCACGCCACTGCGATCGGCGCGGGCGGCAAGGCGCTCATGCGCGATCTCGGCGCCGCCATTGTTGAAGCCCATGCGATTGATCACCGCGCGGTCCTGCGTCAGGCGGAACAGGCGCGGTTTGGGATTGCCGGATTGCGGCAGGGGCGTGATCGATCCGACTTCCGCAAAGCCGAAGCCCAGCCCCAGCAGTGCGTCGGGCACCTCGCCATCCTTGTCGAATCCGGCGGCCATGCCCAGCGGGTTGGCGAAGGCGATTCCCGCGACATGCGTTGCCAGCGGGCCGCCGGGCGCGGGTGGTGCGCCATGGGGCAGGATTTTCAGCGCGGACAGGGCGAGGCCATGCGCGGTTTCGGGGTCGAAAGCGAACAGGGCGGGGCGGATCAGGCGGAAAAGCATGGTTGTGGCGGTTATGGCAAAGCGCGCGCGCTGTCGATGCTGGCGAAGCTTCGGAGCGGCTGCGAAACCGATAAGATACGGTATCGGAAAATTACATTCGATACGAATTTTTTGGTCTGTCACCCAAATGACACGCGCTGTGTCGCTTTCCTACAATCTCTGTTCATCTTTAATCTCTAGATGAGGACCTGCGACCCGAAGGGCTCGAAGCAGCAATGCTATCGAGTTCTCAACTTCTAGGGCGGCTTCCCTTGTGGGCGGCCGCCCTTTTTTCCGTGGTTTTCCGCGGATCGCGCGCAGGTTTGCGTCCCCTATCACGCATTGCCTGTTGCAATGCGGCAGACCATCCCTAGATGAAACCAGAACGAATCACTCTGAATTGAGAGTGAGCCCCATTTCCGTAAGGAAAGGCAGATGCGACTTTCAAGCATGGCCGATTATGCCGTCGTGACGATGAGCGCCGCCGCGCGCCACTGCGGCGCCGCGCGCATATCGTCCGCGCAGCTGGCCCAGGAAACCGGCCTGCCCGTGCCCACGGTGCAGAAGCTGGTCAGCATGCTCAGCTCCGCCGGGCTGCTGCGCTCGGTGCGCGGGGCTCATGGCGGGCTGCAGCTGGCCCGCCCGGCGGCGGCGATTTCGATCGCGGATATTGTGGAAGCGGTGGAAGGGCCGATCGCGCTCACGGCCTGTGTCGATCATGGCAAGCAGGATTGCGCGCTCGAATGCTCCTGCTCTGCCCGCCCGCATTGGAGCGCGGTGAACGAGGCGATGCGCGGTGCGCTGGCGGATGTGCCGCTCAGCCGCTTCGTCTCCTTTCCCGCCAAGGAAGCAGCATTGTGACGGACGATACCACCCTGCGCGATCAGGACGCGCGCGACGCCGCGAAGAAGCTCGAAACCTATGAATGGGGTTTTTCGAGCGATATCGAACAGGAATTCGCCCCCAAGGGGCTGGACGAGAATACCGTCCGTTTCATTTCGGCCAAGAAGAACGAGCCGGAATGGATGCTCGAATGGCGTCTCAAGGCCTTCCGCCTGTGGCTGACCATGGAAGAGCCGGACTGGGCCAAGCTCTCCATCCCGCCGATCGATTATCAGGACGCCTATTATTACGCCGCGCCCAAGCAGAAGGCGGAGCTGAAATCGCTCGACGAAGTCGATCCCGAGATCCTGCGCGTCTATGAAAAGCTGGGCATTCCGATCGAGGAACAGAAGGTCCTCGCCGGGGTGGAAGGCGCGCGCCGGGTGGCGGTGGATGCGGTGTTCGACAGCGTCAGCGTCGCCACCACTTTCCGCGAGGAGCTGAAGAAGGCCGGCGTCATCTTCCTCTCCATCAGCGAGGCGATCCGCGAATATCCCGAGATGGTGAAGAAGTGGCTCGGCAAGGTCGTGCCGCAGCATGACAATTATTTCGCCGCCCTCAATTGCGCGGTCTTTTCCGACGGCACCTTCGTCTACATCCCCGAAGGCGTGCGCTGCCCGATGGAGCTTTCCACCTATTTCCGCATCAATGCGGAGAATACCGGGCAGTTCGAACGCACGCTGATCGTGGCCGACAAGGGCAGCTATGTCAGCTATCTGGAAGGCTGCACCGCGCCTCAGCGCGACGAGAACCAGCTCCACGCCGCAGTGGTGGAACTGGTCGCGCTCGACGATGCGGAGATCAAATATTCCACGGTCCAGAACTGGTATCCGGGCGATGCGCAGGGCAAGGGCGGGATCTACAATTTCGTCACCAAGCGGGCCTTGTGCCAGGGCAAGCGCAGCAAGGTCAGCTGGACCCAGGTGGAAACCGGCAGCGCGATCACCTGGAAATATCCCAGCTGCGTGCTGAATGGCGAGGATTCGGTGGGCGAGTTCTACTCGGTTGCCGTCACCAACAATCACCAGCAGGCCGATACCGGGACCAAGATGATCCATAACGGCGCGCGCAGCCGTTCGACCATCATCTCCAAGGGCATCAGCGCGGGCAAATCGAACAATACCTATCGCGGGAAGGTTACGGTCGCCGCCAATGCCGATGGGGTGCGCAATTTCACCCAGTGCGACAGCCTGCTGCTGGGCAGCAGCTGCGGCGCGCATACGGTGCCCTATATCGAAGTGAAGAACCCTACCGCCCAGATCGAGCATGAGGCGACGACCAGCAAGATCAGCGACGATCAGCTGTTCTACGCCATGCAGCGCGGGCTGGGTCAGGAAGAGGCGGTCGCCCTGATCGTGAACGGCTTTGCGCGCGAAGTGCTGCAGCAATTGCCGATGGAATTCGCCGTGGAAGCGCAGAAGCTGCTCGGCATCAGTCTTGAAGGAAGCGTTGGATGACAGCCGTTCGGCCCAAATTGTCGCTTGGCGGCGCGCGCGATGCGGCCCCCGCCGAGGGTGCGGACAAGACTCGCGCCTGGAAGGTTTCGCCTGCCCGCGCGGCGGCGCTGAAGGATCGGGCGCGCAATATGCGGCTCAATCCCACCCCGGCGCAGGCGCTGCTGTGGGACCGTATCAAGGACAAGCAGATCGCCTTCGCCTTCACCCGCGAAGTGGTGATGGGCTCCGCCATCGTCGATTTCGCCTGCCGCACCCGCTGGCTGGTGGTGGAAACCGGCGGCACCGAAGGCCCGGACGCGACTCTGGCCGAACTCTCCGACCGCAAGCTCACTGAAGTGGGCGTGCGCGTGCTGCGCTTTTCGGATCAGCAGGTGCTGGAAGATATCGACACGGTGGTCGAAGCGATCCGCGAGGAACTGAACAAGCCGTTCGAGAAGCCGAACACCGCGCGCGCACCGCGCCGCGCCCGTCCGGAATATTGAGAAGATTATGCTGACTATCGAAAACCTCCACGCCGAAATCGACGGCAAGCAGATCCTCAACGGGCTCACCCTGGAGGTGGGCGCGGGCGAGGTACATGCGATCATGGGGCCCAATGGCGCGGGCAAATCCACGCTGGGCTATGTGCTGGGCGGCCGGCCGGGCTATGAAGTCACGCAAGGCTCCGTCACCTTCAAGGGCCAGGACCTGCTGGCGCTGGAGCCGCATGAGCGGGCCGCTGCGGGCATGTTCCTGGGCTTCCAGTATCCGGTCGAAATTCCCGGCGTCAGCTTCGCCCAGTTCCTGCGCGAGGCCGTGAATGCCCAGCGCAAGAGCCGGGGCGAGGAGCCGCTTTCGGGCGGCGAGTTCCTGAAGCTCGCGCGCGAGAAGGCCGGGCTGCTCAAGCTCGACATGGATATGCTCAAGCGGCCGGTGAATGTCGGCTTTTCGGGCGGCGAGAAGAAGCGCGCCGAGATGGTCCAGATGGGCATTCTCGACCCCGCCTTCGCCGTGCTGGACGAGACCGACAGCGGACTCGACATCGATGCATTGCGTGTAGTTGGTGAAGGTATCAACGCGATCATGCGCGCGCCCGACAAGGCCGTGCTGCTGATCACGCACTATCAGCGCCTGCTTGATTACGTGAAGCCGGATGTGGTGCATGTGCTCGCCAGGGGCCGGATCGTGAAGTCGGGCGGGCCTGAACTGGCGCTCGAACTCGAAGAGCAGGGCTACGAGGCGGTTGCGTGAACGATCTGGCCACCCTTCCCACCACGCGTGACGAGGATTGGCGCTATGCCGATCCCGACTGGCTGGCCGCGGCCGACCCGGTGGCGCTGGCCGAGTGGCGCGAGCTTGAGGTTCCGGCGGGCGGCGCGATCAGCGAAAGCCGCGAGATCGCGCCGGGCGTGGAGCGGCTGCGCGTCCATGTCGGGCGGGATGCCAGCTTTGCCCTGTTCTGCATCAATGCCGCCGGCCCCTATGCCCGCGCCGAAGTGGAAGTGACGCTGGAAGAAGGCGCGCATTTCGAATTCGGCGGCGTAACCATTGGCGGCGGCGATGCCCGGCAGGAATTCGTCACCCGCGTGATCCACGCCCAGCCGCGCGCGACCAGCAACCAGACCATCCGCGCGGTGCAATGGGGCCGCTCGACCGGCAATTTCCTCGGCCGAATCGAAGTTGTCCGCGATGCGCAGAAGACCGATGCGGCCCAGAATTTCCGCGCCATCCTGCTGGAAAAGGGCGCCACGGCCAATGCCAAGCCGGAACTGGAGATTTTTGCCGACGATGTGAAATGCGCCCATGGCGCGGCCATCGGCGCGCTGGACCAGACGGCGGCTTTCTATATGGCGGCGCGCGGCATCCCGCCCGAAACGGCGCGCAAGCTGCTGATCCGCGCCTTCGTGGCCGATGCCTTCGCCGCGATCGAGGATGCCGATGCGCGCGAGCAGATGCTCGAAAAGGCGCTGGCCGCCCTGGGCGAGGAGGCGCTGTGAGCACCGAAACCCTCACCCGCAAGGCGGATTTCCCCGGTCTGCAGAACGCCGATGGCGGCGAATGGCACTATCTCGATACGGCGGCCACGGCACAGAAGCCGCTGGCAGTGATCGAGGCCGTCAGCCGCGCGCTGGGGCAGGATTACGCCACGGTTCACCGGGGGGTCTATGCCCGCTCGGCCGAGATGACGCTCGCCTTCGAAGAGGCTCGGCGCAAGGTGGCGCGCTTCATCGGCGGGCAGGAGGACGAGATCGTCTTCACCCGCGGCGCGACCGAAGCGATCAATCTCGTCGCGGCCACATGGGGCGCGGCCAATCTGAAAGCCGGTGACCGAATCCTGCTCTCCACGCTGGAGCATCATTCCAACATCGTGCCCTGGCAGCTGGTGGCCCAGCGCACCGGCGCAGTGATCGATGTCTGCCCGCTCACCGAGGATGGCCGGATCGATCTGGACGCGGCAGAAGCGATGCTTACGCCCGCGCACAGGCTGGTGGCCTTTGCCCATGTCTCCAACGTGCTCGGTTCGGAGCTGGATGCGGCGCGGGCAGTGAAACTCGCCCACGCGGTGGGCGCCAAAATCCTGATCGACGGGTGCCAGGCCGTGCCGCGGCTCAAGGTCGATGTCGAGGCACTGGGCTGCGATTTCTATGCCTTCTCGGCCCATAAGCTCTATGGCCCGACGGGCATCGGCGCGCTGTGGGCCCGGCATGAGATATTGGCCGAAATGCCCCCCTATCAGGGCGGCGGCGCGATGATCGACCGGGTGACCTTCGAGCGCACCACCTATGCCCCCGCCCCGCAGCGCTTCGAGGCAGGGACGCCCGCCATCGTCGAAGCGATCGGCTTCGGCGCAGCAGTGGATTATCTTTCCGCCATCGGGCTCGATACTGCCGAACAGCATGAGCGCGAGCTGGTGGCGAAATTGCGCGGGGAACTGCGCGCGATGAACGATGTCACCCTGTTCGGGCCGGAAGAATCGGCCGGCATCGTCAGCTTCGCGCTCGACGGCATTCACCCGCACGATCTCGGCACGATCCTCGACGAGGCGAATGTCGCGATCCGGGCGGGCCACCATTGCGCCCAGCCCCTGATGGATCATCTGGGCGTGTCCGCCACTGCGCGGGCCAGCTTCGGGCTTTACAGTGACGAAAGCGATATTGCGGCTCTGCTGGCCGGTATCGAACGGACCAAGAGGATTTTCGGATGAGCGAGGAAGCGGACAAGGGCTTCACCGTGGAAGAAGTTGCCAGCGTGGAAACGCCGCCCCGCGCGCGCGTCGATCTGGAAAATACGCCGGACGAAGCGCCTGTCGAGAATGCGGCCGAAAAGCTGGAGCGCAAGCGCGACTATCTGGAAGGCTTTCTTGCCCAGAAGCCGGAGGCGGCTAGCGCGGGCGAGCCGGGCGGTGCGCTGTATGAAGCGGTGGTTGGCGCGCTCAAGGACATTTACGATCCGGAAATCCCGGTGAACATCTACGACCTCGGCCTGATCTATGGCGTGGACGTTTCGCAAGATGGCGATGCCGTGGTGACCATGACGCTCACCACTCCGCATTGCCCCGTCGCCGAAAGCATGCCGGGCGAAGTGGAACTGCGCGTGAGTGCCGTGCCGGGCATTCGCGATGCCGAAGTGAATCTCGTCTGGGACCCGCCATGGGACCCGGCCAAGATGAGCGACGAGGCCCGGCTGGAGCTTGGAATGCTATGACGACCGAGACGAAGACCCGCCAGCGCCCCGCCGCCGTGCTGCTGACGCCCGGCGCGGAGGCTCGAATTGCCGAATTGATGCGCAGTGCGCCCGAAGGGGCGATCGGGGTGAAGCTTTCGACCCCGCGCCGGGGCTGCTCGGGCCTTGCCTATTCGGTCGATTATGTGAACGAGGCTGCCCCCTTCGACGAGCGGATCGAGACCCCCGGCGGTGTCTTCTTCATCGATGGGGCCAGTGTGCTCTATCTCGTCGGCTCGACCATGGACTGGAAGGAAGACGATTTCTCCGCCGGCTTCGTGTTCGACAATCCCAACGCCAAGGGTTCCTGCGGCTGCGGGGAGAGTTTCACGGTCTGATCCGGGCGTCTCGCGCGCCCCGCACCATCACCGCTTGCGCAGCGCCTCCACGCAGGCCGCGCGGTCCACGTCCTGCCCGTCGCTTCCGCGCCTTGCGTCCACATGGGTCGCAACGGGATCGCCGCCGTCCTTGGGCGGGTAGAGATAGATATCGAGCACGCAGGCCCCGCCGCTGAACTGCAGCTTGCGCACGTCGCCTTCGCGCACATCCAGCCGGGGCTGGCCGAACTGGCGCAACAGGGCGGCGGAACCGGCGCCGATCACGCTTTCCAGACCCGGCAGATGCATCACCTGCGGTTCCGGCCGCGGGCGGGGCACCACTTCATATTTCACCGGCGGGCGCGTGTCCTTCTGCACCGGTGGCAGCGGCTTGGAGCGCGGGCGGGGGGACTGGCCCCCGCAGGCGGATAGCACCAGCGCCATGGTGGAAAGCAGCGCAATCGCCGCGTGGCTACGCCAGGCCATCGCCAGCCCCCTTCCTGCCATGGACGAGATGCGCCGCGCTAGCCGCGCCCAGCACGGGGGCAAGGAAATTCGCGAAAGGTATCGCCAGCAGCGCGGCGGTAGCCCCGCCCAGCAGGAAGCGCTGCCCCGCACTCAGCGGCGTGGGCGCGCCTTCGGCATGGCGGTGGCGTAGCCACACCATGTCCGACAGTTCCCGCCCCAGCAGCACGGCGTTGACCAGCCAGAACAACAGCGCCGTTCCCACCCCCGTCACCAGCAGCGCAAGGGCGAAGGGCAGCACGATCAGATTGGCGATCAGTGCGCGGCCCATTGCGGCAAGGCTGCTGGTGAATTGCTCCTTCAGCGGCAGGTCCCGCGCGCGGGCGGCGGCATCGGGATAATAGCGCGCCTCCACCGCCAGCACTGCCTCATCCGCATAGAAGGAGATCACGCCCATCGCGATCACGCGCCACAGCACCCATCCGGCGATCAGGGTGATGGCAAGGGACACCATCCCGCGAACGCCGCTGGCGCCCGCGAAAGAACTGTCCTCCAGCCCGGCCCAGGCCAGCAGCCAGTCGAGCGCGATCCAGCCTGCCCACCCCAATATGACGAACAGCACAAGGCTGACGCCCACTGTCTTGGCCAGCAGGCGCAGGATACGCGGATCGGCCAATTGGCCCAGCGCGCGCAGCATTGCGGAAAAGACAGCACCCATCGGGCTTGCGATTGCGCGCCGCGCGCGGCAAGTCAACGGCGCCCTGCCCGCTGTCGCATCGGAAGCGATGCCGCATCCGGCAGGGCGAGTGCTAATTCGGACGAAGGATTCCCATGACCAAGCCCCGCTATGACGTGATCGCTATCGGCAATGCGATCGTCGACGTGATGTCCCCATGCGAGGAAGAACTGATTGTCGAGCTGGGCATGGCGCGCGGGGGCATGACCCTGATCGATGCCGACCGCGCAAAGGAACTTTACGACGCCATGGGCCCTGCGCGGGAGATTTCCGGCGGTTCGGCGGCCAATACGCTGGCGGGCCTTTCGGCACTGGGGTTGCAATGCGCCTTCATCGGCCAGGTGGCGGACGATCAGCTGGGCGAAGTCTTCGCGCATGATATTCGCGCCGTGGGGATCGATTTCGATGTGGCCCCGCGCGCAGGCGGTCCGCCCACGGGCCGCTGCCTCATCTTCGTTACGCCCGATGGCCAGCGCACGATGAACACTTTCCTCGGCGCGTCGCATTATCTTCCGCGCGAATCGTTGAATGTCGAAGCGGTGGCCGATGCCGCCATCCTCTATCTCGAAGGCTATATGTGGGATCCGGCCGAGCCGCGTGCGGTGATGCGGCAGGCGATCGAGGCGGCCAAGGCCGCGGGGCGCAAGGTGGCCTTCACCCTGTCCGAAGTCTTCGTGATCGACATGCATGGCGGCGATTTCCAGGCCCTGATCGACGACGGGCTGATCGACATTCTCTTCGCCAACCACCACGAACTCGCCGCGCTGACCGGGGAGGACGATCTGGAAGCCGGCATCGCCGCGCTCGCGCCCAAAGTGCCGCTGCTGGTCGTAACCCGTAGCTCCGAAGGCGCCCTCGCCATTGCGGGCGGTGAGCGGGCCGAAGTGAAGGCCGAGCCTATCGACGAGGTGGTGGATACCACCGGCGCGGGCGATCTGTTCGCCGCCGGTTTCCTGTCGGGCCATGTGCGCGGCGAAAGCCTCACCCGCAGCCTTGAAATGGGCGCGGTCGCAGCGGCGGAGATCATCTCGCACTACGGCGCGCGGCCGGAAGCCGACCTTGCCGAACTGATGAAAAAACGCTTCGGCTAGAAGTGTTTACCGCACCCTTGGGTGCAGCATGGCACGGGGCGGCGGGCCTTAGCCCAGCCGCTCGCGCGCTGCTTCGCGGGCCACTTCGCGATAGCCGATATCGTGGCGATAGAAGCCGCTGGGGAAGTCGATCGCCGTAACCGCGCGATAGGCGGCGGATTGCGCTTCGCTCACCGTGTCGCCCAGCGCCGTGACATTGAGCACGCGCCCACCATTGGCCACCAGATTGCCTTCGCCATCCAGCGCGGTGCCTGCATGGAACACCTTGGCTCCGCCCGCTTCGGCCGCCTCGATCTTGCCGATCTTCCCGCCCTTTTCGGGCATGTCGGGATAGCCCTTGGCGGCCATCACCACGGTCAGCGCCTTGCGGGGCGAGAGCTTTGCCTGCTCCATCGCGCCCAGGCGATTCTCGGCGCAGGCCAGCAGCAGATCGCCCAGATCCGATTCGAGCCGCAGCATCAGCACCTGGCATTCGGGATCGCCGAAGCGGCAGTTGTATTCGATCAGCTTCGGCCCCTCGGGCGTCAGCATCAGCCCGGCATAAAGCACGCCGGAATAGGGCGTGCCTTCATCCGCCATGGTCTTCACGGTGGGGGCAATGATTCGCGAGATCACTTCGCCGCGCAGCGCTGCGTTCAGCACCGGGGCCGGGCTGTAGGCGCCCATACCGCCCGTATTCGGCCCGGTATCGCCATCGCCCACGCGCTTGTGATCCTGTGCGGAGCCAATCGACATGATCGATGCGCCGTCGGTCAGCACGAAGAAGCTGGCTTCCTCGCCGGTCAGGAATTCCTCGATCACCACTTCGGCGCCCGCTTCGCCAAAGGCGCCACCGAACATGTCGGCCAGAGCCTCTTCGGCACTCGCGCGGTCTTCGGCGATCACGACGCCCTTGCCGGCGGCCAGACCATCGGCCTTCAGCACGTATGGCGGTTTGAAGCGGCCCAGCGCCTCCAGCGCCTCGTCCAGCGACTTGGTCCGCACATAGCCCGCCGTGGGTATGCCCGCGCGCTCGCACAGATCCTTGGTGAAGCCCTTGCTGCCTTCCAGCTGTGCGGCGGCCTTGTTGGGGCCGAACACCGCAACGCCTTCGCCGCGCAGGCTATCGGCCAGACCGTCGACCAGCGGCGCTTCGGGGCCGATCACCACCAGGCCGATGCTCTTTTCGGCGCAAATCGCGATCACGGCGGCATGGTCGGTCACGTCCAGCGCAAGCAGCGAGGCATATTGGGCTATGCCGGGATTGCCGGGCGCGGCATAGAGCGTGCCCCCTTCCGAGGCGATCAGGCGGGATTGCGCCAGCTTCCAAGCCAGAGCATGTTCGCGTCCACCCGATCCCAGCAAAAGGATATTCATGTCCGGCCCTTCATTCATTAACGACGATGTTCAGGCCGGTCTCGTAGCGCGCGGTAACCCCGGGGACAACGCCGAGCCGCTCTCCATCACCGAGATTTCGGCCCGGCTGAAGCGCGTGGTGGAAGACCGTTTCGGTTTTGTGCGCCTGCGCGGGGAGCTTTCGGGCGTGAAGCTGGCGGCCTCCGGCCACCTCTATTGCCGTTTGAAGGACGAGAACGCCCAGATCGACGCGGTGATGTGGCGCGGCAGTGTGCAGCGGCTGGCGTTCCGCCCGGAAGACGGGATCGAGGTTGTCGCCAGCGGCAAGCTCACCACCTATGCGGGCCGCTCCTCCTACCAGATCGTAATCGAAAGCATGGAGATCGCGGGCGAAGGCGCCCTGCTGGCCCTGCTGGAGAAGACCAAGGCCCGGCTGGAGGCCGAAGGGCTGTTCCGGCCGGAACGCAAGCGCCCCCTCCCCTTCCTGCCGGGCACCATCGCGGTGGTGACATCGCCCACCGGCGCGGTGATTCGCGATATCCTCCATCGGCTGGCGGACCGCTTCCCCAGCCATGTGCTGGTCTGGCCGGTGCTGGTGCAGGGGCAGGGCTCGGCCGAGCAGGTGGCGGCGGCGATTCGCGGTTTCTCCGCGATTGGGCCCGGCGGTCCCATACCCCGGCCCGATCTGGTGATCGTGGCGCGCGGTGGTGGTTCGATCGAGGATCTGTGGAGCTTCAACGAAGAGATCGTGGTGCGGGCCATCGCGGAGTGTTCGATCCCGGTGATTTCCGCCGTCGGGCATGAGACAGACACCACCCTTGCCGATTTCGCCGCGGACCGGCGCGCGCCCACGCCCACGGCGGCGGCCGAAATGGCCGTGCCGGTGCGCGCGGAACTCGCTGCCACGCTGGACGAACTCGCCCTGCGCAAGCGCCGCGCGATCCTGCGCCCTGTCTCGCTGGGCCGCGAAAGACTGGAGGCGCGCGTCGCCCGCCTGCCCCGGCCCGAAGTGCTGGTGGCGCAGGCAGCGCAGCGGCTCGACGAACTGGGCGAAAGGCTCCGACGGGGGCTCGCGGACCGGGCGCGGCGGGCGGACAGCCAGCTGCAGCTTGCCTCGGTACGGCTTACGCCGGCTCTGCTCACTCGCCCGATTGCCCAGCGGCACGAACGGCTCGCGGCACTGGAGCGTCTGCGCCTTCAACTTGACCCTCGGGCCCCGTTAAGGCGCGGTTATGTTCTTGTGAGCGATAGCCTGGGTCACGTCGTCAAGACCGCTGCCGATGCCGGCCGGCAGCCCGTGCTCACCCTGGAATTCGAGGATGGGAAGCTGGCAGTCTCGACCGGCGGCGCGCCTGCCCCTGCGGCGAAACGCTCGGCAAAACCGGGCAAATCCGGCCCTGAAGGACAGGCGGAATTGTTCTGAAGGCTCAGGATTGCTAGAGACATGCCCATGCTGATGTCATCGAGCGGTAGCCCCGCCACTCTCATTTACGGCCCCAACGGCTTTCGCGTCGCCAAGCCGGGTAAATTCGTGATCTGCGCCGTCACTGCGGAGGAAATCCCGCTCGAAGCGCTCCGTTACTGGAGCGTGGAGCGGCAGGAAGCCTATGCCAGCCCGGAGGTCGCCACGCGCCGCCTAATGGGCCAGGTGTGACGGCGGGCCGCCGCACCTGCCTCTTTGCAATCCCGCTCCTGCTTGCCGGTTGCGGGGCCGAGCAGCCGAAACCGCAAATCGCGCCGCCCCCCAGTCCACCTGCATCCGCGGCAGTGCCTTTGCCCTTGCCGGTTGTATTGCCGGTGGTGCAATCTCTGCCCGCCACGATCGAACTCGGCGGCGAACTGACGCAAGGCGGCTGGATTCGCGGCACTGTGCCCGTCAGCACCGTGGAAGCCACGCTCGACGGCAAGCCCATCCCCTTTGCGCCCGACGGTTCCTTCTTCGCCGCATTCGACCGGGATGCAGGCACCAGCGCCAAGCTGGCCGCGCGCCTTTCCGATGGCCGGGTGATCGAGCGCGATATCGCCATTTCGCCCCGCAAATGGAATATCGAACATATCAATGTCGCCCGCACGCCCGGCGGGGCGAGTGCGGACTTCATGAAGATCCGCGAGCCGGAACTGGCGCAGATCGCTGCCGCGCGGGATCTTCGCACCGATGCCCAAGGGTGGCGGCAGAGCTTCGTCTGGCCTGCCAAGGGCCGCATTTCGGGGCGCTTCGGCTCCCAGCGCATCTATCGCGGTGAGCCGGGCAGCTATCATTCGGGCCTCGATATATCGACCGGCACCAGCGGCACGCCCTTCGTCGCCCCGGCCGATGGTGTGGTGATTCTCGCGGCGGAAACGCCCTTCAGTCTTGAAGGGCATCTGCTGATGATCGACCATGGCAATGGCCTCAACAGTGCCTTTCTCCATTGCTCCGAAATCGCGGTGAAGGTGGGCGATCATGTGAAGCAGGGGCAGGTGATCGGCCGTATCGGCATGAGTGGGCGGGCCACGGGGCCGCATCTGCACTGGAGCCTCAAATGGCTCGATGCCCGGCTCGATCCGCTGCTTTTCCTCGGTCCGATGCCGTAAGGGCGCTGCCCTGCCGTACTATGGTGAGAGCGCGCCGCTTCTTCCTTGCCCTGATTCTTGCACTGGGCCTGTCCCCGGGCATCGTCTGGCGCAGCGCGCCGCCCGCGCCCGATCACAGCCAGAGTATTGCCTTCACGCGCCTGCCGCTTCCTTCAGGAGCGGAGGCGCGGATCGGCGGTGCGGGAAGCCCGGTGGTGACGGGCGCCTGGCGGATCGACAGCAGCAATTCGCAATTCGGCTCTTATTCGGCCTTGCTGATGGACGGCGATGGTATCCTGGCGTTCAGCGATCAGGGTGGCTTTCTGCGCGCGCCTCTGCCCGGCCTGCCCGGCAGGGTGCAGATCGGCCGCGCCTTGCCGGGTGCCGGGGCCTTCAAGCAGATGCAGGATATCGAAGCGGCCACCAGCGATCCGGTCAGCGGGCGAATCTGGCTGGGGCTGGAAGGTCGCAATGCCATCGTCCGGCTGGAGAAGGATATGTCTGGCGTCCGCATTGCCCAGCCGGCGCAGATGCATCGCTGGCGGGGGAATGGAGGGCCGGAATCGCTGCTGCGTCTGCGCGACGGGCGCTTTCTCACCTTGGCCGAATCGCCGCTTTCATGGCGTATGACGAGTAGCCCCGGCCTGATCTTCCCCGCCGATCCGGTGGAAGGCGCCAGAGCGGAGAAGTTCCTGTTCCTGCCGCCGGAGAGCTATCTGCCTACCGATATGAAGCAATTACCTGATGGCCGGGTGCTGATCCTGCTGCGCGCCGTTGGTATCCTGCCGCCGCGTTTCACCGCCCGGTTCGTTCTGGCCGATCCGGCGAATATCCGCCCGGGCAAGCCGTGGCCGTGGCGCGATGTCGGCACAATCGATCGCCCCCTGCCGCTCGACAATTATGAAGGGCTGGAAGTGACCGGGGGCACGGATGGCGGCCCGCTCACGCTGTGGATCATCTCTGACGACAACGCCAGCAAGCTGCTGCAGCGCACGGTCCTGCTGCGCCTGTCCTGGCAAGCGCCGCCGCGCTGAAGGCGGTTCGGCACAGGGCGAGCGGACACGCGAAAAGCGCGCGGCTTGGCCGCGCGCTTCTGCGATTCGGAATGTCTGGCAGGCCCCGCAGGGCCGCAGGATCAGGCGGCGACCTGAACCTTCTTCAGCTCGCGCTTCACCTTGAGGGCGCGCGGGCTCAGCTTTTCGTCCGAGGTCTTGAGCAGCCAATTGTCGAGGCCGCCATTATGCTCGACCGAACGCAGGCCATGCGTCGAAACGCGGAACTTGTAGCTCCGGTCCAGCTTTTCGCTCAGCAGCGTGACGTTCTGCAGGTTAGGCAGGAAGACGCGCTTGGTCTTGTTGTTGGCGTGGCTCACATTGTGGCCAACCTGGCGGCCCTTGCCGGTCAGTTCGCAGATGCGCGACATGGTTCTCTCTCGTTCGAATAACTATCGGGATGTCCCGGAAAGCGGCGCGCATAGCGGGCAAGGTCCGAATCGTCAAGCAATCCCGGGCCTTGGTTGCGCCTTAGTTGCCGTGGCGCCTCTGCCGCGCTAGCCGGAATGCATGACCAGATGGCCGCTTCCCGAACCGATGGCCCGCGCCCTTGCCCTGGCGCGCGAAGGTGCCGTGGCAGGGGAAGTGCCGATCGGGGCGGTGATCGTCAAGGATGGGCGCGTGATCGCAGAGGCGCATAATGCGCCGCGCGGGCTGAAAGACCCCACTGCCCATGCCGAGCTGCTGGCGATTCGCCGGGCAAGCGAGGCCCTGGGGGCGGAACGGCTGGAAGGCTGCGAATTGTGGGTCACGCTGGAGCCTTGCCCGATGTGTGCCGGGGCGATCTCTCACGCGCGAATCGCCCGCCTCTATTACGCCGCGCCCGATCCCAAGGGCGGCGCGGTGGAGCATGGCGCGCGGGTGTTCGAACAGAAGCAATGCCTGCACAAGCCGGAAGTCTATTCGGGCATGGGCGAGGATGAAGCCGCCAGGCTGCTGCGCGATTTCTTCGCCGAACGACGCTGAGCCCCTTACTATAAGCCGCGCCAGATTTTTGCCGGCGTCTTGTCGGCAGGGCCGAACTGCGCCCTGGTGCAGCGCGCCGGGCGGAAGGTCTTGCCGTAGCAGAGGCGGATTTCCTCCAGCCAGCCGCTCTCGCTCAGCCGCACGCCGACCATGTCGGGCGTGAAGGCGGGGAAGGCATCGGCCATTGCCTGGCGAATCATGCCTGCGCTCAGCCCCTTCTGGCGGGAGAGCCGGTCGAGATCGGGCAGGGTGAGCGAGTTCCACAGGATGCGCGCGGCCTTGAAATAGGCTTCCGGGCGCTTCGTCATGCAGGCGCCGTGCTTGGCCCATTCATGGGCGAGCAGTGCGGCCGATGGCGTCATGCAGAGGTTCTGGCGGGCGATCTGCGGCGTCACCTGCCGCGTGGTGGGGCACCATTGCGGCCAGTTGCCGCCCTTGCCTTCCGGCCACAGCCCGTGGAGCACCAGCCCGAAGCGGCCGTTCTGGCCTGCGCATTGGAAATGGTCGTCTGCGCTCACCTTTCGGATGCGGCAATATTCGGGGGACCAGCTGAGCGCGAGCGTATAATGGGTTGCCGCCATGCGCCGCACCGGCCCGTCGGGCACCGCCTTGGGGATGGCGAGCGGGGCGTTGGGGACATGGCATTGATAGGCTTGGGCAAGCGCCGCCGAAGGAAAGGCGGCCAGAACCACCGCACCGGCAATCGCCAGAACCTTATCGGAATAGCGCGGCATCGCCATCCTTCCGGGCAAACCAGTAACGTGCGGAGCGCGTGAAGAGAAAACCCACGGCTACCGGTTTCAGCATGATGCTGGCCATTGCGAACGGCCACAGGCCCCAGCCCGTATTCATGGCTGTGATTGCCGATGGCAGGCCGGCCAGCCCCCCGAGCGCCATGAGCGTGGCGAGCCAGCGGGCGAAGCCGGCCCGGAAGAACCAGATCAGGGCAATGGGGATCAGTGTGATGGAGAGCCGGGCCGAGAGGGTAACGATCACCATATCGCGATCGAACGAAACATCCGGAAACCACGCGCGAAGCAGGGCTGCCTGGCGGTTGAGATCGAGCATCCCTGCTGCGTAGACAAGGACGGCTTGCAGAAAGAACAGCGCCGCAAAAAGCCGGATCGAGGCCGGGCGGACGGCTTTCATAAGGGTGTGAAGTCGAGCCCGATATCGGCGGCCGGTGCGCTCTGGGTCAGGCGGCCGACCGAGACATAGTCCACCCCGCTTGCGGCGATGGCGCCGATGGTCTGCAATGTGACCCCGCCCGAAGCCTCGGTCGCGGCGCGGCCGGCGACGATGGCAACGGCGTCGCGAAGCATCGCGGGGTTCATATTGTCGAGCAGCAGATGGCTTGCGCCTGCCGCCAGCGCCGGTTCGATCTGGTCGAGCCGGTCCACTTCGCAAATGATGTCCTTCACTCCGGCCTCGCGCGCGCGGCGTACTGCCTCGCCCACATCGCCTGCGACAAGGACATGGTTGTCCTTGATCATCGCCGCATCCCACAGGCCCATGCGGTGGTTCTGCGCGCCGCCCATGCGAGCGGCGTATTTTTCGATGTGGCGCAGGCCCGGAATGGTCTTGCGCGTATCGAGCAGCTTCGCCTTCGCATCGCCGATCGCGCGGACATAATCGCGGGTCATGGTGGCGATGCCGGAAAGATGCTGCACCGTGTTGAGCGCGCTGCGTTCCGCCGTCAGCATGGCCCGGGCATTGCCCGAAAGGCGCATGATGTCGGACCCGGCGGGCACCTCCTCGCCCTCTTCGGCCAGAATCTCGATTTCCATTACCGGATCGAGCAGGCGGAAGAAGGTTGCGGCAATGGGCAGGCCGGCGACGACGATGGCGTCGCGGCTGTCCATCACGCCGGAAAAGCGCGCGTCGGCGGGGATCACGCTCTCGGCGGTAACGTCATGCCCGCCGCCGGGCAGACCGACGCCCAGATCCTCGTCCAGCGTGGCGCGAACGAAGGCGGGAAGGTCGAAGCCGGGGAGTGTGAAGCTGCTCATCGACCCTCAATGAAACGGTCGCGAAGCGACCGCAAGGCCGAACGGCCGCCCCTTCTCCCGGACCTGCTCCGGGAGAGGGGATTTGCGGCGAGGACCGGACGTGCTGATGCGTGCCCGGACGCTCGTTTAATGTACGAAGCGCGCCACCACGTCGCGATAGGATCGGCTGACTTTCACCTGCGCGCCGCTTTCCAGAACCAGGAAGCATTCGCCATTGGTGTGGGGTTTCACCTGCCGCACCTTGTCGAGATTGACGATGGTGGAGCGATGCACGCGCTGGAAGGTGCGCGGGTCCAGCCGGCGTTCGAGATCCTTCATGGTTTCGCGAAGGATCAGCGAATTGTCGCCGGTGTAGATGCACATATAGTCGCCCGCCGCCTCGATATGCTCGATCGAATCGACGTCCACGCGGAAGATCTGCCCGCGATCCTTGATGTTGATGAGCTTTTCGTAGCGCGAGGTGCCGTCTTCATCGTCCGACATGGCCTCCACCGCATCGGGAGCGACTTCGGCGAGCACGACCTTGAGCTTTTCTGCCTCTTCGGCGGAGCGCTTCTCGGCAAGGCGCGTGCGGACACGTTCCATCGTGTCGGCCAGCTTGTCGATATCGACCGGCTTCATAAGGTAATTGACGGCATTCGCCTCGAAGGCGCGGATCGCATGTTCCTGATAGGCGGTGACGAAGACGAACAGCGGAGGATCGATCTCCATCACGCCCTTGACCACCGAGAAGCCGTCAAAACCGGGCATCTGGATGTCGAGGAACACGAGATCGGGCTTTTCCGTCTTGATCTTGCGGATCGCCTCGCGGCCATTGGCGCAAGTATCGATCACTTCCACGTCGGAAAACTCCTGGAGCCGCAATTGCAGCCCCTGGATGGCGAGTTTTTCGTCATCGACGATAATTGTGCGGATGCTCATGCGCCAAGCCCCATTTCCTGTTGGCTGGGGCGCTGGGCGCTTTGGGCGGGGTGGCCGGCCTGGGCCGGCTTGCTGTGCTGTTTCGGCAGGGCGGGGCTCTCCTCTTGCTCGGCAGCTTCGAATGGAATCTCGATCACCACGGTAAAGCCGCCTTGCGCCGGTGTACGGGTTTCGAAGACATGATCGTCGCCATAGGCCTGAGCGAGCCGGTCCCTGATATTGGTGAGACCCACCCCCGTTGACGAAACCACGCCCGCGTTACCCGCGTTGGTACCCTGCAAGGTCGTAGCACTGCGCGTATTTTGCAATCCCGGGCCGGTGTCGGCAACGGTGACGCGAAGCCTTTGCCCGATGAGCCGCGCCGAAATGCTGATCTTGGCCCCTTCCTCCTGCGGAGAAACGGCATATTTGATCGCATTTTCCACCAGCGGCTGGAGCAGCAGCGACGGTAGCATCGCCCGGCGTGCGGCATCGTCGATACGGAATTCGGTGCGCAGCCGTTCCTCGAACCGCATCCGCTCAATATCCAGATAGAGCTTCAGCGTCTCCACTTCCTCTTCCACGGTCACCTTGCCGCCGGGCTCGTTCACCAGAGTGTGGCGCAGGAAGGCCGACAGGCGGGTGAGCATGGCATTGGCCGGCTCGGTCTGCTTCAGTAGCACCAGGGTGGAAATGGAATTGAGCGTGTTGAACAGGAAATGTGGGTTGAGCTGATAGCGCAGCATGGCCAGCTGCGCGGATGTGGCCTGAAGCTGCATCTGCGCAAGCTCGTCGGCCTTTTCTTCCGCCTGCAGGAAATAATTGATCGCGTAATAGAGCGCGGACCACGCGCCCAGCAGGGTCATGTCGATATAGAACACGCCCAGGAACAGCTGCGCGAAGCTCGCCTCGCTCGTCGGCCGGTAGAGGCTGATCACCCAGGCGTCGATGAAACAGTAAAGGCACACCGCCAGCCCCAGCGCAATCGGGCTGAAGGTCCAGGTTATCACCGGGCGCCGGTTGATCAGTTGGCGATAGACGACCGACAGCAGCAGGCTGATCGAAAAGCCCGTGATGGCCGCGATCAGGATGATCACCAGGAAGTTGAGCGGCTGGGTATTGGCGAGCGCGGAGACCGAGCGGAATATGAATATGCCGCCCCATCCGGCGAACTGGATGCGCCAGAATGCCCGGTTCTTGTTCGCGAAGAACGGAGTAGGTTGGAAAGGCAGCACGGCCATGGCGTGGGCTTCTAACGCAAAATTCGCCGGAACGTCAGAATGTTTTGCGCCGCTTCGTGCAAGGAGTGGTCCGGGCTGCGCAAGGGCGGTGCAGGTCTGGCCTTACTTGCCCTTGGATGCCCGTGCGATCGCCGCGGCCAGCACATCGCGCGAGAGGGCGCCGGAATAGGCCTCCTCACCGATTACCCAGGCTGGCGTGCCGGTGAAGCCTACGGCTTCGGCAATGCGTTGGTTGTTCTGGATTTCGGTTTCGAACTTCCCGCTGGCAATGGCAGCCTTCGCTTTGGCGAGATCGACGCCCGCCTCGCTCGCGGCCGCGTCGATCGTTGCGGGGGTGACCTGATCCTTGGCGAACATCGCCCGATGGAACGCGCCGTAGCGGCCCTGATCGGCGGCGGCCAGCGCCATGCGGGCGGCATCGTCGCTGTCGGGAGAGATCACTGCCTCTTCGCGGATCACCACCTTGAGGTCCTTATTCGCGGCAATCAACGCCTCGACTTCGGGCATGCTCAGCCGGCAATAGGGGCAGGCATAATCCGAGAATTCGACCAGCACGATCTTGCCGTTGGGATTACCCAGCACGGCGCCGGGATAGGGATTTTCCAGCGCGGCGCGCAGCGGGGCAAGCCGGGCCTGCATCTCGCGCTGCTGCAGCCGCTGCATCGCCTCGGGCAGGATTTCGGGATGGTCGAGGATGTAATCATGCACGACCTTCTCGGTCGCGCCGCGTCCCGATCCGGTGGCCTGCCAGGCCCAGCCGCCCGCAAAGCCCAGCAGCGCGGAGCCGCAGACAATTGCGATTGCGGAAAAGATGCCGCCGAAGCGCGAGGGGGATGCCATGGCAGAAGGCGCTACTTGCGCTTCTTCTGGCGTTCAAGCTCTGCTTTTGCGGTCATCGCTATATCCTGCGCGCGCAGCCAGTCTGGAGTGCCTTCCGGCAGGCCCTTCTCCGCCGCTTCCGCGCTGCGCATCGCATCGGCCATGTGGCCGCTCATCGATTGCTGTTCCGCGCTGGCCAGCCTTGCACGCGGCATATCTCCGCGTGCGGCATAGACCACGCCCAGCTGATACCAGGCGAAGGGATTGTAGCGATCCTTGGTGACGGCCGCCTTCAGCACCGTTTCGGCTTCCGCATAATTGGCCGGCTCTTCGGTCGCGATCAGGGCGTGGCCGAAAGTGGTGGCGATCAGCGGCGTATTGCCGGTCATGCGTGTGGCTTCGCGCAGCGGGTCCAGCGCTTCCAGCGGGCGGCCGGATTCGAGCAGGATCTGCCCTTCAAGCTCAAGGAAATAGGGGTCCTGAGGGTCTTCCGCCACCAGCGCCCGTGTTTCGGCCAGCGCCTTATCCACCTGCGCATCCTTGTGATAGGCATAGGCGCGGGCATAACGGGCGGGAATGCCGGTCATGCTGGCGGGATAGGCGCGCAACGTATCCTGCGGCTGGGCGAGATAGCCATAGAGCTTCGCCTTGGCCCGCTGGAAGCGTTCCTCGAGATCCCGGTCGCTGGGCTTGCTCCAGGCGGGATCGTGTTCGTAATCGCGCTCCAGATTGGCGATGCGGTCCCCGGTGAGCGGGTGGCTGCGGGAATAGGTCGCGTCGTCCTTCTGGCTCACGCCATAGCGGAACTCCAGGTTCTGCAGTTTCTTGAAGAACGCGATCGAACCGCGCCCGGATATCCCGGCCTTTGAGAGATATTCCACCCCTGCAGCATCGGCCGAACTTTCCTGCACGCGGCTGAAGGCGAGGTATTTGCCCATCGCGGCCTGCTGCCCGGCGGCAAGGATGCCCATGCCGGCATCGCCTGCGCCAGCGGCGATTGCCGCCACGCCCAGCAGCAGCGAAACGATGGTGATGCTGGTCGCCTGCTGGATGCCTTCGGAACTGCGGATAATATGGCCGCCGGTGATGTGGCCCAGCTCGTGCGCCATCACGCCCTGCACTTCATTGGCGGTGTCGGCGGCGTTGATCAGCCCGCTATGGATATAGATGCGCTGCCCGCCCGCCACGAAGGCATTGATCGAATTATCCTGCACCAGCACGATTTCGACCGCGCCCTTGCCCAGGCCTGCGGCCTCGGCCAGCGGATCGACCATGTCCTGCAGCAGCTTCTCGGTTTCGGCGTCTCGCAGCACGGATTGCGCGGCGGCTGGCTGCACGGCCAGCTGCAGCACTGCAAGCATGGCGGCAAGGCGTGCCAATATCCGGATGGGTGCGCGCATCGCCTTCCTGCTATGGTTTGAGCGGCTGAACCAGGGCTGAAGCGCGGGCAGATTCGGCCCTTTCGTTCAGGAAGGCAAGCGCCCTGTCCCTGGTTTCGTGGCTCAGGTCGAAAGGCTTGGCCAGACGCAGCAATATGCCCGCATGGCCCACGCCCTCCAGCACCACAGGTTCCGTATCCAGGCCGGCGGCAGTGAGTGCACGGGCGAGGGCCACGGAATTGCGCGGGCGCACGGTCGTGTCGTCGGCGCCGGTCAGAAGCAGCATCGGTGGCGCATCGCGACGGGCGAAATTGATCGGCTGGGTCTCGGCCGGGCGGGGCCAGCGCCCGAAGGCCTGCCGCGCGGCATCGGTGGTGTAGGGATAGAAATCATAAGGGCCCGCAAGGCCGACCACTCCGGCAATGGGATCGGAGTTCATCCCCTGCCGGCCCAGCCATTGCGGATCGAGCGCAACCATAGCGGCATTATAGGCCCCGGCCGAATGGCCCATCAGCGGGATGCGGTTCGGATCCCCGCCATAGCGCGCCGCATTGGCATGAGCCCAGGCGACGGCAGCCGCAATATCCTCCAGCATGGCGGGAAAGCGGCCTTTCGGACCAAGCCTGTAGCCTGCCAGCACCACCACATAGCCTTGCGGGGCGAAATTGCGCGCGATGAAGCCGTAATCGGCGGGATCGCCGCTCTTCCAGCTGCCGCCATGGATGAAGATCAGCACCGGCAGCGGTTCCACGCTTTTGTTGGGATAGACGAACAGCTGCTGCGCCGGATCGGGCCCAAGGCCGACATGCAGGCGGTGGCGCGGATGGGTGAACCAGCTGTCGATCTTGTCGAGCGTGGCGACGGACTGGGTTTGCCGGGCCCAGAAATAGAAGCCGCCCAGCGTCAGCAGGACAAGCGCGGCCAGCATCGCCACAACAGGAAGGCAACCAGACTTGCGCCTTGCGCGAGTCATCGGATTGCAGGCCTTCCGGTGGCGGCAGGGCGGGCGGGGCGGATCATGCTCCCCTCGTTAAGCCCTGGCCGGCGAATGCGAAAGTCCCAGCTCAGCCGATCAGCGTCTTCGCGGCCTTTTCGATCAGGGCGATGTCTTCGGAAATCTCGCCCAGAACGGTGACCTCGCCCGTACCCATGCGTCGGATCATCACCAGGCCGAATTCATGGCCTTCTCCGGAGATGGCGTCGAAGCCCATCGGTTGCATCTTGCGCAGCTTGCGGGCGATGCGCGCGCGCGGCTCGCGGGTGACGGGGGTGGAGGGCTTGCCCGATTCCTCGCGGCGCAGGCGGCGTTCGGCCGCAACCACGCCCTTCAGGCCGCCATCGGCCGCGCGCAGGAAATGGCCCAGCGTGCCGCGTTCCAACCCAAGGCGATGGGCGTGGCTGAGCGCGGCGGCATATTCGGTGAGGCGTGTCTTGTCGTAATCCGCGCCGAACACCAGCTTGACCACCGGCGTCATGGGCGCGCGTTCCTGCATGGCGAGGCCGGACGCCTCGAGCAGGTCGGAGAATTCGTCCATCTCGGCGGCGGCGGCCAGCGAGAAATCATAGGCGCGCGAGATGGCGTCATACAACGCGGCGCGCGAGCGGTCTTCGCTCGACAGCGCGACCTGGGCCAGTTCGCGGGCGGAGGCGAGCCAGTCGCCGAGGCCCATTTCGCTCTCGTCCATGGCTGACAGGCCGAGGGTGCCGAAATGGCTCTCTTCCTGAGCGGCATAGGACATGGCGCTGTCGGCCGGCGTAGGATCGAAAGCGTCGGCCCCGCCGAAATGCGGCATCGGCAGCGAGGATTCCTCCAGCGAGGGAATGCCGCCATGGAGGTTGAGGTTCACCACGCCGTCCATCGCGGCGGCGCTCATGTCGGAAGTGGAGGCCGGGCCGTCCGCCCAATCGGTCATCGGCTGGTCGGCAAGGCGCAGCGGAGCCGTATCCGGCTCGTCGTCGAGTGCCTGATCGATTTCGAGCATCAGCTCGTCGGTGGTGCGCTGGTCGGCCAGCTCCTTCCAGTTGATGACGCCATAGATGAAGTCGATCGTGTCGTCGTCGCTGGAGAAGGGCAGCAGGATGCCGCGATAGAGAATCGTCTGGCCGCGCTGATTCACGAATTCGGCTTCGAAGCCGATAGGCGCCTGATTGGCCAGGATCTGCATGTAATGATCGGTGATGCGCGACAGCAGCGAGCGGCTGGGCACGTCGGCCAGATGTTCGATATCGCCGGTGGCGCCGCATTCCCCGGCCAGCTTGTTGCCCAGATAGGAAATGCCGGGGTTTTCGACACCCGCGGTGAAGTCCAGCAGCACGCTGTAAGGCCCGAAATCCGGCAGCGAATCGGGATCGAGATCGTCGATTGCCGGGAAGTTGCGGTCTTCCAGCAGGCTTGCCCAATGATTGTAGGCACGCACCTGCATCCGGCGCTCGTCCTGCCCGATCGGATCGGGCGGAGTTACGCTGGTGGTATCGTCTTCCGCAGGATCATACGCATCGCCATCGCCGATCAGGTCGGCGCGGTCGGAGAAATTCCCTCGCAGCGTGTCCATGGCCCAAAAGCCCCCATTGCATCGTGTTGGGGCTGTTCTGGCGCGACATGGTAAACTTACCGTTAAGTTGTGCCAAACTTTGCAGGGAGAGGTATTTGAGCCTCGGGCTTGACGTCACGCTGCCAATCGGAACGGCCCTATACCGCAGGCTGAGCGTGGCCTTCGCCGATCTTGGGCATCGGTGCGATCACCCGCAGGACCAGCAGTGAGAGAATCAGCCACACCGCCGAGGCGATCAGCGCGCTCTGCGTGCCCCAATAGTCCGACAAGGTGCCCCATGCGGCGGAGCCCAGCGCCATGCCGCCGAAGATCATCGACTGGAAGATGGACAGGCTGCGGCCCAGCAGCTCGTCGGGGCTGCGCATCTGGATCGAGACATTGAGGCTGGTCATGGCCGAGACATGGCCGCAGCCTGCCATGAAGGCCGCCGCCATCGCCACGGGCATATTGGGCGCCAGGGCCAGTAGCGCCACGGCTGCGGCGGCGACCACGCTTGCCGCGCTGACGATCGCCTCCAGGCCAAAGCGGCGGCGCACGCCCGCGATCCATACTGCGGTGATAACCGAGCCGACCCCGAAGGCGCCGAACAACAGGCCGAAACCGATCTCGCTGCCCTGCAACTGCTCGCGCGCGACGAGCGGCAGCAGGGCCTGAAAGCTGATGACGCCGATGCCGAAGGCCAGTGCCCGCATCAGCACGCGCCGCACCGGGCTGCTCGTCACCGCAAAGCGCAGGCCCGCGCCGATCGCGGCGGTCATCCGGTGGCGCTGGGTGCGCGGCGGCATGTCGGGCCGCCAGCGGAGCAATATATAGACCAGCGCCAGATAGCTCAGCGCATTGATGGTGAAGGCGGTGGACGGGCCCCAGATGGAAAGCACCACCCCGCCGATTGCCGGGCCGACGCTGCGCGCGGCATTATAGGCGACGGTGTTGAGCGAGATCGCCTGTGGCAGGTCGCTGCGCGGCACCATCTGGCGCACCGATGCCTGCCACGAAGGCCCGTTGAGCGCAAAGCCCACGCCGATTGCCATGGTGAAGAACAGCAGCGAATAGGGCCCGATCGCCTCCGCCCACGCCAGCACCGCCAGAATGGCTGACAGCACCAGCATGCCCAGATTGGCCGCCAGCATCACCTTGCGGCGATCGTAATTGTCCGCGATCACTCCGGCGAAGATGCCGAACATCAGCACCGGCACGGTAACCGATGCCTGCACCAGCGCCACCAGCAGGTGCGAATCGGTGAGTTCCGTCATCAGCCAGGCTGCGGCGGTCATCTGGATCATGCTGCCCAGCGCCGAGGCGAGATTGGCGAACCATATCCGGCGGAACACAGGCCAGCGGAACGGGGCGAACGGCGATTCTACCGAGATCGCCCTGGAAGGTTCGCCGAATTGAGTGCTGTCCAGATCCGCCACGATCATGGCCCTAGGCGTGCTTTTTGATTGCCGCAAGCACCCCTCCGGCAAGCCTTTCGATCAGAGCATGTAGCGCATCTTGATCGTCTGGCTCAGCGGCTGGGCGGTCACTTCGAAAGCGGCGGATTTGAAGCTGGGCGGCCCCATCTTGACCTTGGCATCGCGCGAGAAGCCATAGCCTTCCTTGGGCATCATCATCAGCGCCCGGTCGGATTTGCCGTTGTTATTCTCGTCATGCAGCAGGGCGATGGCATAGGTGCCGGGCGGCACATGCTCGAATTTGAAAGTGACCTGCCCGGTGGCGTCCACCACCGCCCGGAAGGATTTCGCATCCTCCCGGCATTTGGGGAACACCTTGGCATTGTCCGTCATGCAGGCGCGCACCACGCCTTTGGTGTTGCGCAGATCGGTGACGGTGACGGTCACGGTGGTACCGCCGCTGGCCGCGCCGGTCAGCAGCGTGCCTGCGGCCAGTGCGAGGGTCAGGGCCGCGAAAGGCCGCGATCCGTGCCGCACAGATGATCCCAGAAGCGGAAATAGAGGCCGTAATTGCATCGGTACTGCTCATGATGACGCTGGTGGTGACTGGCGGTTATCAGCCAGTGTCCCAGCCGGGAATGAACGATGAAGCGGGGGAACATTTCCCAGCCCATGTGATTGGTGACGCCCATCACCGTCATGATCGCCAGGACCGTGCCCAGCGTGGCGATGTGGATGGGAATAAAAAATACCAGCGCCGGAATCGCCACTGCGCCGGTGATCGCCTCTATCGGATGGAAGCTCATCGCCGCCCAGGCCGTGGGCGGGCGGCTGGCGTGGTGCACCGCATGAGCCACGCGGAACACGGCGGGGCGGTGCATCCAGCGATGGGTCCAGTAGAACCATGTGTCGTGCAGGAAGAGGTAGAGGAACAGCGAGACCGGCAAATACCACAGCGGATAATCGTTCCAGCCGGAATAGATCATCGTCCAGCCTTGTTCGCGCCAGCCCCAGGCGACTATCCCGGCGGGCACGCCATAGATCGCGGCCGAAGCGAGCGACCAGACGATCTCCATGCGGATCTGCGGGGCAAGGCCCTTGTAGAGCCCGGGGCGCACCCTGTGCGTCGCCCAGGCAAAGGCGCCGCTGGTGGCGAGATAGCGCAGGCCCACGATCAGCGTCATGGCGAGCGCGGAGAGGAGGGCGGAGAGCAGCGCGGTGTTCATCGCCGGCGCCTGTGCGCCATCGCCCCTGTTACACATGTTACACTGTGTATCGAGGCAAGATTTCCCCCCGGCCCGGCCCGATGCCGGATAGCCTTCTCAGCCTGGGGGATAAGGGCGATCATGGCGGGCCTCCTACCACCTGCACGGTGTGTAGGACAGCCCGCCTGATCGCTTTTATCGGCGCTTAGCGCGGTGCGCGGCGCTGGGGGCGCTGGCCGCCTTCGGCACGGCGCGGATTGCCCGAACCTTCGGCCCGGCGCGGTGCGTTGCCCGCGCCTTCGGGGCGAGGGCCACGTGCATGGGCGCTGCCCTGGCGCTGTTCGCCCGAACGATGCTCGCCCTGGCGGCGTTCGCCCTGACGCTGGCCGTCCTGCCTCTGGCCGCCACCGCCACCGGGGCGTGCGGGCTTGGCAGCGCGGGCTTCATCGGAATTGGGCCAGGGATTGCGCGGCTTGATGAACTTGCGCGCGGCTTCCTGCCGTTCGCCCGCCTCGCGGCGCTGGCCACCATTGCCGCCGCCGCGATTTTCGCCGCCACGATTCTCACCGCCCCGGCCTTCGCCGCCACGGCCTTCACCGCGCGAGTCGTTGCGGCGCGGGCCACGGCCGTCGCGCTGGTTGCGGCCATCGCCGCCACGGGCACCGCCGCGTGCGCCGCCACGTCCGCCACGGGCTTCCTCGCGTTCCTCTTCCGCCGTCTTGCGGGGCGGGAGCGGGAGACGGGCAAGCTCAGTGCGGAAATTCTCGGGCAGCGGCATCGGGGTGAGCTTCACGCCGGTGAGCTTCTCGATATCGCGCAGATAGGGCTTCTCGTCCGGGGCGACGAAGCTGAGGGCAAGGCCGTCAGCCCCGGCGCGCGCGGTGCGGCCGATGCGGTGGACATATTGTTCCGCCACATTGGGCATTTCGAAGTTGAACACATGGCTCACGCCCGAAACGTCGATCCCGCGCGCGGCGATATCGGTTGCGATCAGCACCTTCACCTGGCCCCGGCGGAAGGCGTCCAATGCGCGGATGCGCTGGGCCTGGCTCTTGTTGCCGTGAATGGCGGCGCAATCGATCCCGGCAGCGGCCAGATGGCGCACCACGCGGTCCGCCCCATGCTTGGTGCGGGTGAAGACTAGCGCGCGATCCAGGCTCTGATCGGTCAGGGCTTCGCGCAGGCGCAGGGTCAGCAGGGCCTGCTTTTCCTTCTGGTCCACGAAAGTGGAATATTGCACCACGCGCTCGGCAGTGCTGGCCTGCGGGGTCACTTCCACGCGCACCGGGTTCTTGATGAAGCGCTTGCCCAGTTCGGCAATCGCCTTGGGCATGGTGGCGGAGAAGAACAGGCTCTGGCGATTTTCGGGCAGCAGGGCGGAAACGCGGGCCAGCGGCTTGATGAAGCCGAGGTCCATCATCTGGTCCGCTTCGTCGAGCACGAAGATTTCGACATGGCGCAGCGTCAGCGCGCGCTGGTCGATCAGGTCGAGCAGGCGGCCCGGCGTGGCGACCAGAATGTCGCAGCCACGGGCCAGAGCGCGGGACTGCTTGCCCACGGGCACGCCGCCGAACACGCATTGGACCGAAAGATCCAGGAAGCGGGCATATTGCTTGATATTGTCGGCAATCTGCGCGGCAAGTTCGCGGGTCGGCGAAAGCACCAGCATGCGGCAGCCGGCATTGAAGCGGCCAACCGGATTTTCAGCCAGGCGGTGCAGCGAAGGGAGCGAGAAGGCGGCAGTCTTGCCGGTGCCGGTCTGGGCGATACCCAGCAGATCGCGCCCTTCCAGCAGCGCGGGAATGGCCTGGCGCTGGATCGGGGTGGGATCGGAATAACCCTTCGTGCTCAGTGCGCGCAGAATAGGCTCGGCAAGGCCGAGCTCGGAAAAATAGGACATGGAATTCTTTCATTGGGGCGGGGCAGACGCAATGCGCCCGTCCACAGGCCCGGGTTCGTTTCTGGCGAACCTTGCGTGAAAAAGGCAGCTGGCTTGCGATGTGAACGATCGAAAGTTCGGGCGGAACACCGGGGAATACCCGTGCGTCCTCACGCTGCCGGAACCGCGGCGGGGAGTAGCCCGCTCGCCGATTGCTGCGGTGCACCTAAAGAGGATTACCGCAAAAAGCAAGGAAATTGCGTGTGCCCGCCGCGCGGGGCCCTTTCACTCCCGCCCGAAGGCGCTCAGCCGGGGATCGAGCAGGGCCACCTGCCGCCGCAGGGCCGCGCGGGCGAGGCGTTCCACTTCCACCTTTCGGCGGGCGGCGGCCAGCGGCTGGAGCGGGGCGGGGCGCAGGATTTCGGCATCATAGCCATCGGCCACGATCACGCCGCATGTGCCGGGCAGGAAGCTCTCCGTCTCCAGCGGGGCGCGATCCAGCTCGGGCGGCAGGCCCCAGAAGAAACGGTCGCAAAAGTCGAGGTAATCGGGCCATTTGGCATCGCCCAGCAGATCGGCCCGGCTGACCTTGATCTCCACGATCACGATCTGGCCCTTGGGATCGATTCCCATCAGGTCGGCCCTGCGCCCGTTGCGCAGCGGCATTTCGGCCAGGCACCAGATGTCGTTGCGGGCAAACAGCCGCGCAATGCCGCGCGCCACCGCCTGCGCATGGCGCTCGGCAGCTTCCTGTTCGGCTGTCAGTATCGCGGAAGAATCGCCCATGCCCCCGGAATGGAACATAGCAGGAACCTGGTCAACCGGCTTTCGCGCACCGGCTGTTCTTGCCCCGGGTTGTCAGGGCGGGCCTGCGATCAGGCGCTTTGCCTGCGTGCGGCAAGGCCTTGCGGCGCCAGTGCCAGCAGGGCGCTGCGCGCTTCGGTGAATTCGTGCCACAGCGCCTGCGCCGGGGCCAGAGTATCGCCGCCGCGGGCGTTCACCGCCAGCAGGGCCGTGATGCCGGGTTCGAGAATCGCGGCCAGATCGTCGATCCCCTTTTCCGCCAGTTCGCGGCGCCATGCGCCGGCGTGGCGAATCGTCTCGGGAAAGGCGCGAATCTCGGATGAGAGTGGTTCGGGACTGATCCCGGCCAGAGAGGCCACCACACCGGCTGCATCCTGAAGGGCCGCCCATTTCGCGGCGGTGGCGCCGAACAGGGCTTCGGCGAAGAAGGATGATCCCGGCAGCGAATCGCCGTGGGGAATCATGTGAGGAGGGACCGCGTTCATGCCGAAGGCATAGGGCAAAGAAGTTTGAGAAATGGTTTAAGGTCAAGACTCATTAACCGCGCCATTCCGGCGCCTCGAAAGGTGCGGTTGATGAGTCTTGGCCCCGGTGGCGCGGCAAGCTCCGGTGGCGCAGCAAGCAAAGCAGCGCCACCCGGTTCGTCAGCCAGCTATGCGCCCTGCGGCGCGGCCTCAATCGGCGAAGGGATCGTCGCTCACCGTCTCGTCGCTTTCGAGGCCGAGGTCGATATTCGCCCCGTTCTCCCCCGTGGTCAGATGGTTGTTTTCCGAACAGACATATTCGCGGATCGGGAAGGAATTATCGAGCTTGTAGGCCACCCGCGCAACGAAGGGCGCGGTCAGCACTTCCGGGTCGGTGATGGTCATCTCGTCGATCAGCTGGCCGGGCTTTTCCAGCCAGATCTTCTCGTCCACCCGCATCTTCTCGCTGTGCTTGATGCCGGGGGCGATCAGCGTGGAAAGGTTGAAGCCGGTGCTCTCGATCACCAGCGTGTCGCCTTCCCAATGGCCGATGGAATTGCCGTTGTAGAACAGGTCCGGCTCTGCGGGCAGCTTGCGGCCATCGGTATAGACGCGGCGCGCCTGGGCATAGGCTTCGGTCAGGATCGTCACCCGGCCGGGCGAATAGAGAATCTCGATCGGATAGGGCTGCTGCATCAGGCCCGGCAGGCCCGGCGGAAGGCAATGGGCCTGGGCATATTGATCCGGCCCATTCTCCTTCGTGTCGGCCAGATATTTGTCATAGGCGGCCTGAGCCGTGGGGGTCAGCTGGGGTTTTGCCGCCGCGCGGCCGCCGAACAGGGCGCCCCAATCCGGATACCAGATGCCCGTCCAGTCAGGCAGTTTGGTCACTTCCTGGTAGGCGGTGGCCCGGGGGGTGGTCTCACCGGCCGCCATGGCGGGGGCGGCAAGCGCCAGCGCCGAGGCGCAGGCAAGCGTACTGGCAATGCGGTGTAGGCCCTTCATCTCACTCTCCGAAACGGGTTATTCTTGTTCCGTTTTCCCGTCTTCGTGTGGCGAGAATTTGCTCCAAGTCAAGCAGCGGGTTGATAAAGTCATGTAGGATTGGCAGACGGGACAAAAAGCAGCGTCCGCAGTTCCGAAGCGGAGCATGCATGGAGAGTAATATGCCTGGGAAGATTTCACGCCGCAGAACCATGATCGGTGCCGCGCTTGCAGCAGGTGCCATTCTTGCCGTGGGGGCGCCGCTGGCGGCCCATCATTCGACCGCGATGTTCGAATGGGGCAAGGAAAAGCCGATGCCCAACGCAGTGGTGGATCGCTGGGAATGGACCAATCCGCACACGTTCCTTTACGTGAAGGTGAAGGAAAAGGACGGGCAGGAACACGTCTGGGCGCTGGAAGGCATGAGCCCCAACCACCTGCAGCGCTACGGCTGGTCGCGCACTTCGCTGAAGACAGGTGAGAAAATCAATCTCACCTATTACCCGCTGCGCGACAAGCGCCGGGGCGGCTTCAACGTCACCGTCACCAAGACCGACGGCACCAAGCTCAACCAGTTTGGCGAGCGCGGCACGACCCAGAAGTAAACACCGCCACGCGCGGGGGTGGAGCGGTGCGCCTTTGGCGGGCGCATCGCTTTTGCCTTGGCGCGGGCAGGCAAGCTTGCTAGGCGGCCCCACACGCACCCGTAGCTCAGCTGGATAGAGTACTGCCCTCCGAAGGCAGGGGTCACAGGTTCGAATCCTGTCGGGTGCGCCAGTTTTCCCCCAGCCTCGCCAGTGATTGATGTTTCGCGGTGCGTGGCTCGCCATGCTGCGTGCCATTCAGGAAAGCGCGTGTCCGATCTGGACTGGGGCCGTGCCGTTCTTGCGAATCCGCTCATCCCCATGCCTGCCTGCGCGCCCGCTCCTTCATTGCCTCGATGAACAGCCGGACTGCCGGCATTGCCGCGCGTCCGGCTTCAAACAGCAGACTCACCGGCAGCGGCGCAGGGGCGTGATCCTCCAGCACGCGCACGAGCCGGCCGGCCGAGATCGCCGATGCCGTCTGATAGCTGAGCAGGTTCGCCAGGCCGAGCCCGGCCTCGGCCGCCGAGATCGTTGCATCGATGGTATTCACCGTCAGGCGGGGAACCACATGGACGACTGTGTCGCCACTCGATCCGAAGGGCCATGCACCGCCGGCGCGCACGCCGCTGCCTGCGATGCAGCGATGCCCTTTCAGCTCGGCCGGCGAAGCAGGAGTGCCATGTGCCGCAAGATAGGCGGGGCTGGCCACGATCGTCTGCTGAACCGATCCGATCGGTATCGCGCGCAAGGTGCTGTCGTTCAGCGCGCCGATCCGCACAGCGACGTCTATGCCTTCCTCCACAATGCGCACATTGCGATCGATGAGCATCATGCGCGCGCTCAGATTCAGATGTTCGCCCAGTAATTCGCTGACCACAGGCAGCACATGCAGCCTGCCGAACATCACCGGCGCGGTAATAAAGACCTGTCCGCGCGGCACCGCCCGCCCGCCCATGACGATCTGTTCGGCTTCCCGCAGATCGATCAGGATGCGGCGCGCCCGGTCGAGAAAGGCTGCGCCATCATCCGTCAGCGAGACGGAACGGGTCGAGCGATGAAAAAGCGTGACCCCCAGATGGCGCTCCAGCGATGCGATTGCCCGGGTGATGGCTGGCGGGGAGGTCTGGAGGGAACGCGCAGCCGCGGCAAAGCTGCGCTGATCGGCGACGGCGACGAAAGCGGTCAGGGTTTCAAATCGGTCCATTATTCCTGAAACTGAAATAGTGAATGACAATGTTCGCGGATTATCACGAGAACTGCAACTCTCTATTCAGCAGTCATGGCACAGCAATTCCTCCACACGATGTTTGGCCCCGGCAGTCGCGCACTGCAGGAAGAGGCAGGTTCGCGGGCATCCTATGCCCGGATGGAAGCCGGTGCGGGGACGCGGGACCTGCTCACCGATCGGGAGGCCGACTTCATCGCCGCGCGGGACAGTTTCTATATGGCCAGCGTCAGCGAAGATGGCTGGCCCTATGTCCAGCATCGCGGCGGCCCCGCAGGTTTCTTGCGCAGGGTCGACGGCAACAGCATCGGTTTTTCGGATTATCGGGGCAACATGCAGTATCTGTCAGCCGCAAATGTGGCGGCCGACGATCGTGTCGCCCTGTTCCTGATGGACTATCCCAATCGTCGCCGCCTGAAGCTGATCGGCCATGCGACCACCAGCCGGGATCCCGAAATCATCGCCGCACTGACGATGCCGGATTACCCCGCAGTCCCTGAACGCGCGTTCCTGATCGATATCGTCGGTTTTGACTGGAATTGCCCGCAGCACATCACTCCGCGTTTTTCCGAAGCGGAAATCCGGCAAGCCACGCAACCATTGCTCGACGAGCTTGCACTTTTGCGTGCGCGCCTTGCTCAACTCGAAGGACTGGATTCATGACAAGACAGCTCACTAACGGGGTCCATCACATCGGGCTCACTGTGCCCGATCTGGATCAGGCGCGGGACTTCTTCTGCGGCCTCCTCGGTTTCGAAGAGGTGGGCGGGGTGCCTGCCTATCCCGCGATCTTCGTGTCAGACGGTGCGATCCTGCTGACTCTCTGGCGGGCCACCGATCCGCTCACCGCTCGCGCCTTCGACAGGCATGCCAATATCGGCCTGCACCATCTTTCGCTCGCCGTAGCCGATGATGCGGCGCTGGATGAGGTCTGGGGCCTGGTGAGCGCGTATCCGAACGTCCAGATCGACGCGCCGCCGGGCCCGATCGGGTCCGGATCTGCGACGCGGCACTTCCTCGTGTTCATACCCGGAGGGATCAGGATCGAATTCGCGACGCCGTTTGCCTGATCGCACGATCGAAGCAGGCGATGGGGAACATGCATGGGCTGCGACTTTGAGCGCGGCCCATGCGGCTATCCGGTGCGCGCTTCCTCCATGGCGCGTTGCATCGCGGCGAACACCCGGTCGTCGCCGAGTTGGGTCACGTTGAAGCGGGCGAAGCCGGCAGCCGTCTGCGAAGGGCTGAAGACATTGCCGGGGGCCAGCATGACCCCGTCTTCCATGCAGCGCCGCGCGATGGCGCCCGAATCCAGCCCATCGGGCAGGCGGCACCACAGGTAAAAGCCGCCGCGCGGCATGATCCACGGAGTGAGGCCTAGCCCGGCGAGACGGCCCGCCGCATCCTTGCGCGCGCGGGCGAGGCGCTGGCGCAAATCCTCCATATGTTTGCGATAGCCGCCGCCTGCCAGGACGCCCGCGACCAGCTCGGTCGCCAGCGTGGAGGGGCCGCCAAAGCAGGTGGCGACCTGCAGATCGGCCAGTTCCTCGATCCAGTCCGGCCGGGCGGCGATATAGCCGCAGCGGGCCGAGGCGGAGAGCGTCTTGGAGAAACTGCCGATGCGAATCACCCGGTCCAGCCCGTCCAGCACCGCAAGGCGGGGCGAGGGGGAGGGTTCGAAATCGGCGAAGATATCGTCCTCCACAATGGTCATTCCATGGGCGGCGGCAAGGGTCAGCAGGCGGTGCGCGGTCTGGGGCGTCATGGTGGCGCCGGTGGGGTTATGGAGCGCTGAATTGGTGATGTAGAGGCGCGGCATATGCGCGATCAGCGCCTGTTCGAAGGCGGCGGTATCGGGCCCGGAAGGCGTATAGGGCACGCCCACGATCCGCACGCGATGCGCGCGCAGCAGGGCCTGGAAATTGAAATAGCACGGATCGTCCACCAGCACCGTGTCGCCCGGGCGCAGCAGCAGGCGGCAGATGAGGTCGATCGCCTGAGTGCCTGATCCGGCCAGCATGATCTGGTCCGCCCCGGCCGTGATCCCCTCATCCGCAAAACGCGCCTGCAGCAGGCGGCGCAGGGCGGGCGATCCGCGCGTGCCGCCATAGGAGGTGAGCAGCGAATCGTCGGCCCGGGCCAGCGCCCGCAGCCCCTTGCGCAGCGCGGCATTGGGCATCCAATCGGCGGGAAGCCAGCCGCAGCCGGGGGTGAGGATCGAAGGATCGGCATCGAGCGACTGGCGCGAGACCCAGAAGGGATCGACATCGCGTTCGCGCGGCGCGCCCATCTCGGCCCCCATTTCCGCCCCCATTTTCCCCAGCGCCATGGGCGGCAGGTTCGCGCCGGTGACATAGAAGCCCGATCCGCGCCGGGCACGGATCACCCCTTCGGCCTCCAGCCGGTCATAGGCTTCGACCACGGTGGAGGGCGATGCGCCCATGGTGCGGGCGAAGCCCCGGATGGATGGCAGCCGATCCCCGGGCGAAAGGGCGCGCGTGGCGATGCGGCCGCGAATGGCCTCCATCAATGCCCCGGTGCGGGTGGGTGCGGTGCTTTCCATGGTGGTCTCGATCAAGTGTATGGCTCACTTGACCCATACAGTTCGGCGTAATTGTATTATATTGTTCCTGTCCGGCCAAGCCTCCCGCCGATAATTCGCCCGGCCAAGGAGGCAGGAATTATGGACCGGACGAGCGCGGGCTGGGGTAGCGGCCTGTTGGGCGTGATCATCTTCAGCGGATCGCTGCCGGCCACGCGGCTGGCGGTGGCGCAATTGCCGCCGCTGTTCCTCACATCGGCCCGCGCCACCATTGCGGGCCTGCTGGGCGCGGCGTTCCTGCTGGCCCTGCGCCAGCCGCGCCCTTCGCGCGCGGATCTGGGGCCGCTGGCGATCGTGGCGGCGGGCGTAGTGGTGGGCTTCCCGCTGCTTTCGGCGCTGGCGCTGCAATATGTCACTGCCGCCCATTCGGTGGTCTTCGTCGGATTGCTGCCGCTCAGTACCGCGATGTTCGGAGTGCTGCGCGGGGGCGAGCGGCCCCGGCCGGCCTTCTGGCTGTTCTCCCTGCTGGGCGCGGCAACCGTGGCGGGCTTTGCCCTGTCGCAGGGCGGCGCAGGTTCGCTGGCGGGCGATCTGCTGATGCTGGCGGCGATCCTGCTATGCGGGCTGGGCTATGCCGAAGGGGCCGCGCTTTCGCGCAGGCTGGGCGGCTGGCAGGTGATTTCATGGGCGCTGCTGCTGTCGCTTCCCCCCATGGCGGCCATCGCTCTGGCCGCCGCGCCTGCCAGCCTTGCCGGGATCGGCCTGCTGGCCTGGGGCGGGCTGTTCTATGTCTCGGTGTTCAGCATGCTGGTGGGGTTCGTCTTCTGGTATCGCGGGCTGGCGCTGGGCGGGATTGCAGGCGTGGGTCAGCTGCAGCTGCTGCAGCCCTTTTTCGGGCTGCTGCTGGCGGGGCTGGTCCTGCACGAACCGGTCGCCTGGACGATGTTCGCCTCCACCGCGCTGGTGGTCCTCTGCGTCGCCGGGGCGCGCCGCTTTGCTTAGGAACTTATGGCCACGCCTTGGGCGGAGCTTCGGCCAGGCAACCGGTCAGCTTGAACACACCGCGCGGCACGAAATCCTGCCCCGCGTCCTTGTCCGTCGTCAGCGATGCAGGATCGTACCACAGGGCAAGGCCCAGTTCGGGCATCATCAGATAAGGCGGGGCCTGATCCCCGGCCGAGGGCGGGTTTTCCGCCACGGCAAGATCGCTGCCCAGCGCCATGAAGCGCAGCCGGCCGAGCAGTTCGTTCTCGATGGCTTCGTCTTCCGGCGTTTCGGTTTCGGGCAGGGTGCTGGCAGGGCCGCCATCCTCCGCCTCGGCGGCATAGGGATTGGCCACCGGCAGCAGGCTGATCCCGCCGTAACCATTGGAGGCAGCGAAACTGAACCAATAGTCCCGCTGGGTGGTGGTCAGCCTGAGGTAGAGATTCGTCACTACCGAAGGCCAGTTCCTCGCCGGGATGAAGCTGGCGCGAATCTCGCCATCCTCGGAAGGCAGGGTGTAGATCGCCCGTTCCGCCGGGCAGGCTGCCCCACTCGCTTCTTCCGCCTGTGCGGCAGTGGCCCCCAGCGCGAGGACAGAAGGAAGCGCGCACCGCAGCGCGGCGCGAACGATTCTTGCCATGGAAATCAGCTCCAACCCTGTTCGAGAAAGTTCGTGGCGCAGCTCGCCAGGAAGGCGGCCCCGCGTGGCAGCACGGCTTCGTCCACCATCATGCGGCTGGAATGAAGTCCGCAGCACTGGCTCCAGTCGTCCCCCTCATGCGCGACGCCCAGGAAGAACATCGCCCCGGGCATGGCCTGCAGCACGTAAGAGAAATCTTCCGCCCCCATGATCGGATGGTCCATCCGCAGGAAGCCGCTCTCGCCGCCCAGTTCTTTTGCGACCCTTTCGCCCAGCGCAACCGCGCGCGGATCGTTGATGGTGGGCGGGAAGCCCTGCACGAAACCGGCACTGGCCTGCATCCCGTGGGCAGAGGCGATGCCCTGCGCCAGTTGCGAGACTTCCTCCCGCACGCGCGCCCGGTTTTCGGGGGAGAGCGTGCGGATGGTGCCTTTCAGCCGGGCCTCGTTGGGGATGATATTATGCGCGCTGCCGGCATCGAGTTGGGTGATGGTGATCACCACGGCCTCTGCCGCGTTGAAGCGGCGCGTGACCAGCGTTTGCAATGCGCCCACGATCTCGCAGGCCACCGGCACGGGATCGCGCGTGTCATGCGGCATGGAGGCATGGCCGCCCCTGCCGGTTACGGTGATCTCCACCATGTCGGCGGCGGCCAGCAGCGCCCCGTCGCGGCTGCCCAGCACGCCGTGGGCGGCATTGGGCATGATATGCAGGGCAAAGGCGGCTTCGGGCAGGGGATAGGAATCCGTCCCGCCCAGCAAGCCATCATCCAGCATGAAGCGCGCGCCGTGGAAGCCTTCCTCGCCCGGCTGGAACATGAAGCGTACTTCGCCCGCCAGATCGGCCTGACGCGCGGCAAGGATACGCGCGGCGCCCGCCAGCATGGCGGTGTGCGTATCGTGCCCGCAGGCATGCATCCGCCCGGCAATGGTGGAGGCGAAGGGCAGGCCGGTTTCCTCGCCCATCGGCAGGGCGTCCATATCGCCGCGCAGCAGCACGCTGCGGCCCGGCTTCCCGCCTTTCAGAATGGCGACAGCACCGGTGGTGGAAGGGCCTTCGCGCCATTCCAGCGGCAGATCCGCCAGTTCGGCACGGACCTTGGCCAGCGTCCGGGGCGTGTCGAGCCCCAGTTCGGGCTCGGCATGGATCGCGCGGCGCAGAGTAACGATGCGATCCGCGATCGCGCGGGCATCGGCGAGCAGGGATTCGGTCAGCATCCCATAGGTGTAGCGTCCGATGCGCCTGCCCGCCAGCGGCCATCTTCCGGCCCCGTCCTGCGCGTTTCGGCAGGCGAATTGAGCATTTTCCTACATCGCCGCGAATCGCTATGGGGCTGGCCGCTCTTTCCCATCGTCGGCTTCACTGACAGCCAGCCAGCGGGGTGACACGCTGATTCGGGAAAGTCACATCCGCTGCACGGCAATTTTCGCCTAAGCCTTTAAAAAGACATTCAAATATCGAGGTAGAGTCACAGGGTTTCGGGGGCCGTTTTGCGTCACCTTCGGCCCCCTCTTTGCCCAGCGTCAGAAGACTTCGAACAGCCCGGCTGCACCCATGCCGCCGCCGACGCACATCGTCACCACGACATATTTCGCGCCCCTACGCTTGCCTTCGATCAGGGCATGGCCGGTGCAGCGCGCGCCCGTCATGCCATAGGGATGGCCGATGGAGATCGAGCCGCCATTGACGTTGAGCAGCTCGTCGGGAATGCCCAGCCGGTCGCGGCAATAGAGCACCTGCACGGCGAAGGCTTCGTTGAGTTCCCACAGGCCGATATCGTCCATCTTCAGCCCGTTGCGTTCCAGCAGCTTCGGCACGGCGAAAACGGGGCCGATGCCCATTTCGTCAGGCTCGGTCCCGGCCACGGCCATGCCGACATAGCGGCCCAGCGGCTGGAGCCCGCGCTTCTCGGCGAGCGCGCTTTCCATCACCACCAGGGCGCTGGACCCGTCGGACAGCTGGCTGGCATTGCCCGCCGTGATCACGCCGCCCGGAATCACCGGATTGAGCGAGGCGAGGCCTTCCAGCGTGGTTTCGGGGCGGTTGCCCTCGTCCTTGGCGATGGTCACTTCATGCTTCGTGACTTCGCCCGTTTCCTTGTTCGCCACGGCCATGGTGGCGGTAACGGGAACGATCTCGTCATCGAACTTGCCCGCGGCCTGCGCGGCGGCGGTGCGCTGCTGGGACTGGAGCGCATAGGCATCCTGCGCTTCGCGCCCGATTCCATAGCGCTTGGCCACGACTTCCGCCGTTTGCAGCATCGGCATGTAAGTGGCGTTGTGCATGGCGATCAGCTCCATGTCGAAAGCGACGCGGAGTTCCTTGGTCTGCACCGTGCTGATCGATTCCTGCCCGCCGGCGGCAACGATATCCATGCCGTCGAATACTACCTGCTTGGACGCGGTGGCGATGGCCATCAGGCCGGAGGCGCATTGCCGGTCCACGCTCATGCCCGGAACAGTCACGGGCAACCCGGCGCGCAGGGCCACGAGGCGGGCGATATTGGGCGTCTGGCTGCCCTGCGGCAGGGCACTGCCCCACACGACATCCTCCACCTCGCCGCCTTCCACACCGGCCCGCTCGATCGCGGCCTTCAGCGAATGGCTGCCCAGCGTCGGGCCCTGGGTGGCATTGAAGGCGCCCTTGTAGGCGCGGCCGATGGCGGTACGGGCGGTGGAAACTATGACTGCGTCACGCATGGCGGAATCCTCTCGTGAAACTCTGTTTGGGGGCGATCAGAAGAACAGCAGGCTGATCCATTCGGCGACATAGCCGGGCTTGGTTTCGCCTTCGATCTCCAGCGTGATTTCCACCGTTTGCTCCCACTGGCCGGGGCGCTTTTCCACCATGCCGACCAGCTTGAAATGGGCGCGCACCTGCTTGCCGGAGCGGACCGGCTGGAGGAACCGCACGCGGTTGCCGCCATAGTTCAGCGCCATCTTGAGGCCTTCGGGCTTCTGGATGTCGCTCTTCTCGGTCAGCACCGGGATCAGCGAGAGAGTAAGGAAGCCATGGGCGATGGTACCGCCAAAGGGCGTCATCGCCGCCATTTGCGGGTTCACATGGATGAACTGGTGATCGCCGGTGGCATCGGCGAATTTGTCGATCATTTCCTGATCGACCAGCAGCCATTCGGAAGTGCCGATGGTCTCGCCAACCTTGGCCGCGAAGTCCTGCGGGGTCATGCTCTGGTACCTCTCCGATAATCGCAAAATCGGCGGAAACATGGCCCATTGCGCGGCTTAGTGCAACGCGCCTGCCCCTGCCGCTACGGCATCCCCGCCCGCCGCGGGAGCACGGCCGCGCCGCCCCGGCCCCAGGCGCTTCTTCGCAGGCGAATCGACCCGGCCCAGATAGGCCCACAGTGCGCATTGCAGGCCGATCAGCATCAGGATGAACGGCTGGAAGGCAATGCCCACGAACAGCGAACCGACCAGATAGATGATCTGCGCCTGCTGCAGCGCATTGGCGAGCGGGCCCTTCCAGGCATCCTCCGGCCGGGGATCGGTCTTCGCCCGTTTGAGATAGCGCCGCCGCAGCCGCTCCATCTGCCACAGGCCCAAGGCATGGAGCCACAGCCACAGGCCCAGCCCCGGCCAGCCCTGTTCGCCCAGCATCTCGAAATAGCTGGAGTGATAGGCGCGCCCCTTGTCGGTCACATCCTGCGTCTCGGTCTGGGTGATGCCCCCGCCCATGTCGAGCGTGACTCTGGTCTTGTAAGTGAAGCTGTTGGAACGATAGGCATCGAAGCCGCCGCCCAGCGGATGATCCTTCACATAGTCCAGCGTCCACATCCACACTGCAACGCGGGTGGAGGCGGATTCGTCACCCTGATGGTTTTCGATCGTGCTCATCCGGTCGGTGAAGCTCTTGGGCAGGAAGGGCACAGTCACCAGCATCGCTGCGCCGCCCAGCGCCATGTAGAGGAACCGGCGCTTCACGCTGCGCAGCATCAGCACCGCGAGCACGCCGATGCACAGCAGGCCCGTACGCGCCTCCGTGCCCACCGGGATCAGCAGGCAGGAGAAGATCAGCGCCCCGGCAAACAGCCGCACGCGCCAGTCCGGCGGGAAGATCGTGCCATATTTCGCCAGCCACAGGATCAGCGGGATGATCGCGATGGCGACGCAGGAAATGATCGAGCCTTCATAGAGCCCGGTATTGTCGTTCACGAAGAAATAGAGCGCGCCATAGCCGCCCCCGCCGGTCACCGTCTTCATCCCGCCCGCGATGATGATTGCACCGGCGGACAGCACCATCACCAGCGCCGCCGCCTCGATCCTCAATTTCGTGCGCAGGGTGAGCGGAAGGAACAGGGCGAAGACCATCGCCTTCCACACCCAGCCCCATTTCTCCAGCGCTTCCTTGGGGAAGTCGGCGGTAAAGGTGGTCATGGCGCAATAGAGCAGCAGCGCCAGGATCAGCCCCTGGCGGAAAGTGAAGCGGCTGCCTTCCTTGCTGTCCGCCAGCAGCCAGCCGGCAAAGGCGGCAACGAAGGCGATCAGCGACACGGGCAGGATCGGCATCAGTGTCCAGCCGATCTTCTGCGGCGCCAAGATGTCGATATAGAGATAGGCGAGAACCCAGATGAACGGCTTGCGCAGGCCCAGCGCCAGCATCCCCATCACGAACAGGAAGAGGAATGCGTCAAGCATCGGAAGCGTCGGCCTGCGGCTCGGCGGGCTTGCCGCGGCGCCAGGATTTGCGGCGGGCCGGGCCCGGATTGGCCGCATCGTCATCCAGATCGGCGCGCGAGAGCAATCGCCAGGCGGCGAGTGCAATCAATCCATGCGTCAGGCCAATCGCGAAATAGTCGATCAAGGGAGCGGTCCCGCAACAGTACGAAACCCGCCCCTAGCACTACCCGGTTGACGCGGTGTTAAGCTTGTCATGGCAGGGAAAAGCGCGATGACCCGGATATTGCACATCCTCGACCATTCGCTGCCGATGCATAGCGGCTACACCTTCCGCACCCGCGCCATATTGAAGGCGCAGCAGGCGGCCGGGATGGAAGTGCGCGGGATCACCGGCCTGAGGCACATGGCCCCCGGGCCGGAGGCCGAGATTGTCGACGGCCTCGCCTTTCATCGCACACTGGGCCGTGCGGAAGGGGGCGGAGCAGAGGGGCCTTCCGGCATCCGCGAGTGGCGCGAGATCGGCGCGCTGGCCAAGGCGATAGAGGCGCTGTGCAACGAATGGCGGCCCGATATCCTCCACGCCCATTCTCCGGCCCTTTGCGGACTGGCGGCAAGGCGCGCCGGGCGCAGGCTTGGCATTCCGCTGGTCTATGAAATCCGCGCCTTCTGGGAAGACGCCGCTGTGGGCAATGGTACGGGGCGGGAGGGATCGCTTAAATATCGCATGACCCGCAGCCTTGAAAACCGGGTGGTCGCAGGGGCGGACCATGTGATCACCATCTGCGAAGGGCTGCGCGGCGACCTGATCGCGCGCGGAGTAAGCCCTGGCAAGATTTCCATCGTGCCCAACGGGGTGGATCTCGCCCTGTTCGGTGAGCCGATGCCGCGCGACGATGCGCTGGCGGCCCGGCTGGGCATTACAGACGGCCCGGTGATCGGCTTCATCGGCAGCTTCTACGATTACGAAGGCCTGGACGATCTGGTCGCTGCCATGCCCGCGCTCATCGCGCAGCATCCCGGTGCGCGGCTGCTGCTGGTGGGCGGCGGCCCGGTGGAGGCATCTCTCAGGGCGCAGGTAGAGGCATCGCCCGCGCGCGACGCGATCCTCTTTGCTGGCCGCGTGTCGCATCACGAAGTGGAGCGCTATTATTCGCTGTGCGACGTAATGGCCTATCCCCGCAAGAAGAGCCGGCTGACCGATCTGGTCACGCCGCTCAAACCGCTGGAGGCGATGGCCCAGGGCAAGATCGTGGCCGCATCCGATGTGGGCGGGCATCGCGAACTGATTACCCATGGCGAGACCGGCATTCTCTTCCCGCCCGACGATCCGGCAGGCTGCGCCGCCGCTCTGGCTGCGCTGGCTTCCGCGCGCGAAAGCTGGCCCGCGATGCGTGAGGCGGGCCGCGCGCATGTGGAGCGGAAGCACGATTGGGCGCGCAATGTTCTTCGTTATCAGCCTGTTTACCAAGCCTTGCTAGTTTCGCCTGCTAAGGGCAGCTTTCCCGCCGCCGCGTGAGCCTTTCCGGCCACGAACAGCGCGGTAATGGCCCATGGAAGAGCCGACCAAGGCAGGGGTTTTAAGACAAGTGGCAGCGAATCAGCCGAAACCGTCGATCACTTCGCACCGCCTGTTCCCGGCGGTAGTGGCGCTGTGGTTCGCCACCCTGCTCGGGCTGGGCTTTGCCGTATTGCCGGCCAGCGCGCTGGAAAAGCTCGTGGGTGCGAGCGGGATCGCCGCCTATATCCCCGCCGCCGCGCCGCCGCTGGGCCTGACTGCGCGGATCGTCCTTTCGCTGGGTGCCGGAATCGCCGGTGGTCTGATCGGCTATGCCATCGCCCGCGCGCTCGCCCCGCACCGCGAACGCAAAGAGCGCGAACCCCAGGTAAAGGAACGTCCCGCCCAGCGCAGGCGCGCTGTGGCGGAGGGTATGCGCCGTCCGCTCTCCGCGATGGAAGATCTGGGCCCGCCGATGATCGCGCCGGGCCCGCAGCCGGACGAATCGGGCGAACCGCTTGAGGATGCCGCACCCGGTCACCGCCAGATGGCGGCCCTGCCCGAGGACGAGCTGGAATTTCCCCCTGAGACGGAACTCGCCCAGGCAGAGGAGCCCGAGGCTGCGGGCGATGCTTCGTTCGAAACTGCTGCAGAAGAGGAGCTCGCGAACGAGCCCGAGCCTGAACAGGAATTCGTCGGCCCCCTGCTGCAGGCCCCGCCCGTGCCGCGCGCCCTGCCGTCGGACCCGGCGGCAGATCTTTCCGGAATGGGCGTGGTCCAGTTGGCCGAGCGTCTCGGCCATGCGATGCGCCGGAGCGCGGGCCGCCCGAAATCGCCTCCACCCGCGCTTCTTGCAGAGTTGATCGGCCGACTGGTGGTGCCGGGCCGGCCCACCTCTCCGATTGTCGAAGAGCCTCCGTTCGAGCGCGCGTCCGAAGCGGCAACGGCTCCTTTTGCCCCGTCCGACGAACCGGGCGTGCCCGAGGCCCTACACGCACCCGAATTGCCCCAGCCGCTCGCGGCGGCAGAGCGGATTCTTGCCCGCGCTTCGGTCGCCTCGGCGGGAGATGCGCCGACTGAGCCCGATGCTCCCCGCCCGCTGGCCCCGGCACTGGAGGCCTTCGGTGAGGAGGAATATGATTATGAGGAGAGCTATCTCTCGTCCCTGTCTCTCCCCCATGCAGGGCTGAGCCCCATCGACGGCCCGATCGAGGACGAGGCGATCGAAGATGAAGAAGATTGGGATTCGGGCGAGGAAGATGAACTCTACAGCTCGCTGCTGGCCATGCGCCAGCCCGAACGCGAACCTGCTCCGGAAATGGAAGAAATCCCTGCCGAATTGGCCTCTGTAGGCGAAGTGCGCCCCTTCGACGCACCGCAGGAGGCAGCCGCGTCGCAACCTCGGCCCAACCGCGCAGAGACGGAACGTGTGCTGCGTTCTGCCCTGGAGGCAATCCAGCGGATGAGCGGAGCCGCCTGATCCGGGCGGGCTTTCCGCCGCTGACCCGAACCACTGATTCCTTGCGGCCCGGCAGCATCGGGCGCAAGCTGCACTTGGGCAACGCAAGGCAAAATTCAGCCCCGGAATGCCCACCGTAGTTGCAAAAACAGTTTCCTGTCGCCATGGAAAAAACTCGCGACATTTTTGCTGCCCTGCGCGGTAGGGTGAGTCGCGCTTCATTGCCGGAAGCGCCGCTTTTTGGCGGCGTCCGCATGGCACTAGACAGGAATGGGAATTTGATGGGTTATCCACCGCCTCAAGGTTTCTACGATCCAGTGAACGAACATGACGCATGCGGTGTGGGCTTCATTGCCCACATTAAAGGCGCGAAATCGCACACTATCGTGAAACAGGCGCTGGAGATTCTGGAAAATCTCGACCATCGCGGCGCGGTGGGCGCGGACCCGCTGCTGGGGGACGGTGCGGGCCTGCTGATTCAAATTCCCGATCCGCTGCTGCGCAAATGGGCTGCCGCAGAAGGCAAGACCCTACCCGCCCCGGGCGATTACGCCGTGGCCATGTGCTTCCTTCCGCAAAGCGAGAAGGCGCGGGACTTCGTCGTCCAGCAATTCGAGAAGTTCATTGCCAAGGAAGGCCAGGAACTAGTCGGCTGGCGCGAGGTGCCCACCGATACGGCAGGCCTTGGCGTGGCAGTGCTCGAATCCATGCCGATGATCCGTCAGTGCATCATCGCGCGCGGCTCCAACACGGCCGATCAGGACGCGTTCGAGCGCAAGCTGATCACCATCCGCAAGCAGTTGCAGAACCCGCTGGCCGAACTGGCCGAAAAGCACGAAATGCCCGAGATAGCTCAGCTCTATATGCCGAGCTTTTCGAGCCGTACCGTCGTGTACAAGGGCCTGCTGCTGGCGAACCAGGTGGGCAGCTTCTACAAGGATCTGCAGGATGCCGATTGCGTTTCCGCTCTCGGCCTCGTCCACCAGCGTTTCTCCACCAATACCTTCCCCAGCTGGAAGCTGGCGCAGCCGTTCCGCCTGATCGCCCATAATGGCGAGATCAACACGGTTCGCGGCAATGTGAACTGGATGAACGCGCGCCGCCGCACCATGGAATCGGACCTGCTCGGCCCGGATCTCGACAAGCTGTGGCCGATCATCCCGCATGGCCAGTCCGACACGGCATGCCTTGACAATGCGCTCGAGCTGCTGCTGGCGGGCGGCTATTCGCTGGCTCACGCCATGATGATGCTGGTGCCGGAAGCCTGGGCCAAGAACCCGGAAATGGACCCGGCCCGCCGGGCCTTTTACGAATATCACGCCGCCCTGATGGAGCCGTGGGACGGCCCCGCAGCGGTGGCCTTCACCGATGGTCGCCAGATCGCCGGCACGCTGGACCGCAACGGCCTGCGTCCCGCGCGCTGGTGCGTCACGAAGGACGATCTCGTCTGCATGGCTTCCGAAAGCGGCGTGCTGCCGTTCAAGGAAGAAGACATTGTGCGTAAGTGGCGGCTCCAGCCGGGCCGCATGCTGCTGATCGACCTCGAACAGGGTCGCATCATCGATGACGAGGAAGTGAAGGCCGAACTCGCCAACGCCCAGCCCTATGACAAGTGGCTGGCCCAGGCGCAGTACAAGCTGGAAGATCTCGACGCCGTCGATCCCGAACTGGGCGGCCAGGTGGCTGAGGAAGGCACCCTGCTGCAGCGCCAGCAGGCCTTCGGTTACACGCAGGAAGACGTGGCCAAATTCCTCGAGCCGATGGCCGTCGATGGCGACGATCCGATCGGTTCGATGGGCACGGATACGCCCATCGCGGTACTCTCTGGCCGGTCGCGCCTGCTGTACGATTATTTCAAGCAGAACTTCGCGCAGGTGACCAACCCGCCAATCGATCCGATCCGCGAAGAGCTGGTGATGAGCCTGCTCTCGATGATCGGCCCGCGCCCCAATCTGCTGGGCCGCGAGGCGGGCACCCACAAGCGACTGGAAGTGGCGCAGCCGATCCTCACCAATGAGGATCTGGCCAAGATTCGCTCGGTCGAACAAGCGCTCGACGGCGCCTTCCGCACCGCAACGATCGATATGACCTGGGACGCTGCCGCCGGTGCTGACGGCATCGCGCAGGCGATCAAGGAAATGTGCTGGGCCGCTACCGAGGCGGTGCTGGCCGACAAGAACATCCTGATCCTGTCCGACCGTGCCCAGAGTTCCGACCGTATCCCGATTCCGGCCCTGCTGGCGACGGCGGCAGTGCATCATCACCTCGTCCGCCAGGGCCTGCGCATGCAGACCGGCCTGGTGGTCGAAACCGGCGAAGCGCGCGAAGTGCATCACTTCTGCGTGCTTGCGGGCTATGGCGCCGAAGGCATCAACCCCTATCTCGCTTTCGAGACGCTGGAGCAGATCCGCCGCGAGAAGCACCCCGGCCTGACCCCGGCCGAGGTGAAGAAGAACTACATCAAGGCCGTGGGCAAGGGCATCCTGAAGGTCATGTCCAAGATGGGCATCTCGACCTACCAGTCCTATTGCGGCGCGCAGATCTTCGATGCGGTGGGCCTCAACCAGGCCTTCATCGATGCCTATTTTACCGGCACCGCCACCACCATCGAAGGCATCGGCGTGACGCAAGTGGCCGAGGAGGCCGTGCGCCGCCACGCGACTGCCTACGGCGATAACCCGATCTACAAGCATATGCTGGACGTGGGCGGGATGTATCAGGCCCGCCTCCGCGGCGAGGAACATGCGTGGACGGCGGCCAATATCGCCAATCTGCAGCATGCAGTGCGCGGGAACAGCCCGAAGAATTACGAGGAATTCGCCAAGTCGATCAACGAGCAGTCGGAACGGCTGCTGACGATCCGCGGCCTGATGGATCTGAAGAAGGCGGAAACGCCGATCGACATTTCCGAGGTCGAACCGGCGAAGGATATCGTCAGGCGCTTCGTCACCGGCGCGATGAGCTATGGCTCGATCAGCTGGGAAGCGCATACCACGTTGGCGCTGGCCATGAACCGGATCGGCGGCAAGTCGAACACTGGCGAAGGCGGCGAGGACCCCAAGCGTTTCCTGCCGTTGGACAATGGCGACACGATGCGCAGCGCGATCAAGCAGGTCGCGTCGGGCCGCTTTGGCGTGACGACGGAATATCTCGTTAATTCGGACGATATCCAGATCAAGATGGCACAGGGCGCGAAGCCCGGTGAGGGCGGCCAGCTGCCCGGCCACAAGGTGGACAAGACCATCGGCAAGACCCGGCACTCCACGCCGGGCGTGGGCCTGATCTCGCCGCCGCCGCATCATGACATCTATTCGATCGAGGATCTGGCCCAGCTGATCCACGATCTGAAGAACGTGCAGCCCAAGGCGCGTATCTCGGTCAAGCTCGTGTCCGAAGTGGGTGTGGGCACGGTGGCTGCGGGCGTTTCCAAGGCACGGGCGGACCATGTCACGATCTCGGGCTATGAAGGCGGGACCGGCGCTTCGCCGCTGACCAGCCTCACCCATGCGGGTTCCCCGTGGGAAATCGGTCTGGCCGAAACACAGCAGACGCTGCTGCTGAACGATCTGCGCAGCCGGATCGTCGTCCAGGTTGACGGCGGCCTGCGCACCGGTCGCGACGTCGCCATCGGCGCGCTGCTGGGCGCGGAAGAATTCGGCTTCGCCACGGCTCCGCTGATCGCCGCGGGCTGCATCATGATGCGCAAATGCCATCTCAACACCTGCCCGGTTGGCGTTGCCACCCAGGACCCGGTGCTGCGGGCGCGCTTCGTCGGCCAGCCGGAACATGTGATCAACTACTTCTTCTTCGTCGCGGAAGAGTTGCGCCAGATCATGGCCGAGATGGGCTTCCGCACGGTCGAGGAAATGGTCGGCCGGGTCGACCGGCTCGACATGAAGAAGGCGATCAAGCACTGGAAGGCGCAGGGCGTGGACCTTTCCCGCCTCCTCTATCAGGTGCCGCTGGCGGCCGGTAAATCGCTGCGCCATTCGATGAACCAGGACCATGGTCTCGAAAAGGCGCTCGACAACGATCTGATCGCGGCCTGCAAGCCCGCCATCGAAAAGGGTGAGCCGGTGGTGATCGACCGCAAGGTCGTGAATGTGAACCGCACCGTGGGTGCCATGCTTTCCGGCCGTATCGCCGAGAAATATGGCCATTCGGGCCTCAAGCCCGACACCGTGCGCATCAACTTCACCGGCGTGGCTGGCCAGAGCTTCGCGGCATGGCTGGCCCACGGCGTGACGCTGGATCTTGTCGGCGATGCCAATGACTATGTCGGCAAGGGCCTGTCGGGTGGCCGCGTGATCGTGCGTCAGCCTTCCGGCCTCGGGCGCGATCCGACCGAGAACATCATCGTGGGCAACACGGTGCTCTACGGCGCAATCGCGGGCGAAGCCTATTTCAATGGCGTGGCCGGCGAACGCTTTGCGGTCCGCAATTCGGGCGCTATCGCGGTGGTCGAAGGCACGGGCGATCATGGCTGCGAATATATGACCGGCGGTGTCGTGGTGGTGCTCGGCAAGACCGGGCGCAATTTTGCGGCGGGCATGTCGGGTGGTATCGCCTATGTCTATGACGAGGACGGCAGCTTCGCCCAGCGTTGCAACCCGGCCCAGGTGGATCTGGACGAGATTGCACCTGGCGTCGAACAGGAAGACTATGCCGGCCGGCCGCAGCAGCGCTCGGTGAGCATCGAGGATTTCGGCATGGGCGACATGCTGCACCACGATGCGGAGCGCCTGAAGATACTGGTGGAGCGGCACAAGCTGCACACCGGCTCGGCACGCGCCGCCGCTCTGCTCGACGATTGGGACAATGCGCTTTCGAAGTTCGTGAAGGTGATGCCGCGCGATTATCGCCGCGCGCTTCAGCAGATCGAAGCCGAGCGCGAAGAAGCCGCCTCTGTGGCTGCCGAATAAGGGTTACGGGAACATGGGCAAGGAAACCGGCTTTCTGGAAGTCGACCGCCAGGATCGTACGTATGACGATCCCAAGGAGCGGGTGAAGCACTATAAGGAATTCGTGATTCCGCATGCGGAACCGGCCCTGCGTGAGCAGGCCAGCCGCTGCATGAATTGCGGCATTCCCTATTGTCACAACGGCTGTCCGGTGAACAACATCATCCCGGACTGGAACCATCTGATCTATGAAGGGAACTGGGAAGGCGCGCTGGAGACTCTGCACTCCACCAACAACTTCCCCGAATTCACCGGGCGCGTCTGCCCCGCCCCGTGCGAGGCGAGCTGCACGCTGAACCTCATCGACCAGCCGGTGACGATCAAGTCGATCGAATGCGCCATTGTCGATCGCGGGTGGAAGGAAGGCTGGATCCAGCCGCAGGTGCCCGAAAAGCGCACCGGCAAGACCGTCGCCGTGGTCGGTTCGGGCCCAGCGGGCATGGCCTGCGCCCAGCAGCTTGCGCGGGCGGGCCATTCGGTCACGCTGTTCGAGAAAAGCGACCGCATGGGCGGGTTGCTGCGCTATGGCATTCCCGACTTCAAGATGGAGAAGCACCTCATCAGCCGCCGGCTGGTGCAGATGCAGGCCGAAGGGGTGACCTTCAAGACCTCCACCGAAGTGGGCGTGGACGTTTCGTTCAAGAGCCTGAAGGAAAATTTCGACGCCATCGTGCTGTCGGGCGGCGCGGAAGATGCGCGCATGCTCAACATCCCCGGCTTCGAAATGTCCGGCGTACGGCTGGCGATGGAATTTCTGACCCAGCAGAACAAGCGCGTTGCGGGCGACGATGAAATCCGTGCTGCGCCGCGCGGCAGCCTGCTGGCTACCGGCAAGCATGTGGTGGTGATCGGCGGCGGCGACACGGGCAGCGACTGCGTTGGCACCTCCAACCGCCAGGGCGCGGCCTCGGTCACCCAGATCGAAATCATGCCGGAGCCGCCGGTGAAGGAAAACAAGCTGCTCACCTGGCCGGACTGGCCGATGAAGCTGCGCACTTCCACCAGCCATGAAGAAGGCGTGGACCGCGACTGGGCCGTGCTGACCAAGGAAGTGGTCGGGGAAAACGGTGTCGTCACTGGCCTGAAGTGCGTCCGTGCCGATTGGTCGGAAGGCCAGCTCAAGGAAGTGCCGGGCAGCGAGTTCGTCATCAGGGCGGACCTCATCCTGCTCGCTATGGGCTTCCTCGGCCCCAGAAAGGCCGGTCTGCTCGATCAGGCGGGCGTGAAGCTCACCGATCGCGGCAATGTCGACGCCAATACGGACAATTATCGCACCAGCGAGGAGATGGTCTTCTCCTGTGGCGACATGCGCCGTGGGCAGAGCCTGGTCGTCTGGGCGATCCGCGAAGGCCGGCAATGCGCCCGCGCAGTCGATGAAGCCCTGATGGGCGTTACCGAGCTGCCGCGCTAATCCGGCGGCGATAGGGGGCGGGGGTGCGATCATTGGAACGTGAACCCGCCCGCCACATTGGTTTCTGCCACTGCGGGGCGGTGCGCTTTGCAATAACCAGCGCATTTTCCGAACTGACGACTTGCGATTGTTCGATGTGCCGCAGGCGCGGGGTGCGGATGGTCACGGTTCCCGAGGCAGATTTTGAGCTGCTGGAGGGCTCGGATAGTCTGGTGGAGTATAATTTCCACACCGGCACCGCCCGACATTTCTTTTGCCGGACCTGTGGCATCTATCCCTTCCATCGCAAGCGGCTGCTGCCCGATTGCTACGGGGTCAACACCGCCTGCCTTGACGGCTTCGACCCTGCCGGGCTCCCAGTGAGGGAAACTCACGGCAGCCTGCTGGAGTAGGTCATTGCCGCGCATCGCCACCATTACCATGAACCCGACGCTCGACGTCTCCTATGACGTCGAGCGCCTGGAACCCACGCGCAAGCTGCGCAGCCACAACGAACATTACGATCCGGGTGGCGGTGGAATAAACGTTGCCCGCGTCTTCGTGCGGCTGGGCGGAAATGCGGTGTGCCATTATCTGTCCGGCGGAGCGACCGGCGTGGCGCTGGACGGCTTGCTGGACATGCACCAGCTCGTCCGCCGTCCGGTGCGCATCGCAGGCGCCACGCGCGTCGCCTGCACCGTGCACGAGATGGAAAGCGGCAAGGAATTCCGCTTTGTGCCTGAGGGCCCGGAAGTAGCCGAGGCCGAGTGGCGTGCCTGCCTCGATCAGCTGGCCACGGTGCCCTGCGATTACCTTGTCGCCAGCGGCTCGCTGCCGCGCGGCGTGCCCGCGGATTTCTTCGCCATGGCCGCAGAAATCGCGCGGGACCGAGGATTCAAATTCGTGCTCGACAGTTCTGGCGAGGCCCTCAAGGCAGGCCTCAAGGGCAGCGGGGTCCATCTGGTGAAACCTAATGAGGACGAGCTGGAACAGCTCGTCGGACGGCCCCTCGACACGCCAGAAGAATATCGGGCAGCCGCCATGGCGCTCGTCGAACAGGGCATCGCGGAGATCGTCGCAGTGACCTTGGGCGAAAAGGGCGGCCTGCTGGCCACGCGCGACGGCGCGCAGATACTGCCTGCCATCAAGGTCGAGGCGAAAAGCGCAGTGGGTGCAGGCGACAGCTTCCTGGCCGCCATGGTTTTCGCGTTGGCCAATGGACGCGCACCGGCCGACGCTTTCCGTTATGGCATGGCGGCAGGCAGCGCTGCCGTACTCACACCGGGCACAGACCTGTGCCGGGTGGACGATATAGAGCGGCTCTATGCCGCCGAGACCCGGTAATAAGCCGGGTTGGAAGAGAGGATGAACGATGGAAGTGAAGCCGCTGCACCCGCTATTCGCCGCCGAGCTTGTCGGTGCCGATCTGACCCAGGCGCCCGATGCCGCGCTGGTCGATCTGGTGGAGCAGGCCATGGCGCAATACGGCGTTCTGGCGATCCGCAATGCGGAAATCACCGACGAGCAGCAGAAAAACTTCAGCCGCGCCTTCGGGCCGCTCGAAATTCCCAGCCGCGCCAAGGACGCCGCGCCTCGGCCGCAGGGCCGCCGGGCAATCACTCCCGGCATTTTCTACGCCGGCAATCTCGACCACAATGGTGAGATCATCCCCTATGGCGACGACGCGGCGAAGCTGGCCAAGGGGGCGGAGCGGTTCCACACCGACAGTTCCTTCCACCTCATGCCCACCAAATGGTCGCTGCTGCACGGGGTAGAGACCCCGCCGCCCAGTGCGGGGGGCGATACGTGGTTCACCGATGCCCGCGCGGCTTACGACGACCTGCCGCAGACGACGAAGGACCGGATCGAGGATCTAATCGGCGTTCACGATTTCTGGGAAGGCCGGCGCCGTGCCGGGTTGCAGGGCGAGATCACCCCGCAGGAAAAACGCATCATTCCCTTCCCGCCAGTGGAGCATCCGCTGGTCCGCATCATGCCCTATGGTCGCAAGAGCCTGTTCGTGGGCGGGCATTGCGTAGGCATCAAGGGCTGGGGCGAAGCCGAGGGCCGCGAACTGGCGGAAGAGCTATACGCGCACGCCACGCAGGAGAAATATATCTACCGCCACCAGTGGAAGCGCTGGGATCTGGTGATCTGGGACAATCGCTGCACCATGCACGCCGCGACCCCGCTGCTGAGCGACGAATACCGCCGCGACATGCGACGCACCACGATCAACGAAAGTGGCCCGGAAATCTCGGCGCTGGAATGGATGATCGGGGAAGGGCTGATCGCTGCCTGAGCGCTGACAGTCACACCATCGCCTTAAGCGCCTCGAACACTTCGCCGTCGATGGCCCTGCCCGCTTCGGCCTGCATCACTGACAGGGCATCCTCCCGCGTCATGGCGGCGCGATAGGGGCGGTCGGCGGTGAGGGCATCGAAGAAATCGCACACGGTGATGATGCGGGTTTCGCGTGCGATGGCCGCATCTTCCAGACCCAGCGGATAGCCTTTGCCATCCAGCCTTTCATGATGGGCGGCGGCGAGGGCGGCCATGTCTGAAAAAGCGCCGATCCGGCCGAGGATCGCCTTTGTCTGCGCCGCATGGCCGCGCATGATCCGCCATTCGGCATCGTCCAGCACACCCGGCTTGTCGAGGATCGCGTTGGAAACGCCCAGCTTTCCGATATCATGCAGCGCGGCCGCACGGCGTAATGCACGGCGGCGGGGCGAAATCACGCCGAGCCGCCCCGCAAGGCGGTCCGCATATTCGGCAACGCGGTTGGAATGGCCAGCCGTATAGGGGCTTTTGGCATCGATCACCTGGCCGAAAGCGGCGGCGATCCGGTCCAGCCCGTCCTCGTCCAGTTCCTGCGTGTCATCCTGCGGCGCAAAGCCCATCAGCTTGGCCTCAAGCCACGGGGAGCCGAGGTCGGACCATGTGCCCGTGCGCTCGGCAACGCGCAGGAAGGCTGCGACCAGTTCGGGATCGAGCCAGCTCCCGGCCCGACCGGCCACCTCGTCGCGCGCCGCATCGGGGCCGCCATGGATATAAAAGACATCGGCGATCTGCGCGATCAGGGCGATGCGCGCGTAGAGCGGGATGGCATCGCCGCGCAGATGGCTGGGGCGGCCCGAACCATCCCAATGCTCGTCGAGGTGATAGACGCCGCTGCAGACCGTCGGCGAAAAGCCGAGCTGCGCAGCGATGCTCGACCCACGCGAACAACGGGTCTGGATCATTTCCTGCGCGATGGCATCGCCATTGCGCAGGATATTGGCGATCACTGCGATCCGGCGCTTGAGCGGGGCACCCCGCGCGCTGCGGGCAAAAACGAAACGCAAGGTGGCCGGAAGGCCGATAGGAACGGTCTTCCACTCCTGTTTGAACCGCAGATCGTCAGCCTGATAGAGTTCCCAGATGCGCGCGGCATTGCTTGAGCAACCCAGATCCTTGAGCAGCAGCGTGTAGAATAATTCGTCCAGCTGGTGCTGTTCGAGGCCGATCTCCCGCCCGATCAGGCAGCCGATGTAGCAGGCGCGGGTGCAATGGCCTTCGGGCTGGCCCTCGGTAAGGTCCAGCGCGTAGCTGAAGGCCCGGATCACTTCCGCAAGCGTCACGCTTGCATGGCTGCGGCCCCGCTGAAGGATATCCTCGTGCAGCATTGGAAGGCAATCTAGCCTCCCAGCCTTATCGCCTCACGGACGAGCGTAGTTAAATCCGGGTTGACCGCCGGGCGCCGCCTCAGTGCGTTTCAAGCGGCTTGAGCCCTGAAATCCGCGCATCGGCCACGCTGGCCTCGCTGAACATGGCTTTCACCGATCCCTCGCCACTGCCTGGAGCTTGCGGATCGCGGATCGTGGTGCGGCGCATGTCGCGGCGGTGGAGGGTTTCGTCGAAATCCCCCGCGCGGTGATAGGTGCACAGATTGTCCCAGATCACCATGTCGCCCTGCTGATATTCGACCGGAAAGATATTGCCGGGCCGCACGACCCATTCGTTCAGTTCGTCGATCAGCGCCCTGCCCTCGTCGCGTTCCATGCCCACGATCTCGCGCGCATGGGCGCCCAGGAAGATCGATTTACGGCCCGTTCCGGCATGGACATGCACCACTGGATGGGTGGCGTGGGGGAAGCGATCGATGTCTTCTTCCGTATAGGGATAGCCCGCCTTGCGGCGCGACCAGAAGTAACAGTGGCGTGCTTCCAGCCCTTCGATCCGGTCTTTCAGCGACTGGGGCAGATCGTCCCACGCGGTGCGGGCATCGGCGAACCAGGTCGGGCCGCCATGCGGCGCCTCGTGGCACAACAGCAGCGACTGGGCCGCGCGCTCGGCCACGAAGGAACTGTCGATGTGCCACAGGCGGTTGCCGCGATTGGTCACCCGGCGATGTTCGTCATCGATGATGTTGCCATCGCGATCGAGATTGGAGGCGTCGAACAGCTCCGGATGGGCGAAGCGCGGCTTGCCCTTATGGGCCGGGGCGAGAATGATCTCGCCGAATATGCGGGTGAAGGCCACATGGCTGGCATCGTCCAGCCCGGTGTTGCGCCACACGGTGACGCCCCATCTGTTCTGGATGTCGACGATCTCCCGCTGGGTTTTCTCATCCAGCGGGCGCGCGATGTCCACGCCCGACACTTCTGCGCCGAAGTTCTCGAGGATCGGTTTGACCGTGAGCGCCATGCCCAATTCCCTAGCTTGCTAACTATCTAGGTGGCCCAATAGGCAATTCGGACTGGGCAGGCAAGGGAAAGCGCAGGAGGGCAGATGACAGGGGTGGTGCGACCCGGCCGATGCTCTGGAAAGCCGGGCCGCACCGGGGGAGAGCCGGTAATCAGCTCGCTGCGAGGATGCGTTCCTTCGTCGCATCGGCGGGAGAGAAGGGCGTATCGCCCGCAGCACTGAACATCTTGGTGAAATGGTCGATCGCGGCCGGAGGCGCGTTCGGATCGCGCACGGTGGTGCGGCGCATGTCGCGGCGATAGAGCGTATCGTCATACTCGCCGCCGCGATGCAGGCTGCAAAGATTGTCCCAGATCGTCATATCGCCGGGCTTGTAATGCACCGCGAAGACATAGTGCGGCTGAGTGCACCATTCGATCAGTTCGTCGATCAGCTTGCGGCCTTCCTCGCGCTCCATTCCCAGGATGTCGCGCGTATGCGCACCGACGAACGGTGCCTTGCGGCCCGAGCCTGCGTGAGTGTGGACGAGTGGATGCGTAGCCTGCGGCTTCGCGTCGATCTCTTCTTCCGTATAGGGATAGCCTGCCCGGCGGCGCGACCAGAAATAGGAATGGGTGGCTTCCAACCCTTCGAGCCTGTCCTTCATCGCCTGCGGCAGATCGTCATAGGCGCTGCGCGTATCGGCAAACCAAGTCGGTCCGCCATGCGGCGGTGCCTCGTGGCACAGCAGCAGCGCCTGTGCGGAACGGACCTCCATGAAAGAGGAATCCGAATGCCACAGCCGGTTGCCCTTGGCGCCCAGACGGATGCTCTCATTGCTGGCGATATTACCTTCCACATCAAGGTTGGAGGCGTCGAACAGCTCCGGTTCGGGCATACGGCTGGCCTTGCCCGCATGGCGCGGGGCTAGTTCGACGTGACCAAAGATGCGCGAAAAGGCGACATGGCTGGCATCGTCCAGCCCGGTGTCGCGCCATACGGTGACGCCCCATTTGTTCTGGATGTCGACGATTGCCCGCTGCGTTTCCCGGTCCAGTGGGCGGGTGATGTCCACGCCGGAGACTTCCGCGCCGAAACGTTCGGAGATTGGTTCAACCTTGATGGCCATGATCGTGCGAACTCCCCTTGCCTTTCGGGATTCGCATAGCGAGCTAATGATATCGGAGAATTGATCGCGGACAAATCCGCGCGGGAATTTCGCCTGCTACCAGTCGATCACGCCTCGCCCATGGGCGGTTAGGAAGGCATTGGCCTTGCTGAAGGGCTTCGATCCGAAGAAACCCGCATAGGCCGATAGCGGGCTGGGATGGGGCGATGTGAGAATCAGGTGGCGTGTGTTGTTGGCCAGTTCCGGCACGCGCATTGCCTTCTTCTTCGCATGGCTGCCCCACAGAATGAATACGCAAGGCTCCTCGCGCCGTGCCACGGCGGCCACCGCTGCGTCAGTGATAGCCTCCCAGCCGCGCCCCTGATGCGATCCGGCCTGCCCGGCCTCCACGGTCAGCGCATTGTTGAGCAACAGCACGCCCTGGCGCGCCCAGCTCTCCAGATTGCCATGCGGCGGGGTTTTCACGCCAAGGTCGCTTTCCAGCTCCTTGTAGATATTCACCAGCGAGGGTGGAACGCGCACTCCTTCGGGCACGGAGAAGGCGAGCCCGTGAGCCTGCCCGGGGCCATGATAGGGGTCCTGCCCCAGGATCACCACTTTCACCTGATCGAGCGGGGTGAGTTCCAGCGCCCGCAGCCGCGCGCCGCGTGGGGGAAAGACCTGCTTGCCAGCTGCTTCTTCCGCCTTGAGCCAGCCACCCAGCCTGCGCGCCTCGGGCGTCTGAAGGATGCTGCCAAGCTCGGGTTGCCAGGAGGGGGGGAGCGAATTTTCGGCCATGTGCCTCTGCTATCGTTTCATGCGCCGCGCTTCCAGCACCCCCATGGCGCTATCCCCAATGGGGCGCCAATCGGCCAGCTTTGACCCGCGCCGTATTTTCCGCGCTGTCAGGTGTTTCCACCTGCGGCGAAAATGCTCTAGGGGAACTCTCATGGCTGTCTATTTCCACGAAGAAGACCTTCCCGAAGGCGTGCTCGCGCCCGGCCCGGTCGCTGTCGATACCGAGACCATGGGGCTCATCACCCCGCGCGACCGGCTTTGCCTTGTTCAGATCAGCGATGGCGGGGGTGACGAGCACCTCGTCCGCTTCGCCAAGGGCAGCGCTTACGATGCGCCGAATCTCAAGGCGGTGCTGGCCGATCCTGCGCGCGTGAAGCTGTACCACTTTGCCCGCTTCGATCTGGCCGCGATCGAGCATTATCTGGGCGTCACTGCCGCCCCGGTGTTCTGCACCAAGATCGCCAGCAAGCTGATCCGCACCTATACGGACCGGCACGGGTTGAAATACATTGTATCGGAGTTGCTCGGCACGGATATTTCCAAGCAGCAGCAGAGTTCCGACTGGGGTGCCCCGGTTCTGAGCGACGCCCAGCGCGAATATGCCGCGTCGGACGTGCGCTATCTTCACCGCCTGCGCGATATTCTGGCCCAAAGGCTGGAGCGCGAGGGGCGGACCGAAATCGCCCAGGCCTGTTTCGATTTCCTGCCCGCCCGCGCACGCCTCGATCTTGCGGGCTGGGCGGACAAGGATATCTTCAGCCACGAATGAGGCTGCGCGCCCGAGGGTCCCGTCCATGACCTGTCCAGACAATGACTGAACAAGCTGACACTCTGCGTAGCGACCGGCGCCGCTTTGCCTGGCCCGGCGGCTCGCACGACCGGCTGGTGACAGTGCTTGCCCGGCTGCTGCCCGCGCTGATCGGTGTTATTCTGGCGCTGATGATCTTCACGCCCTTGGCACCTCGCGGCGAAGTCAGCTTCATTCTGGATCGGCACAAGGTGGCCATCGCGGAAGACCGGCTGCGCGTGGAAAATGCCATGTATCGCGGAGAGGATAACAAGGGGCGGCCGTTCTCCCTCACCGCCGGCGAAGCGGTGCAGCAAAGCGCGCGGGTGCCGATCGTGCGGATGCGGGACCTTCAGGCCCGTATCCTGCTGGCCGAGGGGCCCGCGGTGCTGAGCGCCGGTTCGGGCGAATATGATTTCGAAGCCCAGAAGGTGGCAATCAACGGCCTCGTCCAGTTCGCTGCCGCCGACGGATATCGCGCTGCCGCGCGCGACGTGTCGATCGACCTTGAGAAAAAGACGCTGGTAGGCGAAGGCAGGGTGGAAGGCGCAATTCCCGCCGGGACTTTCAGTGCCGACCGTATCGTCGCGGACCTTGGCGAGCGCACGATCATGCTGGACGGCCATGCCCGGCTCCATATGGAGCCCGGCAAGCTGAGGATGCCATAGATGGACCGTAAGATTTCCTTCCCTGCCCTGCTGCGCAACGGTTCCTTCCGTGCCGCGCTCGCCGGTTTCGCCCTGACCGCAGCCGCAGTGGCAGGGCTGCAGCAGCCATCGGCCCAGGCACTCGGCTCGCACAACACCAATGCGCCAGTGAATTTCAGCGCGGACCGGATCGAGTTGCAGGACAAGCAGAACCGGGTCGTTCTTTCCGGCAATGTCGTCATCACACAAAGCGATCTCAAGCTCACCGCCGGGCGTACCACTGTGGCTTATACGGACAGCGGCTCGCTGGAGATCCAGCGGCTGGACGCTACCGGCGGGGTACAAGTGACCCGCGGCAATGAATCCGCGCGCGGCGCGACTGCGGTCTATGATTTCAACCGGCGGGTAATCGTGATGTCCGGTGGTGTGCAGCTTCGACGGGGGAGTGATTCTCTCTCCGGCGGCCGACTGGTGATCGACCTGAAGTCCGGGCTTTCCAGCGTGGACGGCCGCGCGAATGGCGCCGCCGGAACCACGACCTCTTCGGGCCGGGTGACCGGGTCCTTCACCGTTCCCAAGAATTAGGCCGCGTGAAGAAAATCGATTTGGGGCAACGAGAGTAGAAATTCGCGATTCCCGTTCGGAATGCGGCCTTTCCCGAACAGGTCCGGTGGTGGATGCTTCTTGCCCAGATCCGGCAGTGCGATGTGTCACCTTTCCGGGCAGGAAAATACCCTGTTTTGTTGACAGTGTATTTTCTCCGTTTGGCCAGGTTTTCAGCCGTTTCTGGAGGGTTTCCACAAGGTGGACTGTCACCTTCCATTTCGGGTTTTCGTGCAGGCCCTGCGGGTTCCGGCAGGCCCGGCTGACATAGGCTTCAACTGCGCAAGGCAGGGCGGTGGAGGCTTGGTTGTTCATCGAACAGGATAAACGCCATTCGGGGGCCTGTAGGAAAGTGTTTTCTGGCGAGGCGAGCACGAAGCGGGACTATCGAAAGCGCACCCGAATTTGTCCACGCCGCCCAAGGAGCGGCAGGTCGGCTTTTACTGGATTTTCTCGATTGAGAGATCGTCGATCGTCACGTCCTCCGCGCCGGGCCGCAGCCACAGGCCCAGCACCGCTCGCTCGCAGGCGCCCACGGTAAGCACCTGCCCGGCCCCGACGATATCGCCATCTACCCGCGCAGGGCGCAGCGGACGCCCCGCGCAATCGAGCGAAACCGCCAACCGGCCCGGCTTGGCGGAGGAGTTTGCTTTCACTCGCCATATGCCCGGCGGCAGGTCGATCGCCTGCGACAGCAGCAGGCGCGTCACCGAAGCGGAGCTGCGGGCCAGCAGCGCATGATTGCCCTGCGCCTGTTCCACCAGGGTTACCGCGACATCGCCGGTCGCAAATTTGTTCCAGCCGAAGGGCCCCGGCTTATCCTGCCGGGCAAGTTGTTCGAAACCGCCATCCACCAAGATGCCCGGCCCCGGCGCGTCGCCAGGCGCGCTCCCGCACGCCGCACGCCACAGCCGTTCTGCATCGCGGCGCATTCCGTTTTCGACCAGCATTGCGGAATAGGGGCCAAGCGCATCGCAGTCAGGCGGATGGCCCTGGTCCACCGCAGCCAATGCCACTTGAGCGCGGCGCTGCAGCAAGGCCGGATCGACTTCTGCCCGCCGGCGGAAATAGGCTTCGGTCCAGTCTGGCTTTTCGCCCAGCCTGCGAGCCAGCGCGGTGCGGCCTTCCGCCGTCAGCTCCAGAGGTTCGATCAGTCTGTCGGCCGCCTCGAAATCGGGATCGGCGCGCAGCAGCGCGTCGGCGCGCAGCGCAGCGCGCTCCACATCGCCTGAGCGGATCGCCTGATCGAACCAGTAGATCTGCGTCATCCGGTCTCGCCAGCCGCGCTGGGCGGAAACACGAAAGGCCGCATCCGCTCCCCGCTCGTCGCCCGCAAGGCTGCGTGCCATGCCCAGAAGGGCGCTGGCCTCCGCGCTTGCGGGATCGTGCCGAACGGCATCGTCGGCCCGGCCAAGGGCGCGGGGCGCGTTCCCCCGTGCCAATGCAATGGCGCTGGCGCTAAGATCGGCCTGCGCGCGAAAGGGGCCCGGCACCAGCCGCTCAAGCGCGGGAGAAGCCGCGCTCATCCGGTCGAGCCCGCTGCTCCAGGCGGCAATCAGGAATGCGGCAGCCAGCGCGGAATACAGCAAGCGCTGCGCTGGCCGGTAAGCGCCCATGCGCTCAGCTCTTGGCCTCATCGCCCGCTTCGTAGCGGTAATAGGAATAGCCGTAATATTCGGAGTAGCGATTGCCCGACTTGTCGGGATCGAATTTGGTCAGCACTGCGCCCAGCAGAACGGCGTTGACTGCCCGCAGGCGCTTGAGCGCGGTCTTGAGTGCACCCCGCCGGCCACGGTCAGCCTCGATCACGAACACCACGCCGTCGACCAGCGCCGAGAGGGCCGGTGCGTCGGCCAGACCCAGAACCGGCGGACTGTCACACATGACCACATCGTACTGGCTGAGGAATTCTTCCAGCAATGCGGCCATGCGAGGGGAGGTCAGCAATTCGGTGGGGCTGGGCGGGATGGGGCCCGACGGCAGCACGAAGAGGCTGGGAATCTCGGTGCCGACAACCGCGCTGGCAGCTGGATCCTGCGAGACGAGCAGACTGGAAAGGCCACGGCGATTGTCATGCCCGATGCGTCCATGCACCGAAGGCCGGCGCATGTCGGCATCGATCAGCAGCACCTTGCGGCCCATCCGTGCAAAACCCGAAGCGATGGCGAAGGCCGTCGTGCTCTTGCCTTCGGTCGGCTGCGCGCTGGTGACCAGCATCAGGCGCGGCAGGCCTTGGCGGGTGGAATAAAGCAGCGCACCGCGCAGCGAGCCATAGGCTTCGGCAATGGCCGATTTGGGGTCGGCCAGTTCTTCGGCAGGAGAGGAAGCGCCTGCATTGGGAATGATCCCCAGCAGCGGCAGCTGGACCTTCTCCTCGACGTCCTCGGGGATACGGATCGCATCGTCGAGCTGATCGCGCAGGAAGACCACGATCGTCGCAAGCACAAGGCTGAGCGCCAGGGCGATGACCAGATTCTTGGGCAGGCTGGGCGAGGACGGATCCAGCGGCGGATCGGCACGGTCGATGATCGCCAGATTGCTGTTGGCGATGCCGGCTGCGGCATTGAGCTCGCGGAAACGCTGTAGCAGGCCGTCATAGAGCGACCGGTTGGTGTCCGCCTCTCGCGCGAGCGTGTTGTAACGCACCGCGCGGTCCTGCTCGGCAAGGGTGGCGCCCTGAAGCTGCTCCACCTGCGAGACGAGCCGCTGCTCGGCAGCCTGGGAAGCAACATATTGGGCGCGGATCGAATCGCGCACATTCGCGGCCACCTGGGAGAGCTGCTGGTTCACGGTGGCAAGTTGCGCCTCGCCCTGCAGCACGGTGGGGTGATCGTCGAGGTACCGCTCGCGGTTCTTTTTCAATTCGCCATCCAGCTCTGCCCGGCGCGTCATCAGATCCTGCACCGTGGGATTGGACAGCACCGCCTGAGATGCGAAGAGCGGGGTTGCCTGTTCAGCCCGCCAGCGCCCTTCCGCAGCGATCCGTTCCGCCTTGGCGCGGTTGGCGGCTTCGTTGATCTGCATGAGGCTCGAGGTGGTGACGCTGCTTGACGAGGAATTGGCACCCTCGCGGTCGCTCGTCACGTCGCGCATGCGGATCAGCCCGGCATTGCGCGCATAGGCGTTCACCTCGCGCTCCGAATTCTCCAGCCGGACCCGGGCTTCCTCCAGCTGTTCGCCGATGAAAGTGCGCGCATAGGCGGAACTGTCGAAGCGGCGCTGGAGGTTGGCCTGGATGAATTCGTCGGCAAAAGTATTGGCGATGGTGGCCGACATGGCGGGATCGGTGCTGGAAAAGCTGATCGTCACGATACGGCTGTTACGCGGAAGATTGGCCGCCATGTTGGTCTGCAGAAGCTCGATCAGCTCTTCGCGCCGTGCTGCTTGCGGCACTTCCTTGCCAGGCAGCGGCAGTTCCATCGCGGCGTAGAACCGCTCGTTCGCGCTCAGATCCAGGCGTCGGGCGACACGCTGGGCAAGCCCCCGGCTACGCAGAATCTCGATCTGGGTGTTGAGGAAGCGTTCGACGTCGGTCGCCTTGTTCACTTCGCTCTGCGCGTCGAGGTCCTCGCCCAGAACCTGCTCGCTCTGGTCGTTGATCTGTACGCTGGCCGATGCGGTGTAGCGCGGTGTATCCAGCATGGTGGCCGCGATGGCCGCGACCAGTGCCAGCCCGATGATCGCCGCGATCAGCCAGCGATTGCGGCGGATGAGCGACAGCACATTGCGGACAAGCTCGCCGATCGCGCCCGGGCCATAGACGCCCATCGGCAGTCCATAGGGCTGCTGCGCGTCATAGGCAGGCTCGTGTTTTTCCGGCGCGGACAGGTTCACTTGCTGCTCCTTGCGTTCATCGGATCGCTGAACCCCACGGTCATCAGAATCGCGTGAAGATGTTGAACAAAGGTGCGGCCTCCAGAATGTCGCGCCACACGCCGCGCACGCGCGAGAAGCCCACTACTACGACGTCGCCCGGCAGGATCTGGGGATCGGGCGCGGTGCCCGAACGGATGTCGGTCAGGTCGAAACGGGCGCCCATACGCTGTCCGTTGACCATGCGGAACACCAGCACCTGATCCATCTTGGCCGTGCGCGTGGGGCTGCGGGCGAGCGCCATCGCGGTGAGCAGAGTAGCCCCCGGCTGGATCGCGTAGACGCCCGGCTGCATGACATCGCCTTCGACCGAGACAGTGGCTGAAAGTGCCTGTTTTACCACCACAGCCACTCGCGGATTGCGCAGGTAGCCATTGGCGTAAGCTTGCTCGATCTGTTGCGAGAGTTCGCCCTGGCTGAGCCCTTCAGCCCGGATTTCGCCGATCAGCGGCAGGTACAGATTGCCAGACCCGTCAATCGCCACCTCTTCCTGCGTGAGGTCGGGTTCCTGGAAGACATTGACCGTGACCACGTCGCCGGAATGGAGCAGATAAGCGCCGCTCTGCTCGGCATTGGCTGCAGACAGCACGTCATAGGCCGCAGCCCCTGCGGGAACCTCTGGATGGAGTTGGGGCTGGCACGCCGCCAGCAGCGCAAATGGTGCAAGCCGCACTAGGCTGAAAGGCTGGGCTGTTCGCACTGTATCCCCTTCAGGCACACCGGGGCGAGACGAAGCTCCCCGGCCTTGATCGATCTTCCGCCGCCTGGGGCCGGCGCGCCGTCAGGCCGGCGCATGGTCCCTTCATGCGGATGGTTTTGGGTAATCCCGCAGCGATGGTGCTGCCACAATTATTAAGATTGCGGTTTCGGCAAAAGGAGAAAATCCATTTCCCGATGCTAAGGGATGGCCGGTCGGGTGTCGGGTCAGGAAAGCCGACGGATGCGGCCAGACGGACTTTTTCGCCCCGGTCCGGCCAGCATTGCATGGATAAAGGCGAGCACCGCATTTTCGCTGGCTGCCCGCAGAGGCGCAGCACCTTAACCGGGGCTGTCGCTCCCGCCGCTGCCTGCAAGCGCCACCAGCACGCCGCCCACGCCCAGCAGGCCGAGCACGATTTCGAAGGGGAAGCGATTGCTGGCGCCCAGCTTGTATCCGCTGCCGGGAGCGTTGCACTTATAGGGCTGACCCTTGGGGCTGAGGACCACGCGCCCGGCCGTATCGACCTGCACGTTCTTCTTCTTCAGCTTGAGAGCCTCGTCCGTCACAGGGACGCAACGCCACTGATTCTCGACGCCGGGCGAATAGGGCACTGACCCGACGCTCGCGGCGAGCAGCGGAAGAGCCTGGGCGGAGCGGGTCGTGCCAGCGGCATAGGCCGGGCCGGCCGAAACCATTGCACATGCCGCACAAACCGCCAGACCGATCTTGAACTTGCTCATCATTCCCGTTCCCTCATCAGGCATTGCGCTTGATCCAGTCACACCATGCCAGTCACTTGTTTTTACCCCATGTGAAGCGGGCAGACCAACTGTTTTCTCGCACTCGCAGCACAAGGATGGTTATCGTAGCGGATTCGCATAATCAGGGGATGTGCCTGAAAAGCCCCGCAAAACTGCCATCACAAAGGTTAATTTTACCTTTGCGCTCACCGTTTTGAAGCGGCGGCCCGTGCAATTTCCGCGAGGCCTTGCGATAACAGCAGCTCGGCGGACTGGTTATTGACCAGAAGCGCGCGGTGAAGTTCCACCAGCCGTGCGACCAGGCGGTCCAACTTCCTTCCGCGCCAACGCCTGAGCTGCACCGACAGATCGCGTTCGTCGCGCCAGAAGATCCGCCGGGCGCGCCGCTCCCCCTCCAGCAGGCCGTTGACGTCCCCGCGCGGGCCGAGTTTCGCCGCCAGTGCGGCAAGTTGCGCTGCGCGCCTTTCCAGTGCCAGAAGCAGGCCGACGGGGTTCATCGATGTCTCACGCATCCGCCGCAATTCGCTCGCCAGCTTGCCGGTCTCGCCGGAAAGCACGGCGTTGACCAGCGGCATGAAGCCGTCTTCCTCCGTCTTCGCCCCGATAGCGTCGAGCGCATCGGCATGGGCATCCTTGGGTTCGATCGGGCTGGCATCGAGATAGAGCGCCAGCTTGGTCACCTCCGATTGCGCCAGCCGCACATCGAGACCGGAAGCTCGTGCAATCCGTTCCGCGAGGTCCCCCGACAGACGTAGCCCGGCTATACTGGCCATGGTGCGCACCGATTGGGTGACCTGGGCAAGGTCCGGCGGATAGAACATCGCCAGCAGCGCGTCGCCCCGCTTTTCCAGAAGCTTGGCGGTACGGGATTTATCGGTAGCCGAGGTTGCAACCACCAGCACCGGGCAGGGCTCGCCCTCTTGCGCGTCTATCGCCTTGAACAGGATATCCAGCGCGTCATGCACTTCATCGCCATTGGCGCGCACCATGATGTGGCGTGTATCGCCGAATAGCGATGTGGAACGCGCCTCGTCGCCCAGAAGCACAGGGTCCTTGCGCAGATCGCTGCCCTGCATCTCCACTCGCTCGCCCGGATTCTCGAGCAGAGAGACGATGTGACTGGCGGCAGCAGAGGCACCGGCCTCGTCCTGTCCGCAGAAGAAGAAGACCTTGCAGGCGGCGGCGGCCTTCGGCGCAACATTGGCAAAGTCCCGCTGGGTGGCCTTCACGATTCTTTGCGCAGGGTCAGCGCGAGACGCGTCACGATCCGGTCGGCCACGTCGCGGGCGAGGTTCTCAAGCGCGGTCTGCTCGGCCGCGATGGTCGCATATTCGGAGCTGACCACGTCGATACCGGCATCGGAGCCATCGCTGGCATCCAGCAGCACTTCGCCCGTGGCAGTATCGACGAGCTGGTAGCGCGCACGCAAGGTGCGGCGTTCGCGCCCGATCGTATCGTCGGTCAGCAGGCCGAGACCTTCCAGCTTGTCGTCCAGTCTTATGTCCAGTCGGTAGCGCGCTGAACCATCGGGATCGCCCAGCCGGTCCTGCAACGCATTGCGAACCAGCCAGCCTGCCTGTCCCTCGATGGCGGGAATATCCACCGATGCGAGCGAGCGGGCGACCTCGCCACTACCGCCTCCGGCATACATGGGCTGCAGCCCGCAGGAAGCGAGTGCAGGCGCGGCAAGCGCCAAGGCAAGAAGGGCGCTTGCACCCCTCATGCGACGAGATTGACCAGCCTGTCGGGCACCACGATTACCTTGCGTACTTCCGCTCCATCCAGTGCACGCTGCACCTTCTCGGAAGCGAGGGCAAGCGCCTCGAGTTCTTCCTTCGGCGTACCCTTGGCGACTGTCAGCGTATCGCGCAGCTTGCCCTTCACCTGGATGGCGACGGTCACTTCATCATCCACCAGCAGCGCGGGATCGACTTCCGGCCAGTCTGCCTTGGCTACCAGCTCGGTCTCACCGATCGCGGCCCAGCCTTCTTCGGCCAGATGCGGCATCATGGGCGAGGCGAGCAGCAGGATGGTCCGGATCGTCTGCGAACGGCTGGCCGAAGGCGCGGCCTTTTCCGCCGCGCTGGTCAGTTCGTAGATCCGGGCGACGGCCTTGTTGAAGCTCAGCGCCTCGATATCGTCGGCCACGGCGGCGACGATCTGGTGCGTCTTGCGATCCAGCGCCTTGTCTTCGCCGGTTGCGGTCGCATCATACTGGCCGAACAGGCGCCATAGGCGCTGAACGAAGCGCCAGCAGCCTTCGATACCCGCTTCGGACCACGGCAGGTCGCGCTCGGGCGGGCTGTCGGACAGCATGAACCAGCGCACGGCGTCGGCGCCGTATTTGGCCACGATCTCGTCCGGATCGACGACGTTCTTCTTCGACTTGGACATCTTGATGACCCGGCCGATCTCCACCGGCTTGCCATCGTCTTTCAGTACCGCGTTGTCAGAACCGCGTTCGACCTCGCCAGGGCTGTAATAGACCGGGCGGCCATCTTCCTCGCGCGAATAAGTCTCATGGGTCACCATGCCCTGCGTAAACAGCTGGGCGAAGGGTTCTGCCACGTCGAGCTTGCCGATGGCCTTGAGCGCACGAGTCCAGAAACGGGCATAGAGCAGGTGGAGGATCGCATGTTCGATGCCCCCGATATACTGCTGCACCGGCATCCAGCGCGCGATCTCTTCGGGATCGAAGGGCCGGTCGGCCGGCTGGCTGGCGAAGCGCAGGAAATACCACGAACTGTCGACAAAGGTGTCGAGCGTATCGGTCTCGCGCTCGGCCGTGCCGCCGCAGGCCGGGCAATCGACATGCTTCCATGTCGGATGGCGCACCAGCGGATTGCCGGGGATCGCCATGTCGACGTCTTCGGGCAGGGTGACAGGCAGCTGGTCTTTCGGCACCGGCACCACGCCGCAGCTGGGGCAATGGATGAAGGGGATCGGCGTGCCCCAGTAACGCTGGCGCGAAACGCCCCAGTCGCGCAGGCGCCACACCGTCTTGCCCTCGCCCCAGCCTTCGCTTTGGGCGCGGGAGATCACGGCGGCCTTGGCATCGGCCACGCTCATCCCGTCAAGGAAGCCGGAATTGACGCATACACCGTCGCCCGCCTCAGCCTCGCCCGCGAAGGGCCTGTCGGCATCGTCGGCACTGGCGGCGACCACGCGGGTGATCGGCAGGCCATATTTTGTGGCGAAATCGAAGTCGCGCTGGTCATGCCCAGGTACGGCCATGATCGCGCCGGTACCGTAATCCATCAGCACGAAATTGGCGATGTAGACCGGCAGATCGGCGCCCGTGAACGGGTGCTTCGCGGTGATGCCTGTATCGAAGCCCAGCTTCTCCGCCGTCTCCAGTTCGGCTGCGGTCGTCCCGCCTTCGCGGCACTTCTCGATGAAGGCCTGCGCTTCGGCATTATCCGCCGCGACTTTCTGCGCAACGGGATGATCCGCCGCCACGGCAACGAAGCTCGCACCGAAAATCGTGTCGGGCCGCGTGGTATAGACTTCCAGCTTCTCCCCGTCGGAGAGAGTGAAGGCGAATTGCAGGCCCTGGCTCTTGCCGATCCAGTTTTCCTGCATCAGCTTCACCTTTTCGGGCCAGTGTTCCAGCCCGGCCAGCCCGTCGAGCAGTTCCTGCGCGAAATCGGTGATCTTGAGGAACCACTGCGAAAGCTTGCGCTTCTCCACCAGCGCGCCCGAACGCCAGCCGCGCCCGTCGATCACCTGTTCATTGGCCAGCACGGTCTGGTCCACGGGGTCCCAATTGACCGCGCTTTCCTTTCGGTAGACGAGGCCCGCGGCATAGAGATCCAGGAACAGCGCCTGTTCATGCCCGTAATAGGAGGGATCGCAGGTCGCGACCTCGCGGCTCCAGTCGAGCGCAAAGCCCAGCCGCTGAAGCTGCGCCTTCATGTTGGCGATGTTCTGATAGGTCCAGGTGCCGGGATGGACGCCCTTTTCGATCGCGGCGTTCTCGGCCGGCATTCCGAAGGCGTCCCACCCCATGGGGTGCAGAACTTCATGGCCGATCATGGCCTTGTAGCGGGCCAGCACGTCGCCCATCGTGTAATTGCGGACATGGCCGATATGAATGCGCCCCGAGGGATAGGGGAACATCTCCAGCACATAGCTGCGCGGCTTGGTGGAAGAATCATCGGCGCGGAAGCACTGCGCCTCGTCCCACGCACGCTGCCAGCGCCCGTCGGCCAGCGACGGATCGAATCGTGTTTCGCTCATGATGTGCCCCTAGAGGCTGTATTGCCGAGTTGGAAGCGCCGGGATTGAAGCGCGCCGCACCACGCCTTCGCGCTGTACGACAGGTGCGGGTTGTCCCAGGCGAATCAGCCTACGGCCGAACGGCGCAGATCGCGTGCCTTGGTGAGGATGACGTCCTCAAGCTTCTGGACCGTGGCGGCTTCAACCGGCGCTTCGATCCACACACCGCCCTGAAGCACCTGGCGGCTGGCAGCAACGCGCACCGCATCGGCCCGCAGGTCCTGATCCAGAATCGTCACCGAAACCTTCATCCGCTCGTTCGGATTGGCGGGATTGGCGTACCAGTCGGTCACCACCACGCCGCCGGCGCTGTCGGCCTGGGTCAGCGGCATGAAGGCCAGGGTTTCGAGCGTGGCGCGCCAGAGGTAGGAATTGACGCCGATCGAGGTGACCTGCGCCGAAGCGAGGTCCGCCTGGGGCCGCTTGTCGCGCCCGCCGCCGCAAGCGGCAAGGCCCGCCAGCACCGCGCCCACCAACAGGACCTGGCCTGCGCGCTTCATCGAAGAAATTCCGTTCCCGCTGCTGACCGTCATCACGAATGTCATTCCCGTTGTTCCACAAGGCTGGCGCAAGCCCCGTGCGAGCCTGCTCCTGCGTTTGAGCCTCTATAGCCGCCGCACCGTGCGCGGCAAGTGCGCGCGAGGCCCGCCGCCCAAGCTGTTCAGGGGCCGCCAATGCGCAGGATGGGGGTGAATACGCGCTTAACCGGAGCCCCGTGGCAAACTGCGCTGTGGACACACTGCAACACTCCTGCAAAACAACTGCCCTAGATCGAATTCGAATCTGGCTATCGGCTTGTGGAAAACCTATCGGTGTCAGGTGAGATTTAATGGACTGATTCCCTTATCCGGTAAGGGAATGTTCAGGGTCTGGGTCGTTTGATTAAGTCTGCAAACAGGGACAAGGTGAACGGGGTATATGGCAAGGGACGGCAAAATGGCTAAGCGCGGCGGGTTTCCCGCATCGCTGCTGCTTGCCGGCGCCGCGCTGCTCGTGGGCGCTCCCAGCGCCGGACTTGCCCTTGGCGCGCTCGGTGCCGAATCGGTCGGCCTTCCAGCCAGTGCCAGCCTCTCGTCCTTCACTCCCGCTTCGGTGGACCCTCGCTTGGCGGAACTGGTCGCGCGCGGTTCCAGTTCCGGCAATACGCTGATGCGCTTCACCCCCGCTGGTGCAGCCGATCGCTCCGGGCATCCGGTGACGGTGGCCGTGCGGGTTGACGGCAATGCCGCCCGTGCGGTTTCGGTCCGTCAGGTGCTGGCTTCCGTGGGTGATCCGCAGGACAGCCTCGCCGTCGCGCGCCTTGCGCCTTCGCGCTACAATCTCGGTCGCGCGCTCGGCTATCAGGGCTTTGCCCGCCCGCCTGCTATGGCGCAGGATCTGAACGACGCGGCGATCCCGGATCTCGCGGCCTTCCAGCCTTCCGCCGGCGTGCAGGAGAAGCCCAGCCGCTTCGCCGCCCGCATCGCCCTGGATCAGGACGACAAGACGGGGCGTGGCCCTCGCACCCGCGATGCGCTGGGCGATCAGACGGTGGATGTCGGCGGCAGCTACTCGCTCACCCGCAACCTCAACGTCACGGCTGGTGTGCGTTATTCGCAGGATCGCGACAGGCTGGAACCGCTTACCAATGGCAAGCAGGATAGCCAGGCCGTCTATGTCGGAACCCAGTTCCGCTTCTGATCAGCCATTTCCCGTCGATCACACCTGTCGCGAATTTGAAAGAACCCCGCAGCAAAGCGGGGTTTTTCTTTGCCTGCTTTCCCGACTCCCCCTAACGATGGCGTTGAGGAGAGAGGCAAAAACAACATCTGAAAAGGAACATGCATGGCACGCGTCGCAATCGTCACCGGCGGTACTCGCGGCATTGGCAAGGCGATCAGCCTCGCCCTCAGGGAACAGGGCCGTACCGTGGTGGCAAATTATGCCGGAAATGAGGTGAAGGCCCGCGCTTTCACCGAGGAAACCGGAATTCCGGCCTATAAATGGGACGTAGGCGACCATGAGGCGACGCTGGCGGGTTGCGCCAGGGTGGAAGCCGAAATCGGCCCGATCGAGATCGTGGTCAACAATGCGGGCATCACCCGCGATGCAACGCTCCACAAGATGAGCTTCGACGATTGGAACGAGGTGATGCGAATCAACCTCGGCGGCTGTTTCAACATGGCCAAGGCCTGCTTCCCCGGCATGCGCGAGCGCGGCTGGGGCCGGATCGTGAATATCGGTTCGATCAATGGCCAGGCCGGACAATATGGCCAGGTGAATTATGCCGCGGCAAAGAGCGGCATCCACGGCTTCACCAAGGCGCTGGCGCAGGAAGGTGCGCGTTCCGGCGTCACCGTGAATGCAATCGCCCCCGGCTATATCGATACCGACATGGTGGCCGCCGTGCCGGAAGCCGTGCTGGAAAAGATCGTCGCCAAGATCCCCGTCGGCCGTTTGGGCCATGCGGAGGAAATCGCGCGCGGCGTGGCCTTCCTCACGGCGGAAGAAGCAGGCTTCGTCACCGGATCGACCATGTCGCTCAATGGTGGTCAGCATATGTACTGAGGCGCGGGATGCGCCTGTGATGGGGATCGGGATGGCCGATACGCGGATAGAGACTGACACTTTCGGTAACATCGCCGTCCCGGCCGACCGGCTGTGGGGGGCGCAGACCCAGCGTAGCCTCGAAAATTTCCGCATCGGTACAGAGCGCATTCCGGCTCCCGTCATCCATGCTTTGGGGGCGATCAAGCAGGCCGCTGCTCGGGTGAATGCCCGGCTCGGCCTGCTCGATCCCCGTGTTGCAGAGGCCATCGCCAGCGCTGCTGCGGAAGTGGCGTCGGGTGCGCTGGACGATCATTTCCCGCTTGTTGTGTGGCAGACGGGATCGGGCACTCAGAGCAATATGAACGCCAATGAGGTGATCGCGAATCGCGCCAATCTGGCGCTGGGCGGCCAACTTGGCGCAAAAAGCCCTGTTCATCCCAACGATCACGTCAATCTGGGCCAATCTTCGAACGATACTTTTCCCAGCGCGATCCATATCGCAGCCGTGCGGGAAGCGATGGAGCGCCTGCTGCCGTCGCTACGGCTGATGCATGTATCCCTCTCCGCCATGGCCGAGGCATGGGGCGGGATCGTCAAGATCGGCCGCACCCATACGCAGGATGCAACGCCGCTGACGCTGGGGCAGGAATTCTCCGGCTATGCGCGGCAGGTGGCGGCGGGGATCGAGCGGATCGAACTGACCTTGCCCGGCATTCAGCAACTGGCGCAGGGCGGCACGGCAGTCGGCACGGGGCTTAACGCGCCCGCCGGTTTCGGGGAGGCCATGGCTGCGGAGATCGCCGCTCTTACAGGCCTGCCCTTCACCAGCGCGCCCAACAAATTCGAGGCTTTGGCGAGCGAGGATGCGCTCGTCTTTGCCCATGGCGCGCTCAATGCGCTGGCCACGGGGCTTTACAAGATCGCCAGCGATATTCGCCTGCTCGGTTCAGGTCCGCGCTCGGGCCTCGGCGAACTGGCGCTGCCCGCCAACGAGCCGGGCTCCTCCATCATGCCGGGCAAGGTGAATCCTACCCAATGCGAGGCGATGACTCAGGTCTGCGCGCAGGTGTTCGGCAATCATGCCGCGCTCACCTTCGCAGGTAGCCAGGGGCAGTTCGAACTGAACGTCTATCGCCCGGTGATCGCGCAGAATTTCCTGCAATCGGTCCGCCTGCTGGCCGATGCGGCAGAGAGCTTTACCGAGAACCTTCTGGACGGCCTCGAACCGCGCGAGGACAATATTGCAGCCGGGGTGGAGCGCTCACTGATGCTGGTCACGGCGCTCGCCCCCACCATCGGCTATGACAAGGCGGCCGCCATCGCCAAGGATGCCCATGCAAGGGGCGTGACCCTGCGCGAAGCCGCGCTTGCCAGCGGGGCTGTTTCGCCTGAGGATTACGACCGGATCGTGCGCCCCGAAGAGATGCTTGGCCCGGACCGCGCCTGACCCGGATGGCCGAACTATATCATCCGCCGGTCAAGCGTTCGGTCGAGATCGCCGGGCACAAGACCTCTATCAGCCTCGAACCGCTCTTTTGGGACATGCTGCGCGATGCCGCCGCGTGCGAAGGCGTGCCGGTGAACGCGCTGGTCGCCCGGATCGATGCCGAGCGTATCGCGGCGGAAACCCCGCCGGGGTTGGCGGGAGCGATCAGGCTGTGGCTGGCGGGGCGCCTTAGCGTTCAATAATTCCCCGGCGGATCGCTTGCCGGGAAGCTTTCGTCGCTCGCTTCGTCTGTTTTCGTCCAGGGCCTGTGGGCGCCGTCGCGCATGGCTTCGGGGCCCGCATCGCGTACTTGCGTCTGATTTCCCGGCGCCTGCTGCCCCTCGGCGAAGGCTGCGGGGGGTGTTTCCTGCTTGCCCTTGCGCAGGGCGCGATAGACGAAAGCGCCCAGTGCCGCGAAGATTCCAAGCCTTACAATGCCCATATGCCTCACTCCCTTGCAGGTTCATCCAACCAACGCACCGGTGTGCTCAAAGGGTCCTAGAGTGTGTCTAACCGTCGCCGACGCGTTCGATCTGCGCGCCGAGCAGGGCCAGCTTTTCTTCCAGCCGCTCATATCCGCGATCGAGGTGATAGAGCCGGTGAACCTGGGTCGTTCCCTGCGCGGCGAGCCCGGCAATCACCAGGCTCATCGAGGCCCGCAGGTCGGTCGCCATCACTTCGGCGCCGGTGAGCTGCTTCACTCCGTGGACGATGGCAGTGCGGCCTGAGGTTTCGATATGCGCACCCATGCGGTTGAGTTCGGGCACGTGCATATACCGGTTTTCGAAAATCGTCTCGGTCAGCACGCTGGTGCCTTCCGCCCGGCAGAGCAGCGCCATCAGCTGGGCCTGCATGTCGGTGGCGAAGCCCGGATAGGGTGCGGTGGAAAGGGTGACGGCCCTGATCGGGCCATCGGCGGCGACATGGATGCCGTCCTTCACCGCGTTCACGCTCACGCCCGCATCGCGCAGGGCCTGCACCGTGGCCTCCATTTCCTCGAACTTGGCGCCCTGCAGCGTCACTTCGCCGCCCGTGATCGCGGCCGCGCAGGCATAGGAGCCTGCCTCGATCCGGTCGGCCATCACCTTATAGGTCGCACCGTGCAGGCGCTGCACGCCGTGGATGGTCAGTTCCGAAGAGCCGATGCCTTCGATTTCCGCGCCCATCGCCACCAGCAGATTGCACAGATCGACGATCTCCGGCTCGCGCGCGGCGTTGTGGAGCGTGCTCTTGCCATTGGCCAGCACCGCCGCCATCAGCGCGTTCTCCGTTGCGCCGACCGAGACGACCGGGAAGGAATAGCGCCCGCCCGGCAGGCCGCCATCGGGCGCGCGGGCGCGGACGTAGCCGGCCGCCAGCTCGATCTCGGCGCCCAGGGCTTCCAGCGCGCGCAGATGCAGGTCGATCGGGCGATTGCCGATGGCGCAGCCGCCGGGCAGCGAAACGGTCGCCTCCCCCGCGCGGGCCAGCAGCGGGCCCAGCACCAGGATCGAGGCGCGCATCTTGCGCACCAGATCGTAAGGCGCGGTGGAGGACGTGAGGCGCGTGGCCTGCAAGGTCATCACCCGGCCGAAATCCTCCGGCCGCGCACCCGCGATCGAGGTCGAAACGCCGAATTGCGTCATCAGGTGCTGGAAGCCGTCGATATCGGCCAGGCGCGGCAGATTGCGCAGGGTCACCGGCTCTTCCGTAAGCAGCGCGCAGGGCAGCAGGGTGAGCGCGGCGTTCTTCGCGCCGGAGACGGGAATGGTGCCGGAAAGGCGGCGGCCGCCTTCGATTATGATCTTGTCCATGCCGCCGTTTAACCCGAATGCGGAACGGGGCAAGCGGCCTGTCGTGGTAAGTTAATTTCTGCAGGTTGACGCCCTGCTCCGGGCGTTCATACATCCCGCTGCATGACCAGCCGGAAACCCATCAAGAAAGCCGTCTTTCCAGTCGCCGGACTGGGTACGCGCTTCCTCCCCGCGACCAAGGCCATCCCCAAGGAAATGCTGCCGGTGATCGACCGGCCGCTGATCCAATATGCGGTGGACGAGGCGCGCGAGGCGGGGATCGAACAGATGATCTTCGTCACCGGGCGCGGCAAATCCGCCATTGTCGAACATTTCGATATCGCCTTCGAACTGGAGGCGACCATGCTGGAACGCGGCAAGGATCTTGCGATTCTGGAGCCGACCCGCGCCACGCCGGGCGATATCATCACCGTGCGCCAGCAGGTCCCCATGGGGCTGGGCCATGCGATCTGGTGCGCCCGCGCGATCGTGGGGGACGATCCCTTCGCGATCTTCCTGCCGGACGAGCTGATGATCGGCACGCCGGGCTGCATGAAGCAAATGGTGGAAGCCTATCACGAAGTGGGCGGCAACCTCATTTCGGTGCTGGAAGTGCCCATGGAGGAAGTCTCCGCTTACGGCGTGATCGACCCGGGCGAGACGCGTGGTTCGCTGACGGAGGTCAGGGGGCTGGTCGAAAAGCCCAGGCGGGAAAATGCGCCTTCCAACAAGATCATCTCCGGCCGCTATATTCTGCAACCCGAAGTGATGCGCACGCTGGAAAGCCAGGAAAAGGGCGCGGGCGGGGAAATCCAGCTGACCGATGCCATGGCCAAGATGATCGGCCAGCAGCCCTTCCACGCCGTGACCTTCGCAGGCCGGCGCTTCGACTGCGGCAGCAAGACCGGCTTCATCGAAGCGACGCTGGCGCTGGCGCTGGAACGCGAGGACATGGGCGAGGAAGTGCGCGCCATCGCCAAGCGCCTGTTGGGCTGACACCGCGCAGAAGAGGCCGGGCAGAGGGGGTAGGGCAGGCCCCCCTCGTTCCAATGCCTCTCGGTTCCATGAATGACAGACAGCAAAAAGGCGGCGAGGGTTACCCCTGCCGCCTTTTTAACCGCCTATGGGCGGGCTTGCCTTATTCCAGATCGCCTTATTCTTCGTCGTCGTCCGGACCGCCGATGGCGCCTTCGGCCACCTTCTCGTCCAGATTGGCGAGCGACACGTCGCCGACGAGATAGGGGCTGGGATCGACTGCCACGCCGGCCACGCGCACTTCATAATGCAGGTGCGGGCCGGTGGAGCGGCCGGTGGAGCCGACATAACCGATCAGATCGCCCTTCTGGACGCGCTGGCCGGACTGGACAGCGAAACCGGACAGATGGCCGTAGCGGGTCTGCAATTCGCCGCCATGTTCGATCTGGATGTAATTGCCATAGCTGGAGAACCAGTCGGCACGGGCGATGTAGCCATCGGCCGGAGCATAGACCGGCGTGCCCGAGGGAGCAGCCAGATCGATACCCTTGTGATTGCGGCGGCCGCCCAGCACCGGGTGGGTGCGCATGCCGAAACCGCTGGTGAGGGTCAGCTTGGCGAGCGGCGAACGCGACGGCACGGAAACCGTGGCGCGGGCTGCCGGCATCGCAATGCCGAGGCCGCTGTCGAGCGACTTCCAGCTGTCGAACAGCTGGCTGAATTCTTCGTCACCCTTGCCGAGCTGGGCGTTCGGACCATCGGCGAGGTTATGGACGGTGGTGCTGATCTGGGCGGCGGTGGCTTCGGTCTGGGCCGAAGCAGGGCTTGCACCCATTATCGCGGCAACGGCTAGCAAGGCTGCCGGAAGAGTGCGGAGCGAAAGTGAAAAAACCATGAGCGACCTGTTGTCCCGTCCAAAAAATCTAGTGCGACTTACGTCGCCCTCGATCCCCCAAGAGCGATGGCCCAGGAAAAGGCCGTTGGTTGTTTTCAAAGCCGGGAAATTGACCCCGTGCCCCTTGTTGACAGGGTGGTAAACAGGGCCGGGCTCAGCTGGCAAGCTCGCCGTAGTAGCTCAGCGACAAACCGGCTGCGGAACGCGCTGAGTCGTTGAACGGTGGCTTAACGCCGCCACTGAAATGGGTGGCGACCAGTTCTCTCCAACGGATTTCCGGGCTTTTCGCGGCCTTCGCGCAGCATGCGGCAAAGTGTTTCGTCCCGATCGAAACATGCCGGATTTCATCGTTCAAGATCCTTTCCAGAATCTTCGCGCCGCCTTCATCGCCCTGCGCGCGCACCCGGTCGCGCGTGGCAGGGGTGATGTCGAGCGCGCGCGCTTCCAGCACCATCGGCACGATCGCCAGCCGTGCGGCCACGTCGTGCCGGGTCTTGTCCGCAGCCTCCCACAGGCCGCCATGGGCGGGCAAAGCGCCGTAGAAACTGCCCAGCGCGCGCAGCTTGCGCTCCAGCAGGGCGAAATGCATCGCCTCGTCCGCAGCGACGGCAAGGAAATCGGCGACGAATTCCTCGCCCATCTCCGCGCCGAATCGCCCGGCCATGTCCAGCGCAAGATCGATGGCGACGAATTCGATGTGGCAAAGCGCGTGCCACAGGGCGATGCGGGCCCGGTCCGAACCGCCCTTGCCGCGCTTGGGCATGCGGTTGGGCGGCAGCAGTTCGGGCGCATCGGGCGATGCGGGGCGATCCGGCATCTCCACGTCGAAAGCGAAGTCGAGCCTGCCCAGACGCCAGTCTCGCGCCACTTGGCGCGCCGCGAAGGCCTTGGCGCGCGGATCTGCGGTGAGCAATGCGGAACGAATCGCCGCGGCGACGGAGCGGGACATCAGGAGTGCCTAGAGCGCCTTTGCGGCGGCCAGCACTTCCTCCGCGTGGCCCTTCACCTTCACCTTGCGCCAGATCTGCGCGATCCGGCCCTCGGCATCGACGAGATAGGTCGTGCGCTCCATCCCCATATAGGTCCGGCCATACATGCTCTTTTCCACCCAGATGCCCAGCGCGTCGGCCAGGCCATCCACTTCCGCATCGGAGGCGAGCGGGGCGGACAGCGAGTGTTTCTCGATGAATTTGGCGTGTTTCTTCGGCGGGTCCTTGCTGACGCCCAGCAGGGCGGTGCCGGCCTGTTCGAACTCGCCGGCAAGGGCGGAGAAATCCTTGTTCTCCGTGGTGCAGCCGGGCGTATCGTCCTTGGGATAGAAGAACAGCACCAGCTTGCGGCCCTTGAAGGCGGAGGGTTTCACAGTGCCGCCTTCGGGCGTTTCAAGGGCGATGTCGGGCAGGGTGTCGCCAATGTCGGGGCGGTTGCTCATCATTCCATCTCCAGTGTTTCGCCGAAAGTCGCTGCCCAGGCAGCGGCCACGCCGTGGCGTGCTTCGGCCAGCATTTCAAGCAGGGCGGGGTAGGAAGGCGCGCCGCAACTGCGCGCCAGCACGGCGCGGGCGGCGGCGGAGGGTTCCTGCGAATCGGGCGCCAGCAGCCGGGCGGCCACCAGCACGCGGATCAGCAGCTTTTGCGCCTTCAGCAGATTTTCGGGCAGCAGCCCCGCCTCCACCAGCCCGGTCAGCGCGCCGACCATTTCGGGCGTCAGCGCGATCCTTTCGCGCAATTGCAGATAGTGGATCAGGAATTCCAGATCGACCAGCCCGCCGCGATGGAGCTTCACATCCAGCGCGCCCTTGGGTGCCTTGTGGGCGGCCATTTCATGCCGCATCTTCAGCACATCTTCCCTCAGCTTCACCGGATCGCGCGGGGTATGGAGCACCTGCGACAGGATCGCTTCCAGCTGGGCGCGGGCCTGCGGTGGGCCGGCCAGCACGCGGGCGCGGTTCAGCGCCATATGTTCCCAGGTCCAGGCGTCTTCCTTCTGGTAGCGTTCGAAGCTGGCAAGGCTGGCCGAGAGCGGCCCCTGATTGCCCTGCGGGCGCAGGCGGGTATCCACTTCGTAGAGCGGGCCCTCCGCCGTGGCGACGCTGAGTGCCGCCGTCACCCGCTGGGCCAGCCGGTTGAAATAGAGCGTTACGCCGAGCGGCCTTTCGCCATCCGACTGCACGTCGGTCGCCCCGTCCCCGGTGCTGAACAGATAGATCAGATCGAGGTCGGACGCGTGAGTCAGCGCCCCACCGCCCAGTCGCCCGAGGCCCAGCACCAGCAGATCGTGCCCCGGAATGCGGCCATGGACGCGGGCGAATTCCGCCTCCGCTCCCTTGAGGCACACCGCCAGCGCGGCTTCCGCCGTGCGCGACAGGGCCTCTGCTATCTCCAGCGGGTCCTGCGCGGCTTCGATCAGCTGGACACCCAGCGCAAAGCGGGTTTCGCCAACCACGCGCCGCACCCGGTCGAGCAATTCCTCATAGCCCGCGCCTTCGGGCAGGCTCATCCGCGCGGCGAGGTCTTCCACGCTGCCCGGCAGATCGAGCGCGGATGTATCGATCAGCGCGTCGAGCAGATCGGGGCGCCGCGCCAGTTCGTCCGCCAGCGGGGGGGCGAGAGTGAGGATGGCGATCAGCTGCTCCAGCAGGCCCGGCCGCGCCTCCAGCAGGCGGAAGAGGTTCACCGCGCTGGGCAGGTTGATCAGCAGCGTTTCCCAGCGAGCAACCGCCCGGTCGGGGTCCGGCGCCTTGGCCAGAGCCTCCAGCAGGGCTGGGAACACCGCCTCGAACGCCGCGCGGGCGGCTTCGCTGCGCAAGGCGCGCACGCGGCCGTCGCTCCAGCCTTCGATCCGTTCGGCCAGATGGACCGGGTCGGAAAAGCCGAGCTGGCCCAGCCGCTCCGCCACCACGCCATCCTGCCCCAGCGGTAGGGGAGAAGCGGCGCTGTCCGGCCCGTCGAGCAGAGCGTCATAGCGGGTGGCGACCCTGTCGGTGATTGCGGCCAGTTCGGCCAGCAGAGCCTCTCCGCCCGCCAGCCCGTCAAGCCAGGCGACATTGTCCAGCGCATCGGGATCGGTGGGCAGGCTGTGAGTCTGCCGGTCCGCTACCATCTGCAGGCGGTGTTCGATCACGCGCAGCCGGTCATAGCTCTCGCCCAGTACCTGCGCGTCCTCGCCCGCGATGATCCCTTCCGCCGCCAGCGCATCCAGCGCCGCGCGGGTGCCGCGCACCCTGAGCGAAGGCCTGCGTCCGCCATGGATCAGCTGGTGGGTCTGGGCGAAGAATTCCACTTCGCGAATGCCCCCGCGCCCGCGTTTCACATCGAAGCCCGGCCCGGGCGCCTGCGGCCCGCCATGGTGGGAGCGGATGCGCGCGGTGAGGCGGCGGATTTCCTCGATCGCCCCGAAATCGAGATTGCGCCGCCAGACGAAGGACCGGATCTGGCGCAGGAATTCCTCCCCCGCCGCAATATCCCCCGCACAGGCCCGCGCCCGGATGAAGGCCGCGCGTTCCCACGCCAGCGCCAGCGATTCGTAGTGAGTCAGCGCCGCGTTGAAGGAAATCGCCAGGGGCGAGACTTCGGACGCGGGGCGCAGCCGCAGATCGACGCGGAAGACATAGCCATCCGCCGTCTGGCGGGAGAGCGTCTCCACCAGAGTGCGCGCCACGCGCTGGGCCGCCTCGCCCGGCTCGTCCCGCTCGCGCCGGGGCAGGCGTTCGGGATCGTACAGCAGGATCGGATCGATGTCGGAACTGTAGTTCAGCTCGCCCGCGCCATGCTTGCCCAGCGCCAGTGCGGTAAAACCGGCAGGCTCCGCATCCTCCACCCGCGCCCTGATCGCGGCGGCGATCGCCTGGTCCATCGCCCGGTCGGCGAATGAGGACAGCTCCTCCATCACCAGCGTCAACGGGAATGCCCCTGCCAGATCGCCAATGCCCAGTGCCACGGCGAGGCCCCAGCGTTCCCGCCGCAGCGCGGTGGCGACATCGGGCGCGCCCTCGCCCGCGGATTTCGCCCATTCGAGCGCCTCCGCACCCTTGCCCGCTTCGAGCAGGGCGACAAGCTCCGGCTGCCGGTCCAGCCCCAGCGAGAGGAAGGGCGAATGCTTGCGTGCCCGTTCCAGGGCGGATTGCCACGATCGTTCCATCGCCCCCTCCCTGCCCTGCCGCGCGAAACGGAGCAAGGGCGGGAGAAAGCGCCCCGCTTGTGTCACACTTTGCGCTCTGCCAAGGCTGGGGGCGGATCACGCATTCGAACAGGGCCCGCAATGCTTCGCTTTATCCTTCCCGCCGGCGCCACGCTGCTGCTGGCCGGCTGCGCCACTGGCGGAACTTACGACACCAGCATGGCCCAGGGCATGACCGATGTCGCAACGATGGACATCCCCGATGTCGATCCCGCGCCGATCGATACCGGTCTGATGCGCGACGTGACGAAAGTGCTTTCCTCCGACGCATTCGAGGGCCGCTTCCCCGGCACGGCGGGCGAGACGAAGACGGTCGATTATCTGGCGAAGAAATTCGCCGAAGCCGGGCTGCAGCCGGGCAACAAGGGCAGCTGGTTCCAGGACGTGCCGCTGGTGGAAGTCACCGGGCGCGATTTCGGGGCGATGAAGGTCACGGGCCATGGGCAGGACATGGATCTGGCCCATGGCGCCGAATGGGTGGGCGTGACCTATCGCGAACAGCAGCAGATCGAGCTGAAGGACAGCGAGCTGGTGTTCGTCGGCTATGGCGTCGTGGCGCCGGAAAAGGGCTGGAACGATTATGCCGGGGTCAACATGCGCGGGAAGACCGCGGTGATCCTGGTCAACGATCCCGACTGGCTGACCGACAGCCTCGAAGGCCCCTTCGGCGGCGCAGCCATGACCTATTACGGGCGCTGGACTTATAAATTCGAGGAAGCCGCCCGGCAGGGCGCAGCCGGCGCGCTGATCGTGCATGACACTTTCCCCGCCTCCTATGGCTGGAATGTGGTGCAGGAAGGCTGGACCGGCCCGCAGGCCTTTGCCGAACGCGCCGATGGCGGGGCGGATCAGACGCTGATGAATGGCTGGCTGCAGAACGATGCCGCCAGGAAGCTGATGACGGCCGCCGGCAAGGATCTGGGCACGCTGGAAGGGGCGGCGATGCGCAAGGGCTTCAAGCCGGTGCCGCTGGGCCTCTCGATCTCCACGGCCTTCGGCAATGACATCCGCCGCTATGTTTCGAAGAATGTGATCGGCGTACTGCCGGGCACCAGTCGGCCCGACGAATATGTGCTCCATTCCGCCCATTGGGACCATCTCGGCCGCTGCACGCCTGACGATAAGGGCGACGATATCTGCAATGGGGCGATCGACAATGCGGCAGGTGTGGGCGCGATCGTGGCGCTGGCACAGGCGCAGGCCAAGGCCGGCCCTGCCGCGCGCAGCATGGCCTTTGTCGCGCTGACGGCGGAAGAACAGGGCCTGCTGGGCAGCGAATATCTCGCCGCCAATCCGATCTTCCCGCTGGACCATATCGTGGGTGGGCTCAACATCGACACTCCCCTGCTGGCCGGCCCGGCGCGGGACGTGAGCGTGGTGGGCGGCGGCAAGAGCGAGCTGGACCTGTTCCTGGCCAGGGTGCTGGCCAAGCAGCGCCGCAGCGCCACGCCCGACCAGTCGCCGCAGGCGGGCTTCTATTACCGCTCGGACCATTTCAGCTTCGCCAAGCGCGGCGTACCGATGCTCTATGTCGAAGGGGGCGAGGATTTCGTCGATGGCGGGCGCGCGGCGGGCGGCGCATGGCAGGAACGCTATACGCTGAACGCCTATCACGCCGCGAATGACGAATTCGACCCCAAGTGGGATTTCAACTCCACCCGGCAGGATATGGAGATGTATTACATGCTCGGCCGGATGATGGCCCAGAGCAGCGCCTGGCCCAATTGGCAGATCGACGACGAGTTTCGCCGCATTCGCGATGCCAGTTGCAAGAAGACCAAGGGCGGTTGCTGAGACTTACCATGACCTATCGCATGCCTTCAGAATTCGCCCCGCAGGACTGGCTGTGGATCGGCTTTCCCCATGATCCGGTGGAATGGCCGGATTCGCTGCCGCGCGCGCAGGAACAGATCGCCGCCTTCGCCAGCGCCATTGCCGAAAGCGGCCAGCAGGCACGGCTGCTGGTGCGCAATGAGGAGAACGAGGCCCGCGCCCATTCGCTGGTGAGCGCGGCGGTGACGGTGGAGCGGCGCGTCTATGGCGATGTCTGGCTGCGTGACACCGGCCCGCTGGTGGTGATGGACGCCGCCGGCAACCGCATTGCCCGGCGCTTCGGCTTCAATGGCTGGGGCGGGAAATATCTGATGGCGGGCGATCAGGAGATCGGCGCGGAAATCGCGCGCGATGCCGGGCTTTCGGTCGAGGTGTGCGACTGGATTCTGGAAGGCGGCGCGATCGACAATGATGGCACCGGCCTGGTCGTCACGACCGAACAGGTACTGCTCAACCCCAATCGCAACCCGCAGCTTTCGCGCGCCGAGATCGAGCAGCGGCTGGCGCGGGACCTGGGCTTCGACCGGGTGCTGTGGCTGGGCGACGGGCTGCTGAACGACCATACGGACGGCCATGTCGATAATCTCGCCCGCTTCGTGGCGCCGGGCGTGCTGGCACTGCCGATGGCGACCGGGAAGGACGATCCGAACGCTGCCGTCTATGCGGATGCGCGCGCGCGCGCCAAGGCCTTCGGGCTGGAAGTGCGGGACATTCCCTCCCCCGGTCTGGTGGGGGATGAGGATGCCGAACCGGCGAGCTACATGAACTTCGCCATCACTTCGAAGCTGGTCGTGGTGCCGACCTATGGCAGTGCGATGGACGAGGAAGGCGTGGCAGCCGTTGCGGCCTGTTTCCCGGATCGCGACACGATCGGCCTGCCCGCCGATGGCGTGCTGGCGGGCGGCGGCAGCTTTCATTGCGCCAGCCAGCAAATGCCCAGCGCCGTTGCCGGAAAGCAGGCTTAACGCTTCGTTAGGACATTGGGGGCGAGAATGCGCACATGGCACGCGCTCTCGCCCTCGCTTACGACATCACGCCCGAGCCGGTGGAACTTCTCCGCCGCGTCCTCGTGTGGGGCTGCGCACTGGCCCTGATTGCCGCAGGGCCAGCGCTGCCGGCGCTGTTCTAAGGCCTAACTCTTCCCCTTACCTTTGCGCGCCGCTTCGGCGGCCGCGCCTTCCTTGCCCAGCTTGAGCATATAGGCGCGGATCGATTCGGCCTGCTCCTTCGTCAGCTGCTCGGCAAAGCTCGCCATGCCGTTATCCTGCAGCGCGCCGTCGATCACCACGGACTGCCAGGCCTCGGCGCTCAGCGCATATTGCGATCGGAACAGGTCCGGATTGGTCGGCCCGGCATGGCAGATGCTGCAATAGGCGAGGTACCATTTCTGGCCTTCCGCCAGCTGGGCCGGAGTGAACGTCTCATCGCTCACCGCGAAGGGCGGCGGCGTATAGGGCGGGCGCTCCGGCAATTTGGCCGTGCCGCCGACCTTGAACACCAGCAGCTGGCCCGGTGGGGGCGGGGTTTCCATCCAGTCCGCCGCACGCGCCATGCCCATGGAGCCGCCATAACCAGCCAGCACCGCGACATATTGCACCCCGTTCACCCGATAGGTGATCGGCCCGGCCAGCACGCCTTGCCCTGCATTGAAGGTCCACAATTCCTTGCCGCTTCGCGCGTCATAGGCGTGGAACTTGGCATAGGCATCGCCCTGGAACACCAGATTGCCGCCGGTGGCCAAAGTGCCGCCATTCCAAGGCCAGGGCCGTTCGATCTTCCACGCGGCCTTCTGCTTCACCGGATCCCAGGCGACCAGCCAGCCCATGAAGGCGGCTTCCTTCTCCTGCCCCTTGGGCGGGGCCCCGCCCATGATGACGCCGGTGTTCCAGCGGCCGGGACGCCGCTCGTAATTCACATCGTCCTTCATCGTGATCGGCGCGTGCATTGCGGGGATGTAGACCAGCCCGGTCTTGGGCGAATAGCTCATCGGCATCCAGGCATGGGCGCCAAGGCCCGAAGGATAGACCATATAGGGCTTGTCGGCGAAGCGCGCCTCGGGCCGTTCCACCGGGCGGCCGGTGACGAGATCGATCTTCTCCGCCCAGTTCTGCGGCACGAAGTTCTCGGCGCTGATCAGCTTCCCGTTGCTGCGGTCGATCACATAGAAGAACCCGTTCTTGGGCGCCTGCATCAGCACCTTGCGCGGTTTCCCGTCGATGGTCAGATCGGCCAGAGTGATCTGCTGGGTGGCGGTGAAGTCCCAGGTTTCGCCCGGATTCACCTGATAATGCCACTTGTACTTACCCGTATCGGGATCGAGTGCGAGGATCGAGGAGAGGAACAGATTGTCCCCCTTGCCTGCCGAACGCGCGCGGTGGTTCCAGGGCGAGCCATTGCCCACGCCCACGATCAGTTGATTGAAATCGGCATCGTAGACCACCGAATCCCACACGGTGCCGCCGCCGCCCATTTCCCACCAATTGCCGTTCCAGGTTTTCCCTGCGAATTTGGCGAAGGCTTCGTCCGAAGCGGCGCCGTCCGGTCCGTCGGCCGGATTGCCCGGCACGGTGTAGAAGCGCCACACCAGCTTGCCGGTGTTCGCGTCATAGGCGCTGACATAGCCGCGCACGCCCAGCTCCGCGCCGGAATTGCCGATGATCACCTTGCCCCGGACAACACGCGGGGCCATGGTGATCGTATAGGGCTTTGTCTGGTCGACCGTTACGGTGGACCACACTTCTTTGCCATTGGCGGCATCCAGCGCGATCAGCCTTCCGTCGATCGTGCCGACGAAGACCTTGCCTTCCCACACGGCCACGCCGCGATTGACCACGTCGCAGCAGGCATGGACGCCCTTGGCGCCGATGTTCTTCGGGTCAAACTGCCACAGCACTTCGCCCGTATCGGCCTTGACCGCCATGACCTTGGACCAGGCGGTGGAGAAATACATGATCCCATCGACCACGATGGGCGTGGCTTCCTGTCCGCGATTGGTGTCGAGCTGGACGGCGAAGGCCAGCCCCAGCTGGCCGACATTGCTGTCGTTCACATCCTCGAGCGGGGAATAGCGCTGTTCGGCATAGGTGCGGCCATAGGACAGCCAATTATCGGGATCGTCCTCTGCGGCCAGCAGCCGCTTCTCGTCGATCGCTCCGTTCTGTGCCTGCTGGCTGCAGGCCGCGAGCAGGGCCAGAGCCGCTGCCGCCAATGCGCGCTTGAACATCCATCCTCCCGATCCCCGGGCGCTCGCCCTTATATTGGGCGCACAATAAGCAGAACCGCGCGGGCCGCAAGCATGGGTTTCAGCAGGAAGATGACACGCCCCGCCGGCCATGCCAGCGGGGCGAAATCCTCGATCAGTCCCTCAGATCCGGCGCCTTCGCCCCGGCCACCAGCCGCGTGATCGCCTCGTCGAGCGAGAGGAAGTCCTGCTGCTGCTCGCCCAGGGTGCGCATCGCCACGGTGCCTTCCTCCGCCTCGCGCTTGCCCACCACCAGCAGGTGCGGAACCTTGGCCACGGAATGTTCGCGCACCTTGTAGTTGATCTTCTCGTTGCGAAGATCGGTTTCCACCCGGATGCCGGCGGCCTTGAGCTTTGCTTCCACTTCGCGGGCATAATCGTCCGCATCGGAAACGATGGTAGCGACCACCGCCTGCACCGGGGCGAGCCACAGCGGCATGCGGCCGGCGAAATGCTCGATCAGGATGCCGATGAAGCGTTCATAGGAACCGAAGATCGCGCGGTGCAGCATCACCGGGCGGTGGCGTTCGCCATCCTCGGCGATGTAGCTGGCATCCAGCCGTTCGGGCAGAACGCGGTCCGACTGGATCGTGCCTACCTGCCAGGTGCGGCCGATGGCGTCGGTCAGGTGCCATTCCAGCTTGGGCGCATAGAAGGCGCCTTCGCCGGGCAGTTCTTCCCAGCCGAATTCCTCGGTGTTCAGCCCGGCGGCGGCGACTGCGTTGCGCAGCTCAGTCTCTGCCTGATCCCACATCTCGTCGCTGCCGAAACGCTGCTCGGGGCGCAGGGCCAGCTTGATCGAATAGGTGAAGCCGAAATCCTTATAGACCCGGTCCGCCAGCTTGCAGAACTTCTGCACCTCGTCGACGATCTGGTCTTCCCGGCAGAAGATATGCGCATCGTCCTGCGTGAACTGGCGCACGCGCATCAGCCCGTGCAGCGCGCCATGCGGCTCGTTGCGGTGGCAGCAGCCATTCTCGTAAATGCGTAGCGGCAGGTCGCGGTAAGACTTGATGCCCTGCTTGAAGATAAGGACATGCGCCGGGCAGTTCATCGGCTTGAGCGCCATCCAGTCCGCATCGCCCGAGATGATCGGCCCTTCGTCATCGACATTGGGGACCTCGTCGGGGATGACGAACATGTTCTCGCGATATTTGCCCCAATGGCCGGACTGTTCCCACTGGCGGGCGTCCATCACCTGCGGCGTCTTGACCTCGCGATAGCCCGAATCGTCGATGGCGCGGCGCATATAGGCTTCCAGCTCGCGCCAGATGAGATAGCCCTTGGGATGCCAGAAGACCGAACCATGCGCTTCGGCCTGAAGGTGGAACAGGTCCATCTCCTGCCCCAGCTTGCGGTGATCGCGCTTGGCGGCTTCTTCCAGCCGGGTGAGATGTGCGTCGAGCTGCTTCTTGTTCAGCCAGCCGGTGCCGTAGATGCGGCTGAGCATCGCGTTCTTCTGGTCGCCGCGCCAATAGGCGCCCGATACCCGGGTCAGCTTGAAGGCTGCCGGATCGAGCTTGCCGGTGGAGGGCAGATGCGGCCCGCGGCACATGTCCAGCCAGTCGTCGCCCGACCAATAGACCGAGAGTTCCTCGTTTTCCGGCAGTTCGGCGGCCCATTCGGCCTTGAAGCTCTCACCCTGCTGCTTCCAGCGGCTGATCAGCTGTTCGCGGCTCCACACTTCGCGGCGCAGCGGCTTGTCCGCCGCGATGATCTTGCGCATCTCCGCCTCGATGGCGGGCAGGTCTTCATCAGTGAAGGGGCGGTCCTTCGGGGCGAAATCGTAATAGAAGCCATCGTCGGTGGACGGGCCGAAAGTGATCTGCGTGCCGGGAAACAGGCTCTGCACCGCCTCGGCCAGCACATGGGCGTAATCGTGGCGGGCAAGCTCCAGCGCTTCGGCCTCGTCACGCGAAGTGACCAGCGCCAGCGCCGCATCGCCGGTGAAGGGCCGGGTGAGATCGACCAGTTCGCCATCCACGCGCGCGGCAAGCGCCGCCTTGGCCAGACCCGGCCCGATGGCGGCCGCGACATCGCCCGGAGTGGATCCAGCCGGCATTTCGCGAACCGAACCGTCTGGCAGGCTGATCTTCAACATATCGCTCATCGAACCCGTCTTTCATTCCCCAGGGCGGCGCCATGGCAGAAATGCCCGCGCCCCGAAAGGCCCGGCGTCGTTCAGTCTTGCAAAGGTTCGGGAGGCCGACGCCGTGCCGCCCGAACCCGGGCGGCGGTGGTGCGGTTCAGCCCGCCACCATCCGCCCCGGGGAGCCCGAGGTGGTAGTGGTCGTGGCAGTCGTCACACGCGTCATGCGCGGCGATATAAGGGGTGCAATTTGCAAAGTCACTAGCGGACCCGCGCAGGTAAACCGCGCGGCCGGCAGGAAGCTCTTGACATTGCCTTCCGATGTGTCAAGGTTGCTTTACTAACAGTCAAGGACACCAATCATGCCGCTGCCAATCTATATGAAGCGCTATTTCTTTCGGCTGGGCTGCTTTATGACCGCTTACGGGTTCGCTCTGGTCTTCGGATTGATGGCGGTGGCGGCAGGCGTGCCGCTCGGCGTCCGGGTGTTTCTGGCGTTCGCCAATGCAGTGCTGATCTGCGGCGTGTTCTGGACGATCTTCCGGCTGCTGGCGGAATGCGATGACGAGTATCAGCGGCACCTGCTGGTCAGGCAGGTCCTGCTGGGAACGGCTGCTACCCTCGTCATCACCACGTTCTGGCAGTTCCTCGAAGTCTATGGCGTTCTTGCCGAAGGCCCCAGATGGATCGGCGCCATCTGGCTGGCGATGTTCGGTGTTGCCGCGCCGATCGTGCGGTGGCGCGCTTGAAGAACCGCCTCAAGGTTCTGCGCGCCGAGCGGAACTGGAGCCAGCAGGATCTGGCCGAGCGGCTGGACGTTTCGCGCCAGAGCGTCAACGCCATCGAAACAGGCAAATATGATCCGTCGCTGCCGCTGGCCTTCCGCATCGCCGATCTGTTCGCGATGCCGATCGAGGAGATATTCCTGCGCGACTGAGCAAGGGCGGCCGGGCCACAGGGGTGCCGCGAGCCTTGCCTGCTGCGCCCAAGGGTAATTTCTCAACCTTTTTTGCTTAGGGCCGTGATCTGGCTGAACGATGCGGCGGGTATTTCACGCTCATCCGCTCGGGGCAGAAGGGGCACTTGATGGGGCGTTGGTGGGGCTTGGGCCCGAAACGCGCATTTCGCTGGGTTTTTGGCTCGCTGGAAAGGCGGCTTTCCGGCGCCTTGCTGCTGATCGTCGTGGCCGCAACCGCGCTGCAGGCAGTGTCGGAGGAACGATCCGTCACCCTGCGCGACGAGAGCGACGCTCTGCGCCTGGCTTCGGAGAATGCCGAACGCGCCGGCGCGCTGATTCGCTCGGTCTCCGATTTCCACATGCAGTCCCATCTGGCGCTGATGCCCAACCAGCCGGACAACGCCCTGGAGGCGCTCACCGACACCGCCGTGCAGATCGACCGGCATGTGACGGCGATGCGCATCAACGGCGTGCAGATGTTTGGCCTGCCGGAGGATGTCGGCCCGATAAACGAGCTGGGCCCGCTGGTGGGCGATATCAGGCGCGAGGTCGAACTGGGCGGAAACGATCTGCCATTGCTCGCCTCGATCGAAGCCCGCGTGGCGAAGATGCAGACGGTGGCACGCCTGATCGAGACCAGGCTCGATGAGGAGCGGGATCAGGCCTATCGCCAGCTGACGGATTCCACCCAGAGCTGGCACGCGCAGGTCAGCGTGGCCGGGGTGGTCATGGTGGTGCTGGCGCTGGCGATACTGGCGGATCTGCTGACCAATATCCTGCCGTCCCTGCGCCTGATGCACCGCACGATCCGCCGCCTTTCCAGCGGGGACCTCCATTTCGAGATCGAACAGTTCCGGCTGGAGGAACTGAGCGCATTGGCAGGGCCGCTGGAAACCTTCCGCCGCAATGCGCTGGCAGTGCAGAATTTGGCTTATACCGATTCCTCCACCGGCCTGCCCAATCGCCGCGCCTTCATGGAACGCAGCTGCGCGCGGCTGGACGCCGGGCTGCGCAAGGGCGAAGTCGGGCTGGCGGTGATGGTGGCCGATGTCGACAATTTCAAACATGTGAACGACGATTACGGCCATGCCTGCGGCGACATGCTGGTGCGGCTGGTGGGCGAGCGGATGCAGCAGGTGCTGGGCGAGCAGGCAATCGTCGCGCGATCGGGCGGCGATGAATTCGTGATCTGCGCCCCGTGGCACGATACGACATCCGCTTTCACGGTCGGATCGCGGCTGGTGACGGCAATGCGCGAGCCGTTCGATCTGGGTGGTTTCACCGTTTCGGTGACCATTTCGCTCGGCCTTGTCGAAGCGGATGGCGGATCGAGCGAGGCGGCCGTGAACGCGCTGCTCAACCGCGCGGATCTGGCGCTCTATGCCTCCAAGAACGCCGGCCGAAATCGTGCGTCGGTCTATACACGGGCGCTGGAAACCGAACGCGAGGCGGATCGCGGGCTGGAGCGTGACCTTGCCATGGCATTCGAGCGCAACCAGCTGCATATGGTCTATCAACCGATCCACGCGAATACCGAACGCGAGGACGAGGTGGAGGCGCTGGTGCGCTGGACTCATCCGGAACTGGGCGAGATTTCCCCGTCGCGCTTCATTCCGGCCGCCGAACGCTCCAACCAGATCGTGCGCCTGGGCAGCTGGATCATCGAGAAAGCGCTGGCCGACCTGTCACGCTGGCCCGGCCTTTCGATGAGCCTCAACATCTCATCTCTGCAATTGCAGCAGGATGGTTTCGTTGGCTTCCTGATGCGCTGCTGCCGCAAGCACAGCATCACGCCGCGCCGGATCATCCTGGAAGTAACCGAATCGCTTTCCATCGAACGCAACACCCGCGCGCTGATGACGCTGAACCTGCTGCGCAACGCGGGCTTCCGCATCGCGCTGGACGATTTCGGAACCGGCTATTCCTCGCTCTGCCTGATGAAGACCTTCAAATTCGATCGGCTCAAACTCGATCGCAGCCTGATCGCGGACCTTGGCAAGGACCCGACCTCGCAGGCCGTGTTCGATGCGGCGGTGACCATGGCACTGAAGATCGGCGCCGAAGTGGTGGCCGAAGGCATCAGCGATGAGGAACTGATCGAACCGGTCCTGCGCGCAGGCTGCACCCATATGCAGGGCTTCCATTACAGCCGCCCGATCGAGGCGCATGATGTGGTGCCCTATTTCGCAAGGATGCACGAAGAGCGCCGGCGCGTGGCGTGAGCCTCACCCGGTCTGCCGCGCCTGCCGACCTGGCACCCGCAAGGCTTCCAGCCACAGCCAGCCAGCCGCCATGCAGACAAAGGGCATGATCGGATAATGGAACCGGCTCTGCCCGGAAAAGACGATGCAGATCGCCGTGGGGTAGAGGGCAAGGCCATAGGGCAGCAGCCACCAGTCCAGCCAGGCCTTGCCCGCCTTCAGCCGCCGCCGGGTCATCAGCACGAAACCGGCCGCGAAACCCAGCATGAGCATGAGGTAATAGGCCTGATTGCCATAGCGCAGGGCGCGATAGAGCCCGGCGAAACGGGCATAATCGGCAGCCCCGCCCTGATAGGCCCATTCGCCTTCCCCATCGCGCAGCCACAGCCGCATCAGCTTTTTGGGGGCGAGCTGGAGGAACCTGTCGGGATGGCGTTCGATCCATTCCACGGCCAGCCGCCGCGCTTCGGCGTCGCGGGCCACTTCGTCCAGATCGGTGCGGGCCATCAGCTGCTGCACCACGGGCGCGTCGGGCGAATAGTCGCCCGTGGCAAGATCGTGATTGCCGGTGAGCAGCGTGTATCCCCCATTGGTGGAAACGGCGACCCAATGGCCCAGCTGGGCATGATTGCGCAGCGTCCAGGGCATCACCGCCAGCAGCGCCACGCCCAGCACCAGCATTCCCTGTCCGAACAGGCGCGGGAATGGCGGCCACAGCGGGCGCCGCCGCAGCCAGTCCAGCGCAAAGACCAGCGGAATCACCACCAGCGTCTGCGCCTTCACCAGAGTGGCAAGGCCGAACACCAGCCCGGCCGCCACCAGCCAGAGCCATCCCCGCCGGGCGACCAGCAGCCAGCAACCCGCCAGCAGCAATGCCGTGTAGAACACTTCGGTCAGCGCCAGCGGCACATAGGCGATGGAATTGGGGTAAAGCGCCAGCAGCAACAGCCCCGCCCGCGCCGCGCCTTCATCTTCGAACAGGCGGCGCCCCAGCATCAGGGTCAATTGCCCGCACAGGGCGGCGGCGGCGAAATTGAACAGGCCCACGGCCAGGACGGAAGGGCCGGTCAGCTTGAACAGGGCCGCCAGCGCCAGCGATAATCCCGGCGGCCAGAAGGCCGTGGGATTGCCTGCATTGTCCAGATAGCCATGCCCTGCCGCAAGGCTTGCCGCACGGGTGAAATACCACTCCGCATCGGATGTCGGCTCCACCGCGATTGCCAGAACCGCCAGGCGAAGGCCCAGATACAGCGCCCATATCAGCACAAGCGCGGCGAGGCTGGATTCGAACCAGCCCAGCATATGCGCCCGCCATGTGGGGAATCGGGATGGAGTGCCATGCATGATCGGGCGAGGGCTTAAGGCAAAAGCGTTACCCTCTCGTTTGCCATGGTCGGCAAACAAGGTGGGCCAGAACGGGTGGCGGCGCGAATCCACCTTCCCGGCTTTACCCCCTTGCCCAACTGCGCGGCGGGCCCCAGATTCGCCCATGATGACCGAGCCGCTGACTCACTCGCCGCGCTTCCACCTCCTGCCCGATGGCCGCCGGATCGCCTTTCGCAAGCTGGAGGCGCGCGCGCCGGGTGCCGATGCGCCGACTTTGGTCTTCCTGCCCGGCTACATGTCCGACATGGCGGGCAGCAAGGCGACCGCCCTGTTCGACTGGGCGGCGGCCGAAGGGCGCGCCTGCCTGCTGCTCGATTATTCGGGTTGCGGAGAGAGCGACGGTTCTTTCGCCGACGGTACGCTCACCCGCTGGCGCGACGAAGTGCTGGCGCTGGTGGAGGCCGAGACCGAAGGCCCGCTGGTGCTGGTCGGCTCCTCCATGGGCGGGTGGCTGATGCTGCTGTGCGCATTGGAGCTGGGCGCCCGCGAACCGGGCGACCGAGTGGCCGGGCTGGTGGGTATCGCCGCTGCCCCGGACTTCACCCAGTGGGGTTACGATCCCGATCAGAAGGCCCTGCTTGTTGCCGGGCAGACGGTGCTGGAAGACAATCCTTATGGGCCGGAACCCACGCCCACTCATGCCCGCTTCTGGCAGGATGGGCAGGCGCGCTTGCTGCTGGATGCGGAGATTGCGCTGACCTGCCCGGTGCGGCTGCTGCATGGGCAGGCCGATGCCGATGTGCCCTGGTCGATCGCGCTCCAATTGGCCGAGCGGCTGCGTTCAGACGATGTGCAGGTGGTGCTGGTCAAGGACGGCGATCATCGCCTCTCGCGCGAGGCGGATATCGCCCTGCTGCTGCGAACCGTCGACGCGCTCAGCCGGAAGTCCGCATAATGATCGCCGCAGTCCTCCTTTCCCTCCTTGCCCAATCCGCATCCGCCGAAGCATTCGACCTGCGCGCGCCCGATTTGCGGCCGACGCTGGAGCAGGACCGGCTGGCGGTGTGCCTCGACAAGGCGCGCAGCGATCCGTCTTCCGCCATCGTCAGCGCCAGTGTGTGGCTGGGCGAGGCGCTGGATGCGGAACGATCCTTCCCGCAGCAATGCCTCGGCATGGCCTATACCAGGCTGCTGCGCTGGAAGGCGGCGGAAGATGCGTTCCTCGGCGCGCGGCGCGATGCGCTGGAAAGCAATCCGGCCCTGCGTGCAAAGTTGGCCGCCATGGCGGGCAATTCCGCGCTGGCTGACGGGCGTAATGAGGATGCGCTGGCCGATCTCGATCTTGCCGCGCAGGATGCGGCCACCTCGCTCGATGCATCGCTTGCCGGCGATGTCCAGATCGACCGCTCCCGTGCTCTGGTGGCGCTGGGCCGGACCGCCGAAGCCGCCGCCGCGCTGGCCGATGCCCGGCGCGATGCCCCGCAGAACCCGGATGGCTGGCTGCTTTCGGCCACTCTCGCACGGCGGCAGGGCGATCTCGATACAGCACAGGGCCAGATCAGGACAGCTGCCGGGCTCGATCCGCTCAATCCCGCGATTGGCCTCGAAGCAGGGGTGATCGCGGCGCTGGCCGGCCATGACGATGCCGCGCGCAAGAGCTGGCAATCGGTAGTGGACGCTGCGCCGGACAGCGAGGAAGCGCAAACGGCGCGCGGCTATATCGCCCAGCTCGGGGAGGCGGCTGCCCCTGCATCCGCCCCTGCCCCCGAGGCTGACACAGGCACTGAAGGAACCGGCGGATGATCCCTCTTTCCGTTCTCGACCTCGTCCCCATCCGCGAAGGCAGCGGCGTGAGCGAGGCGCTGGCCCACGCCGCGCGCTATGCCCAGGCAGCCGAGGCCGCAGGCTACAAGCGTTTCTGGGTGGCAGAACATCATGCGACCGAAGGCGTGGCCGGCGGCGCGGCATCGGTGGTGTTGGCCCATATCGGCCATGCGACGAACACGATCCGCATCGGTTCGGGCGGGATCATGCTGCCCAATCACAATCCCTTCGTGATCGCGGAGCAATTCGGCACTCTGGATGCGTTGTTTCCCGGCCGGGTCGATCTGGGGCTGGGCCGCGCGCCGGGCGCGGGCGGGCGGATCGCGCAGGCGCTGCGCAAGGATCTGATGCAGGCGGCAGAAAGCTTCCCGCAGGATGTGGTGGAACTGCGCGCGCTGCTGACCGGCGATCTGGAACTGCCCATCAAGGCAACGCCCGGCTTCGGCGCCAATGTGGAGCTGTGGATGCTGGGATCGAGCCTGTTCGGCGCCCAGCTGGCGGCCCATCTGGGCCTGCCCTATGCCTTTGCCAGCCATTTCGCGCCCGACCATCTGGACGAGGCGCTGGCGCTCTATCGCCGCAATTTCCGCCCGTCGCCTGCGCTGGAACGCCCTTATGCGATGGCCGCGATGACGGTGATCGCCAGCGAGACGGATGCCGATGCCGAATTGCTCGCCTCTTCGCAGGACCAGTCCTTCGTGCGGCTGCGCAGCGGCGATCCGGGCAAGCTGCCGCCGCCCGTGCCTGGCTATCGCGCCACTCTGCCGCCGCCGGCCCTCGCCATGCTGGAACATATGGGCTCCGCTCGCGCGGTCGGCAGCCCGCAGACGGTGCGTGAGGGAATCCTGCGCTTTGCCGAGCGGACCCAGGCCGACGAGATCATCGTCTCCGGCGCCACCTACGATCCCGATGCCCGCTGCCGCTCGCTGGAGCTGACCATGGAAGCGCTGGCAAGGGAGCTGTGAGCGGCGCGCTTCACTGCCTTGAACAGCCCGTGCCGCAGGCGTAGGGTGGGATCAAATGAAACCAAATGCTGCAAGATAATTTCATGCCGGTGAAAGTCCGGCACCGAGAGGAGTGAAGCGATGGCCCCGTCGCGTTCGAAGGCAAAAGGCAAGCATTCCCCCGCATCCCGTCCCGCGAAAGCCCCCGATCCGCTGGTCCCAAATCCGCTGTCTGGCGCAATCGCCCGGGCGCTCAAGGCCTCGATCCTGCCCGGCGATACGCCGCTGGGCGATGACAGGCTGGCCGAAGCGGCTGCCTTCATCCTCGACACGGCCCGCCAACGCATTCCCGAAAAGCCCGCCATCGCGATCCGCTCCGGCGCGGACGGGCATCGTTACATGGGCATCGCCATCGTCAATGACGACATGCCTTTCCTGGTCGATTCCGTAGCCGCGGCCATTGCCGCTCAGGGCCTTGCGATCGACCAGCTGATCCACCCGGTGATGGCGGTGAGGCGCGATAGCGAAGGGGCCCTGATCGATTATCCGGAGGATGAGACGGACGATCCGCGCGAATCGCTGATCTATATCGAAACCACCCGGATCGACGCCAAGCAGCGCCGGGTGCTGGCCGATGCGCTGCAAGATACGCTGGCCGATGTCCGCGCCGCCGTGGCCGACTGGCCGAAAATGCAGACGCTGATCGAGGCCGATGCCGAAAGGCTGGCGGACACGGAGGGCGCGGCGTTGCTGCGCTGGCTGGGTGGCGGCATGCTGACTCAGCTCGGCCATGTCACCCGCCGCCGCGACGGCAGCAATTCCGCGCTGCTGGGCATCTGCCGCCGCGCCGCCCGCGCGATCCTGGCCGATGCGAGCTATGAGCGCGCCTTCGCCTGGTTCGACGAGGCCAATGCCCAGGGCGCCATCCGCGCGCCGCTGGTGGTGAAGGCCAATCGCCTTGCCCGCGTGCACCGCAACGTGCCGCTGGACCTGTTCATCGTGCCGGTGATCGAGGACGGCAAGGTGGAGGCGCTGTCGGTCCATGCCGGGATCTGGACCAGCGCCGGGCTGGGCGCCGCGCCCGCCAGCGTGCCGCGTCTGCGCCTGCAGATGGAACGGCTGCTGGAACGCCTGCATTTCGAGCCCAACGACCATGACGGCAAGAGCCTGGCCCATGCCTTCGCCACATTGCCGCACGATGTGGTGATCGGCTTTTCGGACGATGCGGTGGAGCGGGTTATCACCACCATGATGGCGCTGGTGGACCGCCCGCGCCCGCGTGTGGCGATCGTGCCCGCCGCGCTGGAACGGCATTTGTTCGCCTTCGTGTGGTTCCCGCGCGACATGCTGTCCACCAGCGTGCGCCTGCGCATCCAGGCGATGCTGGAGGCGGAGACCGGCGGCAATGTGCTCGACTGGAGCCTGTCGGTCGAAGGCGGCAATCTGGTTACCCTGCGCGTGCTGATCGACATTCGCGACGGCTCCGCCAGCCTGCCGGACGAGGCTGTGCTCGACGCGCGGCTGCAGGCCATGCTGCGCGGCTGGAGCGAGGCAGTGGAAACCGAGCTGGCGAAGGCCGAGGAGCCCGGCCGCGCCGCCGCGCTGGCTGCCCGCTATGCCGAAAGCTTCCCGCCCGCCTTCCACGCCGAATATGGCCCGGCCGAGGCCGCGCGCGATATTTTGCGCCTGCGCACGTTGCAGAATGCCGAGCCGCCCTGTGCCGAGGGCCGCTGCGCCCGGCTCTATCGCCGGGAGGGGGACGACAACACCCGCCTGCGCCTGAAGCTCTATCAGCTGGGCGGTTCGCTGCCCCTGTCCGACGCCGTGCCCGCGCTGGAGAATTTCGGCTTCCGCGTGCTGGCCGAAGTGCCCACCGCGCTGGAAGGCGGGCGGCTGGCGACGATCCACGATTTCACCCTGGCCCTGCCCGATGGCGGCAATGCCGAACAGATCCTGACCCGCGCAGATGCGATCGAGGAAGCGATCGCCGCCGTGCTCAATGGCGCGGCGGAAAATGACGTGTTCAACCGGCTGACGGTGGGCGTGGCACTGTCCGCCCGCGATGCCGGCCTGCTGCGCGCCTTCTATCGCTATCTGCGGCAGGCGGGGACCCGCTATACGATCTACACCGTGGTCGATGCGCTGGACCGCGCGCCCGGCGTCACTTGCGCGCTGATCGCCCTGTTCGATGCGCAGCACGATCCCGCCTTCAAGGGCAATCGCGACAAGGCAGTGGCCGCCGCCGAGGATGCGATCCGCGAAGGGCTGGCCAAGGTCGAGGCGATCAATGACGACCGGCTGCTGCGGCTCTATCACGCAGTGCTGGGTGCGGTCCTGCGCACCAATGCCTTCACCCTTTCCGGCGCGGAGGCGCTGGCCTTCAAGCTCGATTCCGCCATAGTCCCGGGCCTGCCCCGGCCCGTGCCATGGCGCGAGGTGTGGATCTATTCGCGCCGGGTGGAAGGCATCCATTTGCGCGCGGGGCCGGTGGCGCGCGGCGGCATCCGCTGGTCCGACCGGCGCGACGATTTCCGCACGGAAATCCTGGGCCTGATGAAGGCGCAGAGAGTGAAGAATGCCGTGATCGTGCCCACCGGGGCCAAGGGCGGCTTCTATCCCAAGCAATTGCCCGACCCGCGGCGGGATCGTGACGCATGGGCGGCCGAAGGCAAGGCCAGCTATCAGATCTTCATCCGCAGCCTCCTGTCGCTGACCGACAATATCGCGAACGACAAGGTGGTTCATCCCGCAGGCGTGGTGGTGCGCGACGGGGACGATCCCTATTTCGTTGTCGCGGCGGACAAGGGCACGGCGAGCTTTTCCGACACGGCCAATGCGCTGGCGGAAGAGCGCGATTTCTGGCTGGACGATGCCTTCGCCAGCGGCGGCAGCCATGGCTACGATCATAAGGCCATGGGCATCACCGCGCGGGGCGCGTGGCTTTCGGTGCAGCGCCACTTCCTGGAAATGGGCGTGGATGTGCAGGAAGAGCCGGTGCGCGTAGTGGGCTGCGGCGATATGTCGGGCGACGTGTTCGGCAACGGGATGCTGCTGTCCCAATCGCTCAAGCTGGTCGCCGCTTTCGATCACCGGCACATCTTCATCGATCCCGATCCCGATCCCGCCGCCAGCTGGAAGGAACGCACGCGCCTGTTCGGCCTGCCCCGCTCCAGCTGGGAGGATTACGACAAGCGGCTGATCTCAAAGGGTGGCGGCGTGTTCCCGCGCGGGATGAAGAGCATCCCGCTGACCCCCGAAATCTGCGAGGCGCTGGGTATCGCGGCGAAGGAGATCGATCCCGAAGGCCTGATTTCCGCCATCCTCAAGGCGCCGGTCGATCTGCTGTGGTTCGGCGGCATCGGCACTTATGTGAAGGCATCTACCGAAAACAATGTCGCCGTGGGCGATCCGGCCAATGATGCGCTGCGCGTCGACGGGCGGGATATCCGCGCGAAAGTGATTGGCGAGGGTGCGAACCTCGGTTGCACCCAGGCCGGGCGGATCGAATTCGCCCTGATCGGCAGCGCGGGCCGGGGCGGGCGGATCAACACCGATTTCATCGACAATTCCGCCGGCGTCGATTGTTCAGACAATGAAGTGAACATCAAGATCGGCTTCGCCGCCGCCAAGCGCGCGGGCAAGCTGAGCGAGGCGCGCCGCGACGTGCTGCTGGCCGAAATGACCGACGAAGTCGCCGCCATCGTGCTGGAGGACAACCGCTTGCAGGCGCTGGGCCTGTCGATCGCGCAGGCGGCGGGTACGGCGGCCATGCCATCCTATCTGAGGGTGATCGACCGGCTGGAGGAACTGGGCCAGCTTGATCGCAAGACCGAAGGGCTGGCGGATCATGAGACGCTGGCCCGCCGCGCGGCGGACGGGCAGGGCCTGACCCGGCCCGAACTGGCGGTGCTGCTTTCCAGTTCCAAGCTGGCGCTGCAGGAAGCGATCGAACGCAGCACTCTGGCCGATGACGATCTGCTGGTGCCCACGCTGATCGCCGCCTTCCCCGGCCCGATGCAGGACAAGTTCCGCAAGCAGATCCTGGGCCACCGGCTGCGGCGCGAGATCATCGCCACCAAGCTGGCCAACCGCATCGTCAACCGTATGGGGCTGATCCATCCCTTCGAACTGGCGGAAGAAGAAGGCGCCCCGCTGGAACAGATCGCCGCCGCCTTTGCCTGCGCGGAAAGCCTGTTCGGCATGGGCGACATCTGGAAGCGGATCGAAACTGCCCCCATGCCCGAAGGGGCAAGGCTGAAGCTGTTCGACCGGGCCGCCGCCGCGCTGACCGATCACATGGCCGATCTGCTGCGCGCCGCAAAGGGATCGCTGCGCCCCTCGAAGCTGGCGGAAGAGCTGGGCAAGGGCGTGCGCCTGCTTTCCGGCGCGGCCGACAGCATGCTGGCGGCAGAGGCGCGGACCCAGTCCGACCGGATGCGCAATGCCTTTATCGAAGCGGGTGCACCCCCGGCGGAGGCGGCTTCCGTTGCCCATCTCTACGATCTCGACGGCACGATCGGCCTTGCTCTGCTGGCGCGCGATAGCGGGACGGACCCGATCGCGCTGACCCGCGCCTTTATCGATCTGGGCGCGCGGCTGGGGCTGGACTGGGCGCAGCAGACCGCCGCGCGCATGAGCCCTTCCGATCCGTGGGAACGCCTGCTGGTCAACGGGCTGGCACGCGATTTCCAGCATATGCGGCTGGAATTCCTGCGCCGGGCGATGAGCCGCAAGGCCGGGCCGGATGTGGCGGTGGGCCGCTGGGTGGAAAACCAGGCGCCGGCCATCGCGCAATTCCGCACCATGGTGGCCCGCGCGCAGGCCGCCGTGCCCGCCGCGCCTGCCATGCTCGCCCAGATCGCCAGCCAGGCGCGCAATCTGCTGGCCCGGTGAAACGCCCGCCCGGTAAAACGCCCCTCGAGTGCGATGCGCGCAAAACTATATGCGCGCGGCGCACTTGAGGGAGGGCAACACTCTGTGCGAAGGGCCCCGGCATGAAACATGACGTAATCATAGTGGGCACTGGCCATGGCGGGGCACAGGCGGCCATCGCCCTGTGCCAGCAGGGTTTCGACGGTTCGATCCTGATGCTGGGGCGCGACAGCCACCCACCCTATGAGCGTCCACCGCTGTCCAAGGAATATCTCTCGCGCGAAAAGCCGCTGGAGCGGATCATGATCCGCCCGCCGCATTTCTGGGCGGACAAGGGCGTGGAGATGATGCTGGGCGCCACGGTGACCGGTGTCGATGCGGCAGCGCATGAGGTGATCCTGGCCGATGGCAGCAGGCTTGGCTACGGTTCGCTGATCTGGGCAGCGGGCGGCGATCCCCGGCGCATTTCGTGCCCCGGCGCGGATCTGGCCGGCATCCATTATGTGCGCGACGTGGCCGATGCGGACCGGATGATGGCCGAACTGGACGCAGGCGCGAAGCGCGTGGCGGTGATCGGCGGCGGCTATATCGGGCTGGAAGCGGCCGCCGTGCTGACCAAGTTCGGCTGCGAAGTGACGCTGCTGGAAGCCCTGCCCCGCGTGCTGGCGCGCGTTGCGGGCGAAGATCTTTCCCGCTTCTACGAGGCGGAACATCGCGCGCACGGCGTCGATCTGCGCACCGAAACCATGGTGGAAGCCATCGAAGGCGACGGCACGAAAGTGACCGGCGTGAAGCTGGCGAGCGGGGAAGTCATCCCGGCCGATATGGTGGTGGTCGGCATCGGCATCGTGCCCGCGGTCGGCCCGCTGATCGCGGCCGGGGCTGCCGGCGGCAATGGCGTGGATGTGGACGAATTCTGCCGCACCGCGCTGGAAGATGTCTATGCCATCGGCGATTGCGCCGCCCATGCCAATTCCTTCGCTGGCGGTGCGGTGATCCGGCTGGAAAGCGTGCAGAACGCCAACGATATGGCCACCACGGCGGTCAAGGCGATTTGCGGCAAGCCGGAACCCTATCACGCGCTGCCATGGTTCTGGTCCAACCAGTATGATCTCAAGCTCCAGACCGCCGGGCTGAACCTGGGCTATGACACCACCGTGCTGCGCGGCGATCCCGCCACGCGCAGCTTCTCGGTGATCTATCTCAAGGACGGCAAGATCATCGCGCTCGACTGCGTCAATGCGGTGAAGGACTACGTTCAGGGCCGCAAGCTGGTGGAAGCCGGCGCCAAGATCGCGCCCGAAGCGCTGATGGATGCCTCGGTGCCGCTGAGGGACATGGTTTAGGGGGCTCCCAACTCCCCCAGCGCCCCCAACTCCCCCAGCGCCCATTGCGCTGCTTCGGCCACCACCGGATCCTCATCGCCCGTCAGCGCGCGCACCTGCTCCAGCAGCGCCGGATTGCCGCTGTTGCCCGCCGCGATCAGGCAGTTCCTTACGAAGCGATTGCGGCCGATGCGCTTGATCGGGCTGCCGGAAAATTTCGCGCGGAAGGCGGCATCGTCCAGCGCCAGAAGCTCCGCCAGCCTTGGCTCCACCAGTTCCTCGCGCGGCAGGAAGGCGGCGTGGCGCGCGGCCTGATCGGCGAATTTGTTCCACGGGCACACCGCCAGGCAATCGTCGCAGCCATAGATGCGGTTGCCGATCGCCTTGCGGAACTCCTCCGGGATCGGCCCCTTGTGCTCGATGGTGAGATAGGAAATGCAGCGCCGCGCATCGAGCCGGTAGGGCGCGGGGAAGGCCTGGGTGGGGCAGGCGTCCTGGCAGGCATTGCAACTGCCGCAGCGATTGGAATGGGGCTCGTCAGGGGTGAAGGGCAGGGTGGTGTAGATCGCCCCCAGGAAAAGCCAGCTGCCATGGGCGCGGCTGACCAGATTGGTGTGCTTGCCCTGCCAGCCCAGCCCGGCGGCTTCGCCCAGCGGCTTTTCCATCACCGGTGCGGTATCGACGAACACTTTGAGCGCAACTTCGGTCCCTTTGTGCACACCTTCGCCAACCAGCCATCGGGCGAGGCTTTTGAGCGCCTTTTTCATCACGTCGTGATAGTCGCGCCCCTGCGCATAGACGGAAATCCGCGCTTTTTCGGGGTCTCCCTCCAGCGCCAGCGGGTCATGCGGGGGGGCATAGGACATGCCCAGCGCGATCACGCTGCGCGCCTCGGGCCACATGCTCTGCGGCCCCCGGCGGACATCCGCCCGGTCAGCCATCCATTGCATTTCCCCATGAAATCCGGCACTTAACCACTCTTCCAGCCGCGCCGCGCGCAGCGGATCATCCGCCGCCGGGGCAAAGCCGATAGCGGCAAACCCCAACCGCCCAGCCTCCTCCACCAGCCGCTCCTTCAACCCATCAAGGCCGGAATTAACCAAGTTCGCTGTTGCTCCTGTTCATTGGCGAGGGTTAACTCGCCCCCATGCAAACCGAGCTAGGCGATCCCCGACCCGCGGACAACCATACCAGGCCGCTGGCAATCGAGGCACGCGGCCTCGTGAAGCGTTTCGACGGCACGCTGGCCGTGGACGGGGTGGACCTTTCCGTCCCCGAAGGCGCGATTTACGGCATTCTGGGCCCTAATGGCGCGGGCAAGACCACCACCTTGCGCATGCTGCTGGGCATCATCGATCCCGATGAGGGAACCCGCCGGGTGCTTGGGCATGAGCGCCCGCACGATGTCGCCCGGCTGATCGGTTATCTGCCCGAAGAACGCGGGCTCTACCCCTCCATGAAAGCCTATGAGGCAATCGCCTTCATGGGCGCCCTGCGCGGCCTGCCGCTGAAGGTTGGGCGCGAAAGGGGCCGCGAATTGCTGGAAGGCCACGGCATGGGCTATGCGGCCGACCGACAGATCCGCCAGCTTTCCAAGGGCATGGCGCAGACCGTGCAATTGCTGGGCACTCTGGTCCACAAGCCGAAGCTGGTGGTGCTGGACGAGCCGTTTTCCGGCCTCGACGCGCTCAATCAGGGTAAGCTGGAACAGATGATCCGCCGCCTGGCGGATGAAGGCACCACGGTGATCTTCTCCACCCATGTCATCGCCCATGCCGAGCGCCTGTGCGAGCAGATCGCCATCATCGCCGGGGGCAGGGTGCCCTTTGCCGGGCGAGTTGACGTGGCGCGGGATCGTATCCCCGCGCAGGTCCGGCTCGAAACCGCCCATGCCGATGGCCCGTGGCGTGCTGCCCTGCCCGAAAAAGCGCGGCGGGAAGGCGCCTATTGGTATTTCGACCTGCCCGAAACCGGGATCGAGCCTTTGCTGCGCGCGCTGATCGAAGGGGAGGCAGGCATCCTCTCGCTCTCCATCGAACGCGCCGGCCTGCACGATGCCTTCGTCGCCATTGCAGGCGAAGCGGCGGCGCGCGCGCTGGAAGCCACGCCCGAAGAGGAGGCCCGGCCATGAGCACCACTGCGGGTCGACTTTCCATCTGGCAGGCCGCCTTCGTCGTCGCCCGGCGCGATTTCGTGGCGATCCTGTTCAGCCGAGCGTTCATTTTCTTCCTCCTCGGCCCGCTCTTTCCGCTGGTGGTCGGCGGCCTTGCGGGCGGGATCGGCCAGCAGGTGCAGGAAGAGAGCTCCCAGCCCGAAATCGGCCTCGCCATGGAAGGCGCGGATGTGGACAGGATGCTGGCGGCCTATGAGCAGCTTGCGCCGAAAATTGGCCCGGCAATCCCCCGCATGGTCGAGTTGAAACGGCTCGCCCCGGGCGAAACATTCGATGCGAGCGCCGTGCTGGAGCAGCGCAAGGGCAATATGGCCGGTATCGTCACCGGCGCGCCCTCCGCGCCAGAACTCACCGCGACGCCGGAGCGGCTGCAATGGTGGGAAGGCCCCGTGGCGTTGATTTCTGCCCAGGCGCTTGCCCGCACACCCACCGACTATCCTCCGGTGAAGCTTACCGGTGTTGCCACCAGCGGGGCCAAGGAACGACGCGGGCAGATTGCCACGGCTCAGGTCGGGCAGACGGTGCTGTTCCTGCTGATCATGCTGCTGGCGGGGATGGTCCTTTCCAATCTGGTTGAGGAAAAGGCGAACAAGATCATCGAGGTGCTGGCCGCCGCCATTCCGATGGATGCAGTGTTCCTGGGCAAGCTGTTTGCCATGCTGGCCGTCTCGCTGGTGGGCGTGGCGGTGTGGAGCACGGTGATCGGCGGGCTGATCGGGCTTGCCGGAATGCAGAGCGCCTTGCCCGGCGTGCTCGATTTCCACGATCTGCCGACGCCCGGCGTGGGATGGCCGTTGTTCTTCCTGTTCGGCGTGATCTATTTCTCGATGGGATACCTGCTGCTCGGCTCGATCTTCCTTTCGATCGGGTCGATGGCGGCGACGGTGCGGGAAGTGCAGACGCTTTCCATGCCCGTCACCATGCTGCAATTGCTGGTGTTCTTCTTCTCCAACTACGCGCTAACGCAAACTGGCAAGCCTATGGAGATAGCGGCGATCGCCTTCCCGCTCAGCTCGCCCTTCGCCATGCTGGCCCGCGCAGCCACTGACGGCGCGCTGTGGCCGCATTTTGCCGCGCTGGCGTGGCAGGCAGTGGCAGTGGCGATATTCGTCAGGGTGGGGTCCAGGCTGTTCCGCAAGCGGGTGATGAAGTCCGGCCCGCAGCAGAGCCGCACGAAACGGCGCGGATTGCTGGCGATCATCCGCTCGGCGGGGTCATCGCCAGCCCGATAATGCAACCGTTTCGCCCCTGGGGCGTTGGCGTGGTAGGAGAGGCATTATGAAGAAGCATGTGACCGCATCTCGCAGAACCTTGCTCGGCTGGCTGAGCGGTGCGGCATCGCTCGCGGTGCTTTCGGGCGTCGGAGCTGGCCCGGCCCTTGCTGCCGGATATCGCGTGACCCGCACGGACGCCGAATGGCGCAAGCTGCTGGACCGGCAGGCCTATGACGTGCTGCGCCACGAAGCGACCGAGCGGCCCTTCTCCTCGCCGCTCAACAAGGAACATCGCAAGGGCATTTTCCTGTGCAAGGGCTGCGACAACGAACTCTATTCGAGCGAGACCAAGTTCGAGAGCGGCACCGGCTGGCCCAGCTTCTGGAAGCCGCTGCCCGGCGCCATCGGCACCTCTACCGACAGGCAGCTGGGCTATCCCCGCACCGAAGTGCATTGCGCCGATTGCGGCGGCCATCTGGGCCACGTCTTCCGCGACGGGCCGAAGCCCACCGGCCTGCGCTACTGCATGAATGGCGCGGCGATGAAGTTCAGGCCGGGCTGAACCCGCCTATTTGACGCGGTAGAGGCGCAAGGCGGCGTTGCCCAGGTTGGGCACCGGCTCCAGCCAGGGCGGAGGGGTGCCGGCAAAGATGCGGTCGGCCAGATTGTCCTTACCCATATTGGCATAGGCGGCCAGATCGGGCGAGCTGGTGCAGGTCACCACATATTTTGCGTGATTTGCCCGCACGAGCGCTTCGGCCTGATCGATCGGCCCGCCAAAGGCGCGGAAGACTTCGAGCATCTTCGCCTGATTGCGGTGATAGCCGCCCATCACGACACTATGCGGAGTACGCGCGACGATCTCCGCGCTGAGATCGAGCGAGGAGAACATCATCGCAGGCGGGATGGTCTTCAGGCGATCGATACTGCACTCGCCATCCGCGCCCAGTTGGGGGTGGCTGACCAGCGTATAGTTCACTTTCCCGTCGAAGGGCTTTGTCGCGGCGGTGACCAATGCCGGCGTCGCCAGCACGAAACAGCCCACGGTTGCGAATATCCTCCGCGCGGGTCGGCCAAGCGCCTGCGCCTTCGGGAGAAGCTGCGCGAGGATCAGGGCGGAATAGGGCAGCGTCAGCAACTGGGCCGTGATCGCCGCGCGCATGACCAGCAGGGCAATGGCTGCCGCCCCCAGAGTCGCGAGTGTGAGAAACACCCATTTGGGCCAGCAGTCGCTGCCCTTCCATCGCTCATGCGCCAGCCGTGCGCCGATGATGATGAGCACGAAATCCGCAATCAGCATAACGGCGACAGACGGAAACTGGCGCCAGAGCGGAGCCGATTCCATCAGGTGATTGAACCAGTTGGCCTTCAGCACCGGATCGAGCATCGCCATGGGCGAAATTGCGCATATGCCCAGCGGCACCAGCATGGCGGGCGCAGCCACCAAGGGGATCGGGACCAGTGCGAGCAGCCGCCCGCCCTTGCTTTCCTGCGCAGGGAACAGGCGCGCAGCCAGTGCCGCTGCTGCGCTGGCGCCGAAAGCGAGGAAGTGCGGCCAGCTGAGCATGTCGCAATAGGGCGTGCCGAAATCCGATACCGGCCGCAGGATCAGGAACAGGACCGGGCCACCCAGTGCCAGACCCACAAGATAGCCCTCATAATCGCGCGAGCGGTTCAGCCAGTACCGGACTGCATAAAGGCCGCCGATTACCGCGACCATCGGCATACCTTCCACCGAAATGAACAGCAGCACTGAAGCAAGGAAACCCGCCATGAGCGCCTGCTGATATCCCGAACGGATCATCAGCCACACGATTGTCAGCATGGCAATCGCCTGCCAGCCATGGTGGTCGATCCGCATCGGCATGTAATTGAAGCTGAGCAGCGGCATCAGGGGAATGATGACCATTCCCAGCATGATTTCCGCAGGCGACAGGCCAAGTTCACGCATCAGCGCCCGCAGCACCAGCATGGTGACATAGAGCTGGGCCAGCGGCACCGCGACCATTGCCGCAGTCTCGCTTGCCTGCTGATTGAGGAAGAGCCGGAAGAACAGCATGAAGCCCGCGATGGGCAGATCCACCAGCCGGACCCAATGGATGTCCGCTCCAACGGGCGGATTCATCCGATACTGGCGGGAATCGAACCAGTCCTGTCCTGCAAGCCAGTCGCGCACCTGTGAAAGACGCAGATAATCGTCAGGCTCGGGCGCGAGCGAGTGGATCACATTGGAGAGGTTTGCCGCAATCAGGAAGACCGACAGCGCCAGCCAGATATGCCAAAGGGATGGGCGCCACGGCGCGTTTCCCTCGTTTTCTGTCGTATCCGGCGCAGTTCCAGCAGCTGAGGGCGCCGGGCCATTGTTCAGGAGAGCCACTTCAATACCCGGATTACGCCCATCTTCGTGGCCTGGCGATGGGCCGATACATTGGAACGCGCCGCGATCTCGCGGCGGTTGGCATGGTAGTAGCGATAGGCCTTGAGCAGCATTTCGCCATTGGTCAACGTGGGCTGCCAGCCCAGCACCCGCTTGATCGCAGTCGTATCGAACACGAAGGAACTGGCGATCATCCGGTAATGATAGGGCCCCAGCGGCGAAATGCGCAGGTGATGCGCGATCTTCATCGCCAGGATCATCGGCGCCTTGGGCAGGCGCAACAGGCGGGACTTGCTGCCCGATCCGTCGATCACATTCTGGAAGGCGCCCGCCATGCTGGGCACATTGTCCGAACCGATGCCGAAGACATGGCTGCCTTCGCAGGCCGCGGCGCGCAGCATCGCATCGAGCAGATCGGCGGCATAGATGAACTGGTAACGGTTGGCCCCGCTGCCCACGATCGGGATGCGGTTATCGTCGGAAATGAATTCGAACAGGATCGCCAGCAGGCCCAGGCGACCTTCGTCGATGATCGTCGGGCAACGGATGGAGACAGTTTCGAACTGGTTGCCGAAGCCGGCCAGCACCTTTTCGCCCTCCAGCTTGCTTACCCCGTAAGGCTCGCAAGGGGCAGGCGTATCGTCTTCGCGCACCGGGCGGTCGAAGCCGTGGCCCCACAGGCAATTGCTGGAAAGATAGACGATCTTGCGCACGTCGGCCGCGGCAGTCGCCTCCGCCAGCACGCGGGTGCCTTCCGCATTGTGCGACATCAGTTCCTTTTCGGTGATGGAACCATGGGCCAGCAGTGCCGCGCAGTGGAACACTGCGTCGGGCTTGCAGGCGGCATAGATCGCATCCAGCGCCGCCCGATCGCGGATATCGCCCACCACCGCGTTGAGGCGGGGGTGCGAGAGGCTGGACGGCAGCAGGTCGATCGAGACGACGCGATGCCCTTCGTCGAGCAGCTTGCCCACCAGCAGGGTTCCCACGAACCCCGATCCCCCGGTGACGAGATATTCGGCCATGATTTCCCCCTGTATCGGTTCAGGCAACGGCCACGGCGGGCCGGAAGATATATCGTTTGCGGATCAGCCAGTTGAGCGTGAAGCTCAGCACCACGGCCAGAACCTTGGTCACGATGGGCGCAACGCCCAGTGCCACGAGCACGCTGACCACGGCTGTCGTCAGGGCGAGCCCGGCCAGCGTGGTGACGAAGAAGATCACCTTCTGCTGCGTGCGGGCAACGCCGCGTTCGGCGACGCCTTCCTTGAAGACGCCCCGGCTGAGCAGCACCCAATGCGCCACGATCCCCAGCGTATAGGCGATGGCCGCCGCGAGGCCCGCCAGCATCCCGAAATGCAGCAGCAGGATGAAGCTGCCCATATCGACCGACAGGGCACCCACACTGGCCGCGACATAGCGCAGGAACTGGTTCTGGCTCAGACGGTAGAGACTGTCCGTCATGGCATTGTCTCCGGCGTCAGGCGGCCTTGCGGCCCTGGGATGCGATACGTTCCGGCACGTCGCGTACCGATGCGAGCGCAAGGGCCTGATCTTCGCTGAGCGGCTTGGTGGCGGGGGCATCGGTGCGCTGCGGGAGGGCCTTTTCGGCGCCCTCGTCGCCCGCTTCGTGATATTCCGCATCCTCATTGACGCACCAGGTGTCGTACAGGCGCTCGCCGGCGAGGATGTTCTCCACCGTCAGCATCGCGGTCATCATCGCGTGATCCTGATTGTTGTAGCGATGCATGCCGTTGCGGCCGACCAGATGCAGCGTGGGGAATTTCTCCTCCAGCTCCTGGCGCATCACCGCGACATTGGCGGCATAGGTTTCGTCATAGACCGGATAGGCCTTTTCCTGGCGCACGACCGCGCCGCCGATCACGGCGGACGGTTCCAGCAGGCCCAGGATCGCCATTTCCTTCTTCGCCAGCTCGACCAGATCCTCGTCGCTGGAGGCCCACAGGCCATCCCCTTCGAAGCAGAAATATTCGAGGCCGACGCAGGCGACGCTCTCGTCCGGCACCATTTCGGGCGACCAGCTGCGGAAATTCTGCACGCGGCCGACCTGCACCTTGCTGTCGTGGATGTAGATCCAGTTGTCGGGGAACAGATCCTCCGAACGGATCATCAGCGCCACGGTGAGGAAGTCGCGATATTTGAGCTGCGAGGCGTTGAGCGTGGATTCCGGCAGCGGATGCAGCCGCGCGGCCAGTTCGCGCATCGGGGCGGAGCTGATCGCGTGCTTCGCGCGGATCACCAGTTCGCCATCCTTGCCCGAGGCGGTCATGCGCCAGCCGCCCTGTCCATCCGAAGCGAGCTGCTTGAGCGCCTGGCCCATGATGACATGGCCGCCGCGTTCCACGATCCGGTCGCGCGCGGCTTCCCACATCATGCCGGGGCCGAGGCGGGGATAGCGGAAGGTTTCGAGCAGGGTCTTTACCTGCTGCCCGTCATTGGGGCGCTTGTTGAGGCCCAGCGAACGCTTGAGGCCGTCCACCACCGCACCCCAGAGCGAAAGCCCCTTGATGCGCTGGGCGGCCCAGTCGGCGCTCATCTCGTTGCAGGGCATGCCCCACACCTTCTCGGTATAGGTCTTGAAGAAGATCGAATAGAGCTTCTGGCCGAACTGGTTGGTGGTCCAGTCCTCGAAGCTCTTAACATCCTTGATCGGGAACAGCTTCGACCAGAGATAGCTCACCATGCAGGTGGTGGAACGCCAGATACCCAGATTGCGCAGGGCCTCGAAGGCGCGCAGCGGGTAGGAATAGAATTGGCCCTCGTAATAGATGCGGCTCATCCGCGGGCGCTGGATGAAATCGTCGGGCAGGATCTCGTTCCACAGATCGACCACGGCCGCGCTCTTGGAAAAGAACCGGTGCCCGCCGATGTCGAAGCGGTAGCCTTCATGCTCCACCGTGCGGCTGATGCCGCCGACATAGGTTTCGTCTTTTTCGATAATGGCAACGCTCTTGCCCTGCTTGGTCAGCAGGTAGCCTGCGGTAAGTCCTGCCGGGCCAGCCCCGACAATCGCAACATCGACATGGATTTCGCGGTTTTGCGAATTCTGGCTGAACTCGGTCACAATCTGCCCCCCGGTGAAGTGGTCCTGTCCGGGAGTGAACGATAATGGTTAGGAGCAGGTTAACGCCGGAAGGAATCCTGCGGTCCGGGAATCCACGTACCACTCTCGATATTGCAGCTTCCCTGCAATTGCGCCGCCAGCCGGGCCAGTTCTGCGAACTGGAACGTATCGTCGAACACCAGCCCGTAATTGGAGCTTTTGCGCCAGCGCACCCGGGCCTGGATCACCGGCAGATTATCCGCCTCCAGCCGCAGCTTCTGGTCGATCGCCATATAGAGCGGCGATTCGATCTGCGCGCCCTGCTGCGAGATATTGTGGACCACGATCCCCGCCGTGCGCCCGTGGCACGAGATCAGCGCCGGCAATTGCAGCTTGAGTCGCACCGCGCGCTTGGGGAAGCGGCTCTTGTTGTCGAGCAGCCTGTCGATATCCACCGGCACGGGGAAGCGGAAGCCGGCCGCGCCTTCGCGTTCCCACACGCGTTCGATCGCGTGCTGGTCGCCATTGGGCAATTCCAGCGTCAGCTGCACGGCTGGCGGCAGCGGATGGAAGGTGCGGATGCTCACCCCCGTGGAGGAGGCATCGCGAATGATGCATAGATATTCGCCCGACGAGCAGATCAGCTTGGCAGTACGGATCAGCAGCGTGAAACGCGGCGCAATCCTCTGTTCGTCACCGTCGTCGCCCGGTGACCCTGCCATCTGGTCCTGCCCATGACCGTCGGGCGATTGCACAACCTCAGTCATAGCGTTTTCTCTTATGGGAGAGGCCCGGCCTCACCCAATTATTTGTTTTGCGGGGATTTCCTGATTGGACAGGCCCAGTTTTGGACACTGCACCCCGCATAGGTGCATCTACGCGGCAAATGCTAATATTCCCTGACTTCGAAACGTGAATAAAGTGTGTGGTGAAGCCTTGTAGTAAATGCCGATGGTGCGGGCGGTGGGACTCGAACCCACACGAGCAAAGCTCAGGGGATTTTAAGTCCCCGGCGTCTACCATTCCGCCACGCCCGCACGCGTGCCCGGTGGACCCGCTCCACGGATCCGCGCTTACTAACTAAGCTCTTGCCGAATAACGGCTTTCGGACTGATGTGCGAGCCTTTTAACACGTCGTGGGCCAGTCGTTCCGGATCAAAGCGGGACAGCAACAACCGCCAGACCTCACGAAACGATTGGTTACCGTGACAGCATAATTGTTACGGCGAGGCGGGCTTCTCCTGGCAATTCTTTGGCTCCGCTTCGATCCTCTATTTACGCCTATCGGGCCTGCGCGGGGCCTTGGGGCTCCGCTTCGATTAACCTAACGATAGCGCCTTCCTGCGATTTCAGCCCCTTGCGCCAGCGCGGCGAGTTTCGCCCAGACCACTTCGGGATCGAGTCCGCCGCTGCCCGCATGGACGGAGAAACCGCAATCCACGCCCGCCATCACCCGTTCGCGCCCTAAAAGGTCCGCATAGCGGGCGATGCGCTGGGCGATCAGTTCGGGATGCTCGATATAGGGGCTCTGCGGTTCGATCATGCCGGGGCACAGCACCTTGTTCTCAGGCAGGCTATGCTCCTCGAACCAGGCGAATTCATGGGCGTGGCGCGGATTGGCGCCTTCCAGCAGCACGGTCTGCGGTTTTGCCTGCCACACGATGTCGGCAATATCGCCCAGGGGCACGTCGCAATGATGCGGGCCGGGATAATTGCCCCAGCACAGATGCATCCGCAGCTTTTCCGCCGGGATATTGCGCACGGCGTGATTCAGCGCCTCCACATTCATCGCCAGCTTCCTGCGGAACTCCTCCAGCGAGAGATGGGTGAACTGCACATGGCGGCCCATGGCCATGTCCGGGCAATCGAGCTGCAAGGTGATCCCGGCATTGGCGATCGTCTCATATTCATGGCGCAGCGCCTCCGCGATGGCGAAGACATAGTCCTCGTCATCCTTGTAGAAGCGGTTGGGGAAGAACAGCGCCGTCACCCCGGGCGAGGCTGCGGACATGAAGGTTTCGTGACCATTCGCCAGCCGGTTGAGCTTTTCGGCATCGATCCGAGGGGCTTCCATATCCTTCACCGTGATCGCCGAAGTGCAGGCCGGGGCCGAGCGCCTTGCGCGCCCCGCATCGCCGAACACCCGCGCCTTGGCGCCGGGGAATTCCTCAAGATCCTGGAATTCGTAGCTGCCCGCTTCCCCATCGAAGCCGGTGAGCCGGTGCTTGATATAGGTGGCGTAGCTGGGCTTCGACATTTCGCCGTCGCCCACGATGGAAATCCCCGCCTCCACCTGCCGGGCGAGGACATGGGCAGTGGCATCCTCCACCGCCGTATCGAATTCCGCCTCGCCGACGGCCTCCCCGCCTTCGCGCGCAAAGACGAGGGCGAGCAGCTTTTCAGGGCGCGGCAGGCTGCCGGTGTGGGTGGTCCTGAAACTCATGCCAGCCCTTCCCGGGTGCACTGTCCGAGCCCGCAAGGGGGCGCCACGATCAGGCGGCTTCTTCGTGGCGGAAGAGATTGTTGTTGGTGTGATCGCCCGCCAGCCAGCGCTTGAGCTCGGCATGCGCGCGCGCCCGGCGGTCCGCCGCGCCATCGGCTGCACGCGGATCGTCGCAGGTGAATTCCACGATCATGCCATTGGGATCGGTGACATAGACCGAACGGCAATAGCCATGTTCCAGCGTATAGGTGCTGGGCGGCTGGATACCGGCTGCGGCGATACGCCCTTCGATCTCAGCCTGCGTTTCCTGGTCCACATTCAGCGCGATGTGGATGAAGGGGGAAGCGGGAATCTCCGGCCCGAATTGCGCCTGATCTTCTGCATCGGCGAACTGGAAAAAGGCCAGGCTGCTGCCATCGCCCAGATCGAAGAACACATGGCAATAGGTGCGATCCTTGCCGAACAGATGGTCCGTCTCGCACCATGTGGCGGAGAGCGGCAGGCCGATCACATCCTCGTAAAAGGCGCGGGTCGCCTCAAGGTCCTTGGTGACATAGGCCGTGTGGTGCAGCCGGCTCGGCAGTTTGCTCATCATCGCTCTCCCTTGCGCCGAGTCCGTCGAACGGTCGGCTTTGGGCAGAGCATATCAAAGCTGATGCCCCGCGCAATTCACTGATTAGCCCGGCTTGCGGCCCAATATTTCCTCATTGTGCTGGCCCAGCACCGGGGGAGCGGTCACTTCTTCCTGCTTCTCCCCGTCGAAGCGCAGGGGGGAGCGGATGGTGCGGAAAGTGCCATGCGGCCCTTCGGCCTCCACCACGATCCGGTGGTGCCGCGCGAGTTCGCCATCGACCACTTCCTGCGACGTAAACACCGGCGAATGCGGTACTTCCAGCTCGGCCAGCCGGTCGGCCCAGAAGCTGCGCGGCTGCTGCTTGAAGATCGGGGCGAGGAAGGCGATCACCTTCTCGTAATTGGCGATGCGGGCATTGCGATCCGCGAATTCGGGGCGCTGGAGCATGTCGGGCTGCCCGGCCGCCTCGGCCAGATTCTCCCAGAACTTGGGCGGGGACGACATATGCAGCGCCAGCCAGCCGCCATCGGCGCATTCGAAGACATAGGACTGGGAGACATGCGGGCGCGAATAGGGCCCCATCACTTCGTTTACGGACAGAAGATGGGTGAAATCGTCCAGATTGAAGTGGCACATCGCCTCGAACATGCTGGTTTCCACCAGACGCCCCTTGCCGGTCTTCTCCCGCTCATAGAGCGCCGCGACCACGCCGTGGGCGGCGTAGAAGCCGGTCAGCGCATCGGCCAGCGCCGGGCCGACCACGCGGGGATGTTCCGGGTTCACCAGCAGCCGCAGGAAGCCTGACGATGCCTGCGCCACCGTGTCAAAAGCGGGCCGGTCGCGATGCGGGCCGTCCGATCCGAAGCCCGTGATCAATGCATAGACAAGGCGGGGGTTGATCGCCTGCAACCGCTTTGCATCCACGCCCAGCCGCTCGGCCACGCCGGGGCGGAAGTTCTGGACGAACACGTCCGCGCCCTTCACCAGCTCGTCGAAAGCGGCGAGGTCTTCGGGCTGCTTGGTGTTGAGTTCGATGGATTTCTTGTTGCGGTTATAGGTCTGGTAATGCGGCGAATAGAGCCCGCCCTTGAAGGCGCGGAACGGGTCGCCAACCTCGGGCATCTCCACCTTGATCACTTCCGCGCCAAGGTCCGCCAGAAGCGAACCGGCCTGCGGCCCGGTGATGAAGGTTCCCATATCCAGCACGCGAATGCCTTCCAGCGGCTTTGCCATTGCGCATCTCTCCCAATCTTGACGCAGCTATAGGCAGCGGCGGATAGCGGCATCAAGGAGAGAGAAAATGCGCATCGGCAAACAGGACGCCCCCTTCACGGCCATCTGCACCTCCGATGCCGATAGCATCACCGTGCGCGGCAAGGATCTGGTGGGGGAGATCATCGGGAAGACGGACTTCACCAGCTATTTCTGGTTTCTGGTGACGGGGGTGGAGCCGAATGAGGACCAGCTGTTCTTCGCCAATGCCGTGCTCTGTGCGTTGGCCGAACACGGGCTGGTGCCCAGCGTGGTCGCCGCGCGCATGACCTATGCCGCCGCGCCCGAGGCACTGCAGGGCGCCGTCGCCGCCGGGCTGCTGGGCTGCGGATCGGTGGTGCTGGGCAGCGCGGAAGTGGCGGGCCGCTTCTATGCCGATTGCGTGGCGGACTGGCGGGAAAGCGGGGACGACATCAACGCCGTGGCCCTGCGCAACATCGCCCGCCTGCGCCAGACGACCAAGGCCATCCCCGGCTTCGGCCATCCCCAGCATTCGGACGGCGATCCGCGCGCCAATCTGCTGCTGGAGCTGGCCGACCAGCGCGGCGTTTCCGGCGACCACGTGGCCATGATGCGCGCGTTGCAGACGGCGCTGCCCGAAACCATCGGCCGCAGCCTGCCGGTGAACGTCAACGGCCCGATCCCGGCGATCATGCTGGATGTCGGCTTCCCGTTGGCGGCGCTTAAAGGCATCGGCCTGCTCTGCCGCACGGCGGGGCTGATCGGCCATCTGACCGAAGAGGCGCAGCGACCCATCGGCTTCATCCTCTCCGGCAAGGCGGCGGAGGGGATCGAGTATGATGGGGCGGAAGCCAACTGATCGGCGATGGTAGAAACCGACGCTCTTCTCCTGATTGCTTACAACGCTTCAGAAGCTGGCAACTTCGACGTCGCACGAAAATGCTACGAGCAAGGTGCTGAGCTTGGGGATGCTATGTGCCTTCAGGCATTGGGGTACATGTATGATGTGGGCGAGGGCGTGAATGTGGACAAGCCACTGGCGATGGCGCTCTACCGCCGGGCTTGGCGCAAAGGCAGCTATGCCGCCGCAGCAAACATTGCGATCCTTTATCGTGAACAGGGCAAATACCGAACCATGTTCCGCTGGTTTGCAAAGGTTGCCGAGGCAGGCGACGGCAGCGCACAATTGCACATGGCGAAGTGTTATCTTTCAGGGCAGGGGGTTCGCAAGAATCCGCAGGCCGCCCTTCGCTATCTCGCGATGGCGGTGAAATCAGAATATATTGCGGAGTTTGAGCGCGAGGAAGCCCAAGAGCTTCTGGAAGAACTCGCTCCTAGGCCGGTTTGATTATTCGCCCCCCGGCAACCCCTCTTCGCACCCCGCCAAGCCGGTGAACGCTCGCAAGGTCTATCCCCCTCCCCATAATGGGAGAGATACGCGGGATGAGCGTTGCCGAATTCGATTACGTGATTGTGGGCGGCGGCACGTCCGGCGCGGCGCTGGCGGCGCGGCTGGGGGAGCGGGAAGATCGTACCACCTGCCTGCTGGAAGCGGGCGGGGCGGATAGCCATCCCTTCATCCATGTGCCCAGCTTCGTGGCCGCCGCGATCCACACGAAATCGCTCAACTGGAACTTCACGACCGTGCCCCAGCCGGGCATGGCGGGCAGGGCGATCCCGGTGCCACGCGGCAAGGTGCTGGGCGGATCGGGCAGCATCAACGGCATGGTCTATTTCCGGGGCCATCCCACCGATTATGACGATTGGGCGGATAGCGGGGCGACCGGCTGGTCCTATGCGGAAGTGCTGCCCTATTTCACCCGCACCGAGAATAACGAGAATTATCCCGAGAGCGTGTTCCACGGCAAAGGCGGGCCGATCAACGTCAAGGTGGTCGATAATCCCAACGCGCTGAACTATGCCTTCATGGACGGGCTCGCCTCGCTGCAATTCCCCGCCTGCCCCGATTTCAACGGCCCCAACTCGGAAGGCTATGGCCGGCGCCAGGGCCTGATGCGCGCAGGCCGCCGTGAAAGCACATCCATCAACATGCTGCGCCCGGCGCTGAAGCGCGGCAATGTCCATGTGCAGACCGGCGCCCCGGTTCGCCGCGTGCTGGTGGAGGAGGGGCGCGCCATTGGCGTGGAACTGCTCGACGGGCGAGTGGTGCGCGCACGGCACGAAGTGGTGCTGTGCGCGGGCGCGGTGCAGACGCCGCAGATCCTGCTGCTGTCCGGCATCGGGCCGGGTGCCCATCTGCAGGACATGGGCATCGAAGTGGTGAAGGACGTGGCGGGCGTCGGCGCCAATTACCACGATCATGTCGCCTCCCCCGTCCATATGGAGACGGCCAACACCACATCCTATGGCCTGTCGCTGCCCGCCCTGCCGCGCGATATCTTCCAGCTTTTCCAGTATATTCTCACACGCAAGGGCCCGCTGGCGGGCAATGTGTTCGAAAGCGTGGCCTTCCTGCGCACGGACCCGTCGCTGGCAAAGCCCGATGTGCAATTCGTGTTCCAGCCGGCGAAGCGCCTGACCACGAAGATCCCCTTTCCGGTCGGCCATGGCTACGCCATCAGCCCGGTTTCGCTCTATCCCAAGGCGCGCGGCACCCTGCGGCTGGGCAGCCCCGATCCCGCCGCCGCGCCCGTGATCGATCCGCGCCTGCTGGCTGAGGATGGGGAGATCGACTGCCTGATCCGCGCCATCAAAATCGCGCGCAAGGTCTTCGCCAGCCAGGCCTTCGCACCCTATGGCGGGGTGGAAGTGGCGCCCGGGCCGGAGGTGCAGAGCGATGCGGAGATCGACGCCTATATCCGCAGCACCGGCTATACGGTGCATCACCCGGTGGGCACCTGCCGCATGGGCAGCGATGCAGGCGCCGTGGTCGATCCGCAATTGCGCTTCAATGGCATTGCCGGGCTGCGCGTGGCCGATGCCAGCGTGATGCCCAACATCATCGGTGGCAACACCAATGCGCCCTGCGTGATGATTGCCGAGCGTGCGGCCGATTTCATTCTGGGCAAGCCCGCCCTTCCGGCCGCCGAACTGCCGCCGGAATCGGTCGCCCGTTACAAATCCGCCCCGAAGAAGGCGGCATCCCGTTCGAAGAAAAAAGCCGCCTGAGGAGAGGGCATTATATGGCGAAGGAACACGTCAAAAGCTGGAAAGTGGGCGACGTCACCGTCAGCCGGATCGTGGAAGTGTGGGACTTTCGCGATAACATCGCCATGACCATGCCCGATGCGACCCCGGAAGAGGTGATCGCGCTGGACTGGCTCCACCCCCATTACGCCACGCCCGAAGGGCAGCAGCGGATGAATTTCCAGGGCTTCGTGGTGCAAACGCCGACGAAGACCATCGTGGTGGACAGCTGCATCGGCGCGGGGCGCGAACGGCAGTTCGATGTGTTCAGCGACCTGCCCGAGGGCTTCCTTGAAGACCTCCAGAGCCTGGGCGTGGACCGGCACGATGTGGATATGGTGATGTGCACTCACCTGCATTTCGACCATGTCGGCTGGAACACCTATAAGGACCCTGAAACGGGCGAGTTCAAACCGACCTTTCCCAATGCCCGCTATCTGTTCGGCAAGACCGAGTTCGAGGCGTGGAAGCATATCCGCAACGATGGCATCCACCATCCCGGCCACATGATCGAATGCGTTGACCCCATCGTGGCGGCGGGCATGGCGGACTTTATCGAGGCCGATCACCGCATCTGCGAGGAACTCTATTGCGAGCCCAGCCACGGCCACACGCCGGGCCATGTGCATGTCTGCATTGAATCGAATGGCGAGCGGGCCGTCATCACCGGCGATCTGATGCACCACCCGATGCAATGCGCCATGCCGAAGCGCGACGCGACCTTCGACATGGACAAGGATGCAGGCCGCGCCAGCCGGGTGCGCTTTGCCGAGAAATATACCGACAGCGGCGTGCTGATCATCGGTGCCCATTTCGCCGATCCCACGGCGGGCCATTTCACCACCGACGCCAAGGGCGAGCGCTGGTTCAAGGGACTGGGGCTGTAAGATGGCGCGCACGATCCCCGACTATCCGCTCGATATCTTCACCCCAGATGCCGTGCGCAACGCGCGCGAGGTGGACGATGCGCTGCGCGAATTCGCCCCCGCCGTGCGGCTGCACGATGGCGTGGTGATGATCGCCCGGCACGAGCATGTGACGAAGGGCCTGCTCGATTGGCAGACCTTCTCCTCCACTTCGCGCCCGTGGCACGATCCCAATTCGCCCCGGCCCGAAATCCTACTGACCGACGATCCGCCGCGCCACACACAAGTGCGCAAGGTGGTGGCCGATGCCCTTTCCCCGCGCGCGTTGGAGCGGGTGAAGACCATCTTCGAGAGTGCCGCGCAGGATTTCGTGGACGAGCTTCGCGCGAAGGAAGGCGAAGTGGTGGACGCGGTGGGCGACATCACCCAGGCCTATATCTTCCGCGTATTGCCCGACATTCTGGGCCTGCCCAAGGAAGGGCGGCATCATATGCACGGCTTCAGCCAGATGGTCTGGGCTACGATGGGCCCGCCGGGAGAGCTGTTCGACGAGGCGATGCAGGCGGATTTTTCGGGCGTGCTCGAATGGCTCGAACGCACTTGCGAGCGCGATGCGATCGACCCGGAAGGGATCGGCGCCGAATTCTTCCGCGCGGCAGACCGGGGCCAGGTGACTCTGGCCGAGGCCAAGCTGCTGCTGCAGACGGTGCTGAGCGCAGGGGCGGATACGACCTATCTCACCATGGCCAATGCCATCCGCGCATGGGCCATGTTCCCCGGCGAATATGCAAAGCTGCGGGCCGATCCGAAGCTGCTGCGCAATGCCTTCGATGAAAGCCTGCGCTGGGACAGCCCCAGTCGCATGGCCGGGCGCATCGCGGTAAAGGATGTGGAAGTGGACGATATCCTCATCCCCGCCGGCACGCGCTGCGGGCTGATGTTCGCCGCCGCCAATCGCGATCCGCGCTTCTGGGAAGCACCGGAGGAATACAGGCTGGAGCGGGACAACAAACATTCGCTCGGCTGGGGCTATGGCGTGCATGGCTGCGTGGGCCGCGTTCTGGCAACGATGGAAGCGCAGGCCTTCCTCGGCACCATCGTCCGCGAAGTGGCAGGCTTCGAACTGGCCGGGCCTTATGAGCCATGGATGACCACGGTGGGCCACGGCCCGATCCGCCAGCCGGTGCGGCTGAAGTTCGCGTGAGGCCATGAGCGCCCCCGTCACCCGGATCGACGCGATCCTCTATGCAAGGCACGAGCGGGTGGCGGCGGCCAATTTCACGCAACCTGTGGACGATCACGATCTGCCCATGCCGCTCGATTATTATGTCTGGGCGATCCACCGGGAGGGCCATGCGCCGGTGATCGTAGATACCGGCTTTGGCGAGGGGGCGGCCGTGGCGCGGGGGCGCACCTTGATCCGCCCGGTGGTCGAAGCACTGCGCAATGCCGGGATCGATCATCTGCTGGTGGAGCATGTGATCCTCACCCATCTGCATTACGATCACGCTGGGTCCTTGAGTGCCTTTCCCAATGCCCATTTCCACGTGCAGGATGCCGAACTCGCCTTCGCCACCAGCCGGGCGATGTGCGATCACGATATTCGCGCACCCTTCGATGGGGAGCCGGTCGCCCAGCTGGTCCGCAAGCTCTATGTGGACCGGGTGGTGTTCCATTCCGGCGACAGCGAATTCGCCCCCGGTATCGCGCTGCGCCTGTGCCCCGGCCACACGGCGGGGCTGATGGTGGTGTGTTGCGAGACGGCGCGCGGCACGGTGGTGCTGGCCAGCGATGCGGCGCATCTTTACGCCAATATCGCGCGCAAGCTGCCCTTCCCGATCTTCATCGACGAGCCGCAATATCGCGCCGCGCAGGCGCGCGCGCTGGAACTGGCCGGCGGCTCGCTCGATCATCTCATTCCCGGCCACGATCCGCTGGTGCTCGCCTGTTTCCCTTCGGAAAACGGCATCGCCCGCGTGGATCTGGCCCCGCACAGGTCTGTTTCGGAGTTTCTATGAGTAGTGTCGGTTTCATCGGCCTTGGCCGCATGGGCGCCAATATGGCGGCCAATCTGATCGATCATGCAGATCGCATTCTGGTGCACGACGTCTCACCCGAAGCCGTCGCCGCGCTGGTGGCGCAGGGTGCCGAGGCTGCGGGATCGGCCAGGGCGCTGGGCGAGGAATGCGATATCGTCTTCGCCAGCCTGCCCACTCCGCCCATCGTGCGCGAGGCGATCCTCGGGCCCGGCGGCGTGGCCGAGGGCAGAAGGGTGAAGATCGTCTGTGATCTTTCCACCTCTGGCCCGCGTCTGGCGCAGGAACTGGACGTAGCGCTTTCCGCCAAAGGCATCGCCAGCATCGACGCGCCTGTGTCGGGCGGAATCAAGGGCGCGAAGGATGGCACTCTGGCGATCATGGCAGGCGGGCCGCAGGCACAATATGACGAAGTCCTCCCGCTGCTGCAGCTGATGGGCAAGCCCTTCTACATGGGCGAGACGCCCGGCGCGGGGCAGGTGATGAAGCTGGTCAACAATCTGCTGGGCGCGGTGGCCATCGGCGTGACGTCCGAAGGCATGGCCATGGGGATAAAGGCCGGGCTGGACCCTGCCCGCATGATCGAAGTGCTCAACAGCGGCACCGGCATCAATTCCGCTACGCGCGACAAATGGCCGCGATCGGTGCTGCCCAGAACCTTCGATTTCGGCTTCGCCGCCGCGCTGAGCCTGAAGGATACCAATCTGTTGCTGGAAGAGGCCGAGGCCATGGGCGTCCCGCTGCAATTGGGGCAGGTGGTGCGCGGATATCTGGAGCGGGCGCTGGCCGATTACGGGCAGGATGCGGATTTCACCGCCATGGCCAAGGTGGTGGAAGGTGACGCCGGGCTCGACCCGGAAAGAAGCGCCTGAAACCCGCCGATTCGCGCGCCGCTTGCCAAGCGTCCAAAGGCTCCATAACCTCCCTTCCCAATGGCCCGTTACGAGGCCCGCCGCGAATCTCGCGGCATTGGGAGTATGGATGCAATGTCGCTGCTCGAGCAACTGAGCACGGCAGAGGTCGCACAGTCCGACCGCCTGCCCTTCTGGAACGATATCGCGCAAATGGTCGCCCCGATCCGGGTCGAGCCCTTGGGCGAAACGCCGTTCGAAGCCCGGCTCTTCCGCCGCAAATTGCGCGATTGCGAATTGCTGTCGCCCTGTTCCAGCCCGGCCCGGATTTACAGCGCGCCCGATCATGAGAATGCCGGGGTGCTGAACATCCAGGTCCAGCACCGGGGCCGCAGCACCAATCACACCGGTGGCCGCACCGCCGTGCTGGAGGAAGGGGACTTCGTTCTTTACGACCCGTCCAAGCCGCTGTGGCTGAATTTCGAGGAATATACCCAGGCCATCGTGGTGCGCCTGCCGCTGGCGACAGTGGAGGAACGCATGCCCCATCTGCGCAGCCAGGCCGGCATTCCGGTCAGCGGCCGCCACGGGGCCGGGGCGCTGTTCTCCCGCTTCCTGCGCAATGCCTGGGAAGAGCTGGAGCATGATGGCGGCGGCGAATGGGTGGATGCGCTGGGCGATGCGATCTGGCCGCTGCTGGACATGGCCTATGCCTCGTCCCGCCCGCTGATAGAGCCCAACCGCCGCGACGAACGCCGCCGCGCCCTGTTCGAAGCGGTGGAGGCTGATCTGACCGATCCCGATCTGGATGTTCACCGCCTTGCCCGCCGGATGGGCGTTTCGGCGCGCTATGTGCAGATGCTGTTCGCCGAAATGGGCACCACCCCGCGTGCCTTCATCCAGAACCGCCGGCTGGAACTGGCCGCGCGGCGGCTGGAGCGCGAGGGCGGCGAGGTCACGGTGACGGACGTAGCCTATGATGTCGGCTTCAACGACCTCTCCAGCTTCTGCCGCGCCTTCCGCCGCCGCTTCGAGATGAGCCCGAGGAACTACCGCGCAGGCGGACGGGGCTGACAAGCAGAGCGGCGATCCGCACGCACATCTGGAAAACCTCCCTTTCCCCCTTGGGCTGACCGCCTCCTGCCGCTAGCTCAGGCGCGTGGATTCGCACATCGTCATAGGTGAGGACGAAACGGGCCAGCCGGTCCGGATCGACCTCGAAGAATTGCTGGCCACCCGCTTGCTTGTTCAGGGCAACAGCGGGTCCGGCAAATCGCACCTGTTGCGCCGCCTGCTGGAAGAAAGCGCCGGCATGGTGCAGCAGGTGGTGATCGACCCGGAAGGGGACTTCGTTTCGCTGGCCGACCATTTCGGCCATGTGGTGATTGACGGCGCGGCCCATTCCACCGGCGAGATCGAGGCGCTGGCCGCGCGGGTGCGGCAGCATCGCGCTTCGGTGGTGCTGGCGCTGGAAGGGCTGGATGTGGAACAGCAGATCCGCTGCGCCGCCCATTTCGTGACTGCCCTGTTCGATGCCCCGCGCGAACACTGGTTCCCCGTGCTGGTGGTGGTGGACGAGGCGCAGATGTTCGCCCCCGCCGTGGCGGGCGAGATCAGTGAGGATACGCGCCGGATCACGCTGAATGCGATGACCAACCTCATGTGCCGCGGGCGCAAGCGCGGGCTGGCCGGGATCGTGGCGACGCAGCGGCTGGCGAAGCTCGCCAAGAATGTCGCGGCGGAAGCCTCCAACTTCCTGATGGGGCGCACTTTCCTGGATATCGACATGCTGCGCGCGGCCGATCTGCTGGGCATGGAACGGCGACAGGCGGAGCGTATCCGCGACCTTGAGCGCGGGCGCTTCCTCGGCCTCGGCCCGGCGATCTGCCGCCGGCCGAGCGCGGTGAAGGTCGGCCCGGTGAAATCAGGCCCCAAGCAGACCGCCAGCAAGCTCGCCCCGCTGCCCACCGCGCCTGCGGAGGAAATGGAGGCGCTGCTCCATGCCGAACTCGCCGCCGTGATGGAAAGCCAGGCCGAGGCCAAGCGCGCCGCCCCGCCGCCGCCCGCCTTCACTGCCGAGCAGCTTTCCGAACAGATCACCCGCTTCGAAGCGGAGCCGGAGCGGAACGAGGATGGGACGGAGGTTTCGCGCGAATCCTCAACCCGCCCGGCGCAGGTGGTGGAAGAGATCATGCGCGCCATGGCGAGCGATCCGCGTGCCGCCTTCCAGCCGGCCGCCGCGCTCTACCAGACCTTCCTGCTCCATTGCCGCAAGCGGCAGGCCAGCGCCGCCACGCCCGACATGGCGGGCTTCCGCCGCATGTTCGCCATCGCGCTGGCCGGGCTCGACGGGCTGGAGCCGGAATTGCGCGAGAAGATCGTCGCCATGGGCGAGGGGCTGGACGACGATGTGCTCGCCCCCTTCCTCACCATCGCGCGCCACGCGGCGCAGGGGATCGGGGAGCCCGACGACGAGGAGCTTTCCCGCGTCTACGGCACCAGTTCCCCCGGCCGCATCCGCCGGTTGCTGGAACATCTGGAGAAGAAGGGCCTGATCGTGGTCCGCAACGATTTCGGCGGCGGACGCACGCTTATCGTGCCCGGTCTGGATGCGGTGCTGAGCGGTTAGATATCGTTGCGGATCGTCGCCAGCGCGCCGCCGTCGATTTCCCATTTCGCGCCATTGACGTAGCTTGCCTCGTCCGAGAGCAGGAAGCTCACCACATTGCCCACTTCGGCGGGCTGGCCCACGCGGTTGAGCGTGGCGACTTCGCCCAGCTTCTTCATGCCCGCCGCGACATCGTCGAACATCTGTTCCAGCATGCCGACCAGCAGCGGGGTCTCGATCACGCCGGGCATCACGCAATTCACGCGCACGCCCTTCTGCGCCACTTCGCTAGCCGCCGTGCGGGTGAGGCCTACCGCGCCGTGCTTGGCCGCGTTGTAGGCGCAGGCGCCCGCAAGGCCGCGTTCCGATCCGATCGAGGCGGTGTTCACCACCGCGCCCTTGCCGCGCTTCACCATGTCCGGCAGCACATAGCGCAGGCCCAGGAACATGCCGCGCAGGTTCACGTGCAGCACCCGGTCGAATTCGGCGACTTCATATTCATGCGTGGGGGCAAGGTGCCCTTCGATCCCGGCATTGTTGAAGAAGCCGTCCACCTGGCCCATCGCCTTCAGCGCCGCCTCGGCATAGGCGATCACCTGCTTTTCGTCCGCGCAATCGGCATGGTGGCCGAACACTGTGTGGCCCGCATCGCTGAGTGCCTTCACCCGTTCTTCCAGCTTTGCCGCATCGATATCCACCAGCATAACCTGCGCCCCTTCGCGGGCGAGGATTTCGCAAGTGGCATAGCCGATCGCCCCGGCCGCACCGGTGACGAGCATGGTCTTGCCTTCGTGGCGCTTCATTTCTTGTCTCCCTTGGAGGACCGGAACGGCATGGTGAGGAGGAACAGGATCAGCTGCGGCGTCAGCAGCTTGAACGCGGCACGCGCCTGTTCCGGGGTCAGAGTGGCGCTCATCGGCATGGTGCCGAAGACCTTGCCCTTGAGCACGAGATCGTTGCCCTTCCGCTCTATGGCGGAAACCTGCATCAGCTCGCTCTTGTCGGCGGAATAGATCTTCACTGGACGCCGATCCGGTCGAAATCGATGCCGAGATCTTCGGCCATTACCTGCGCCGTTGCGCGCCCTGCGCCGAACACGCCGCCGCCCGGATGCTGGAACGGCCCGACCAGATAGAGCCCCTCCACGCCCGGCACGCGATACTGGCCCAGCTCCGGCGTGGGCCGGTGGGAGCCGGATTGATAGGTGGTGGTGGCAATGCCGTGCAGATCGCCGCGCAGGAAGCTGGGGCTGGTCCGCTCCATGTCCACCGGGCTGTCGCAATGATAATCCAGCACCACGTCCGGCACATTCTCGATGAAGGTGCCCATGCGGCGGATCATCTTCTCGGCGAATTCGCCCTTGGCCTCATCCCAGTTGCGTCCGTCCTTGCGGGTGTAGGGCACATAGTCCCAGGCATGGAAGATCGCCTTGCCATCAGGCGCGCGGCTGGGATCGTGCTGGGTCAGCTGGCCGACGCCGACCAGGGGCGTGGGCGAGAAATTGCCATAGCGCAGCTCGTCAAAAGCGCGGCGCATGTCTTCATAGCTGTCGGGCATCAGCTCGTACATCACGGCCGAAAGATCGCCCGCTTTGAATTTGAGCGGCGCATCCAGAGCGGCGTGGACCGTGAAGCAGGCCGCATCGGTGATATGCGTGCGCTTCGCATTCCGGGCGACATTTTCCGGCAGGGCCGCGACCATATCGGGCAGCACATGCGGATGGATCGCGCCGATGATCCCGTCCCTTGCGGAAAGGCGCGATCCATCGTCCAGCACCACGCCGGTTGCATGCGTGCCGTCGGTCACGATCTCGCGTACCTCGCAATTGTTCAGCACCTTGCCGCCGTGATCCTCGATACAGGCGATCAGCGCGGCGGTCAGGCTGCCCGATCCGCCAATCGGCACGCCGAAGCCGAATTTCTCGAGGAAGCCCAGGAACACATAGGCGCCGATGCCGGTGGCCTTCTCGTCCGGGCTGACGAGGTTTTCGCCCGCCACCCGGCCGAAATGGGCCTTCACCTTGTCATGCTCGAACAGCTCTTCCATCAGGTCGAAAGTGCTGACCGCCATGGTGCGCATGATCTCGCGGCCCTCGGCGCTCTGGTCCATCATCGCGGTCTGCGCGCCCAGCGGCATGGGCGGGGAATAGAGCCCCGCCTGGATCATCGGCAGCCACTGGGCAGCCTGGCGGGACATCTCGAGGAATGTCTCCGCATCCTTGTGGGAGAATTTGCGGATCGCCTCGGCCGATTTCGCCGGATCGCGATGCAGCGGCAGGGTGGCGCCATCTTCCCAGACGCTCATCATCGGCACTTCGGGGAAGACATAGCGCAGCCCGTATTTCGACTTCAGCCCCAGATCGTCATTCAGCAGCAGCGGATTGCCCTGGATGAAGATGTGGCTCATCGAATGCTGATCGTGGCGGAAACCGGGCAGGGTCAGCTCGCGCGTGACCACGCCGCCGCCGAACCATTCATTGCGTTCCAGCACCAGCACCTTCTTGCCCGCCACTGCCAGATAGGCTGCGGCGACAAGGCCGTTATGGCCCGAACCGATGGCAATGATGTCTGCGTCGCTCATTCAATCATCCTCAATCCTGCGGCCGTCCTGGCCGTCAGAGCATGGCCGAGACAATCATGTCGGACAGCTTCTGGAAGCGTTCGATATTGGCCGTCTGCGTCATCACCCCGGCGCTGGTGGCGGCGAAGCTGACGTCCAGTTCCGGATCGACCCAGAAGAGCGTGCTGCCCGCGCCGTAATTGCCGTAAGTCTCCGGCGAAGTGAGCGTGCCCAGCTGGTGGTTGACGATTTTCGTGCCGCGCACATTGAAGCCCAGCCCCATATAGGCGGGCGCCACGTCCCAGCCCGCGCGCAGATGCGCGGCCTTGTAGAGTTCGTTGGGCATTTCGCCCGTATGCACCTGCCGCGCCACGGCGATCATGCGGGGGGAAAGGATGCGCACCCCGTCCAGCTCGCCGCCCCGGCGCAGCATCTCGGCAAAGCGATAGAGATCGCCGGAGCTGGAGGCGCAGCCGACATGCGGGGCCTCAGTCGCCGGGTCTTCGAACAGGGCGTGGTCGCCCTCGATATTGCGGGACAGGTGCTTGATCGGAACCGTGCCGCGCAGATCGGGCCGCACATGGCGGTCCTTCAAATCGGCCCGCAGCCCCATGGAGGTGCTGTCCATCTTCAGCGGGGCGAACAGATCCTCATGCAGCAGGGTCTGGTAATCGCGGGTCTTGGGGTCGGTGCGGACCAGCGCCATGCCCATCAGCACATGATTGACCAGCGGCGAATAGTCGCAGCGGCTGCCCGGCTCCACCACGCCATGCACGGCCTCGATTGTCGCCTCATAGAGCTCCGAAAGGCGATCTAGATACATGTTAGGTTTCGGTGTCCACACGCCTGGCATGCCCGCCGTGTGAGTGAGCAGGTGATAGAAAGTCGCCTCCTCGCGCGGTTTTCCGGTGAATTCCGGCAGCACGTCGCGCACCTTGGTGGTCAGCGCGAAACGGCCTTCCTCGATCGCTTTCAGGATCAGGATATTGGTGAAGGCCTTGGTGGTGGAGAAGATCGAGAAGACATTATCCAGCCGCAAAACCCGTTCGCCCGCGGCATCCTGCGCGCCCAGCGCCTCCTCGAACACCTTTTCCCCGCCGCGCCCCACGGTGAGCACCAGCCCGTAATAATCGCCGCGCGCGATGTCCGCGAGGATGACCTCACGCAGTGTGTCGAGCCGTTCCTGCCAGACCTTTGCCATGTTCGGTTGTCCCCTTGTGTCAGCCCGCCGCGATGATGCCGCCATCGATGGCCAGCATCGCCCCGTTCACGAAATCCGCCTCGTCGGAGAGGATGAAGGCCGCCGCGCGGGCGACATCTTCCGGCGTGCCGTTGCGGCGCAGGGGGATGTTCTTCGCGCGCTGGGCATATTGTTCGGGCGTGACGAAACCCTCGGTGGCGGGCGTGGGCACGCTGCCCGGCGCAATGGCGTTCACGCGGATGCCGCGCGGGCCGAGCTCGCCCGCCAGCACCTTGGTCAGCCCGGCGATGCCCGCCTTGATGGTCGTATAGGCGCCCGTGTTGGGCCGCCCGCGATAGGCCACCGGGGAGGAGTAATTGAGGATATTGCCACCCGCATCCTCATCCCGATAGGCGAGGAAGGCCTGCACGCCCCAGAAGACCGATTTGAGCCCGGCGGACAACATCCGGTCGAGCGTTTCCTCGGTCACATCCTCGATCGGCTCATAGACCAGCACCGATGCATTGTTGATCACCGCGCGCAGCGGGCCCGCATCGTAGCGGAAAGCTTCCGCCACGCTGAAGAACTGCGCCCGCTGGCCCAGATCGCCGCCATAGGCATGGGCCTCGCCCCCGGCGGCGCGGATTGCGTCCACCACCTTGTGCGCGGAAGGCTGATCGATATCCGCCACGCCCACGATGGCGCCCTCGGCGGCGAGATGCTTCGCAATCCCCTCGCCAAGGCCGCGCCCCGCGCCGGAGATCAGGATCGGGCGGCCTGCGAACTTCATCGCTCAGTCCATCCCGAAGAGCTTGGCGGTATAATGGCTGTCCATATATTCCCGCATTGCGTCGATCTTGCCGTTCGAGATTTCGAACACCCAGCAATAGTCATTGTCATAGACCTTGCCGTCCATGGTGGTGCCGGTGGAATTGGATTCCACGCAGACCCAGCCGCCACGCGAAAACATGTTGTGCACGTGGACCTTGGGATCGCCCGGGTGGAACATGCCGCGCACCGGGGCGAGGAACTTGTCGATGATGTCCATGCCCACATGGCGCCCGGCCCCGGCGATATCCTTCACCTTGGGCTCCCACACGGACTGGTCGTGATAGAAGCCGCGCAGCTTTTCGAGATCGCCCGAGGACAGGACCTCGAAGAAATCGAGCACCAGCTGCTCGTCGGCATTGGCGGCGTTTACGCTCATGTCACTCTCCCTTGCCCACGCCGCGCGCCTTGTCGGTCGGCGGCGGAATGACCGGCATGGCCCCGCCCAGATGCAGCGCGACCTGACCGTAGCGGCTGGCGAATTTCCACCCTTCGGGCGTCTTCACGTAATGATCCTCGAACCCGCCGACATAGAGCGCGCCAGCCTCCTGCGGCGGCTCCACCGATTTGTGGCTGGACAGCATGGCGAGGTAATTGGTGCCCTTGGCCTCCGTCTCCGAAATCGCCTCCACCAGCACGTTGGTCACGATGTGGCGGACCAGGATCGGCGGCCGGTCGCGAAAGATCGCCTGCACCTTGTCACGCCCGTAGAAGGGGTAATCCGGCTGGAACGGCCGGGCGAAGATGCAATCCTCGGTGAACAGGGCGGCCATAGCCTCGTGATCGCCATTATCGGCATAATGCGCGAACAACAGCGGCAATTTGCCGCATTCGGCCTCGATCCGCAGGCGCTTCTGGTCTTTCATGATGCTTCTTCCGCTTCGATCTCGGCAAAGGCCTCATTGGCGATGCGGAAGCTGTCCACCGTGGCGGGGATGCCGGCATAGATGCCCACCTGCAGCAGCACTTCGCGGATTTCTTCCTTGGTGAGACCGTTGTTGAGCGCGCCGCGAATATGTGCCTTCAGCTCGTGGCTGCGATTGAGCACGGAGATCATCGCGAGGTTGATCAGCGACCGGTCGCGGCGGGGCAGGCCCTCCCGCCCCCAGGTCCAGCCCCAGCAATAGGTGGTGACCAGTTCCTGCAGCGGATCGTTGAACGGCCCGCTCTTTGCCAGCGCCCGGTCGACATAGGCATCGCCCAGCACCTCGCGGCGGATCTTCATGCCCTTGTCGAAAAGTTCCTTGTTCATTTTCCGTGTCCTTTCTCAGCCGATCGCCGCGTAAACCGCGTCGATCAGGCGCTTTGCGCGCGGGCCATTGTCGCCCACGGCGTGCATCTGGTTGCAGCAATAGGAAAAGCCGAGCTTCGCGTCGGGATCGCCGAAGCCGATCGATCCGCCCAGCCCATGATGGCCGAAGCTACGCGGATTGGGCCCCATATAGACCGCCTCCGGCGTGTTCAGCAGCACCCCCAGCGCCTGATGATAGGGCCGGTCCTGCAACAGCTCGATCTGGTTGTGCTGCTCGACCAGCATCGCCTCCAGCGCGTGTTTTGAGAGCACGCTCACCCCGTCGACCTCGCCCACGGCAGCGCCATAGATGCGCGCCACCCCGCGCGGATTGCCGTGGCCGGAACCGCTGGCGATCTCGCAAGTGCGCCAGATCGGTGAATTCATCGTAGTGTGCCACGGCTCGCTGGGGTTCTGCAGGAAGGCGAAGCTGCGCAGGGTGGCCCCGTCCTGCCAGCCTTCCGGCGTGGTCGGCTTGGGCGGCACACTCTGGTCCTTCGCCGCAAACAGCCGCGCTTTGGTGTTGGGCAGCACTTCGGCGACGTGGGACTGTTCCTCTTCGCTCATCCCGCCGATGTAATATTCGGCGTGCAGCGGCCCGGTGACGTTCTGGCGCAGGAACGGCCCCACGGTCATCCCCGTAACCCGGCGCAGGATCTCGCCCAGCAGGAAGCCCTGATTATGCACGTGATAGGCCGCGCGCGTGCCCGGCTCCCACAGCGGTTCCTGCACTTCCAGCGCGCGGATATAGGCGGGGTAATCGAAGAAGCCGCCCGGATACATCGTGTCGGTGGTGAGGACGGGAATGGCCGCGCGGTGATCGAGGCACCAGCGCACGAGGATGTCTTCCTTCCCGTTCTGCGCGAATTCCGGCCAGTAATGGGCGACCGGCTTGTCGATGTCGATCAGCCCGCGATCGACCGCCATGTTGAAGGCAATGCCGGTTATGCCCTTGGCCACGCTCATCATGCAGACGGTGGAATGCTCGCCCCATTCCCGAGAGCGATCCTCGCGCGCCCAGCCGCCCCACAGATCGACTACCGTTGAGCCATCGATCACCACCGATGTGGCCGCGCCCAGTTCCTCCTCCACCCGGAAATTCTCGGCAAAGGCTTCCGCAACCCCGCTGAACTGGGGGTTGTAGCGGCCATGCAGGCGATAATTGCCGCCGCGCGCATCGATAGTCAGATCAAGCTCTGCCTGGGCCACTGCGTTCCTCTCCTCTTTGTCCAAGTCCTAGGCCCCGCCCGGCCCTGCCGCTTGAACATGGGCGAAAGTCTCTTGGCAGCACGCGAAGCCCTCTGTCAGAAGCGCGGGCGGGAGAGAGATATGTACGATTACGATGTGATCATCGTCGGCGGCGGGCCGACCGGCTTTGTCACCGCGCTGGGGCTGGCACAGGCTGGCGTGAAGGTCTGTGTGGTGGAGGCCGAGGACGAAATCGTCAGCAGCCCGCGCGCCGCCGTCTATCACTGGTCCGTGCTCGACGGGCTGGAGCGGCTGGGCATTCGCGAAGAGGCGGAACGGATCGGCTTTGCCAAGAGCGACTATCTCTGGCTGGTGAAGAAGACCGGCGAGGAAATCCGCTACGACCTGTCGGTTCTGCAGGGTCGCACGGCCTATCCCTACAATATCCATCTGGGGCAGGATCGCCTTGCCGCCATCGCGCGGGACCGGCTGGCGGCGTTGCCCAATGCGGACGTCCGTTTCGGCACGGGCATGGTCACGCTGGCGCAGGATGCCGACGCGGTACGCGTTTCGATGGAAGGGCCGGACGGGATCGAGTTCCTCTCCTGCCGCTATGTCGTGGGTGCGGACGGGGCCGGGAGCCTGGTGCGCAAGACGCTGGGCCTGGGTTTTGAGGGCATGACCTGGCCGGAACGTTTCGTGGCGACCAATGTCTATCACGATTTCGAGAGTGCCGGATACGACCGCACGACCATGGTGATTGACGACCAATGGGGCGCCGTGATCGTGAAGATCGACGAGGAAGGCCTGTGGCGCTGCACCTATATGGAGGATGCCGACCTGCCGGAGAGGGACTATCTCCAGCGCCTGGCGTGTGCATACAAGCACCTGTTGGTGGGACAAGGGGGACACAGGCTGGACCGGGCGGCCCCCTACCGGATGCATCAGCGCGCGGCGGAAAGCTTCCGCAAGGGCCGCGTGGTGCTGGCGGGCGATGCTGCCCATGTCACCAATCCGACCGGCGGCTATGGCCTGACGACCGGACTGTTCGATGCCTATGCGCTTTGGCCGACACTGGCCGCCGTGGTGCTGGAGGGGGCGGACCCGAATTTGCTCGACCGTTATGCCGAGGAAAGGCGGCGGATCTATCTTGAGCGCACCTCGCCCAAGGCCATCGCGAACAAGCAGCTCGTCTTCCATGCCTGCGGCGGCGGTGCGGCATTGGATAGCGCGCTGGAAGGCCTGCGAGGCATGGCGCGCGATCCCGATGCGCGGCTCAAGGGCCTGTGGTTCGTCAAGACGCTGGAGACGCCTTCGCCAGTGGAAGCCTGAGCCCCCGTCACTCCATGAACGAAATCGTCCGCAATTCGATGCTCTGCCTCGGCGCGGCGTCGGGCGGGGTGTCGGGATCGTCGAATGCGCTATGCGCGGTGAACTGCACCGCATCGGGATCGCTGTCATAGAGCTTGAAGGCCAGCACTTCCCAGGGCTGCATATGCGGCACCCAGTACCATTGCTGGCCCGGCGCCCAGGCGAGGTTGAAGCCCCATAGGGAGCGGCGGCCGAAATCGCCCAGGCCGCCCACCACTTCGCTGTCGAACAGATCCTCCCGCTTCACCGTGCTGGCATCGCACAGGGCAAAGGGCGCGCTTTCCACCATCACGATCGGCCGCCAGACATTGATCAGCATGTAGCGACCCGAAAGGCGGCGGTCGGCTTCCTCCTTGGGCAGCAGATCATAGGCGAAGTCCCGCACAGTGCGGTCGCCGTAATCCACATGGGCACCATAGGCCGGCATGTTGTGGCCATGGGTGCCGCCGGCATTGGTCCGCACTACCGCGCCGAAGCTGATCGTCTTCGCCGCACCGGTGAGCCGCTGCACCAGTGCCTCGGTTTCCCGGCAATAGAGCGCGAGCTGGCCCGGATTGTCAAAATCCCTGACGGGAGAGGGTTCGTCCAGCAGGACGAAGCCGTTGCGGTCGAACGACAATTCCCCTGCCAGGGGCCGCATGTCGCGGATGGTGACGCGGTGTTCCTCCACCGGCCAATAGCTCTTTTCGCGTGCACCGGGGTGGAAGGTCGCCTTCTCCCCGCGCACGATATGCTTCATCGCCGCCTCGACATCGCAGACGATCTGCTCGGCTTCGCTCACGGTCAACCTCTCCTTCGCCCGGTGGACTTGGCGCGCCATGTTGCGCAGCATAGCTTGCCCGGCAGGCCGCAACATAGCGGCAGGCAGAGGGGGAAGTCTTGGTGGCAAGCGAAACGCCTGTGCCCGTTTCCGATCCGCGCGAAGTGCTGGGCAATCGCCCCATGCAGCTGCCGCAATATGCAGTGATCGGCCTGTGCGTGCTGATCAACATGATCGATGGCTACGACATCCTTGCCCTTGCACAGGCGGGTTCCGCCCTGAAGCGTGAATGGGGGATGGGCGACGCTGCGCTGGGCACTCTCCTTTCGATGAACCTCATCGGCATGGCCATCGGCGCGCTGGGGGTCTCCCCCGTGGCGGACCAGTGGGGCAGGCGCCCGGCGATCCTGTCCTGCCTGATCTTCATGAGCCTGGGCATGGCAATTTCCGCCCGGTCGCATGGCTTCTTTTCCATGGCAGCGGGTCGCATCGTCACCGGTATCGGGATCGGCGGAATGACCAGTACGGCCGGGATGCTGGCGCTGGAATATGCCAGCTTCAGGCGCCGCGAATTCGCAGCGAGCTGCGTGGCCGCCGCCTATCCGGTGGGCACAATCATCGGGGCGACAGTGGCTGTGGCGGTGCTGGGCAATTATGGCTGGCGGGGCATCTTCTGGGTCGGATCGGCGCTCTCGGCGCTGCTGTTCCCCATCGCCTTCCTGTGGCTGGCGGAATCGCTCGACTATTTGCTGTCCCGCCAGCCGAAGCACGCCATCGCGCGCACGAACCGGATGCTGCGCAGGATGGCCATTCCGGAGATTTCGGAACTACCACCTCGCCCCGAAGGTGTGCGCAGCGCCGTGTTGGCGGAGATTGCCCAGCCATTCCATGTGAAGGAACTGGGCAGACTGTTCGTGGCCCATGCGCTGAACATGTTCGCCTGGTATTTCATCATCAACTGGGGCCCGCCGCTGGTGGCGCAGGCCAATGGTTCGGACACGCTGGGTGCGCAATATTCGGCATGGGTTTCCTATGGCGGGATCGCGGGCGGGATGGCTACCGGCTTTCTGTGCGGCACTATCGGCGTGAAGCGCATGATGTGGGCCACCATGCTGTGCCTTGCCGGGCTGATTGCCCTGTTCGGCCAGTTTGCCGGCAATCCGCAAGCCTTGTGGCTGATCGCGCCGCTGATGGGGGCGACGCTGTTCGGCTCTGCCACGGCCAATTGGCTGACCATCGCCTATGCCTTCCCGCCGCAATTGCGCGCGACCGGGCTGGGCTTTGCCACCACGGCCGGGCGCGTCGGCTCCATCTTCGGGCCGATCGTGGGCGGATGGCTGCTGGGCGAGGGGCTGACTGTGGGCGCCGTCTGCGCCGCCATGGCCGTGCCCGCAGTGCTTTCCGCCCTGACCTTCAGCCGCGCCCGGCGGATGGAGGCAGGGCGGTAGGGTTTACCCGAGCAGGAAGTCCTTCGCGGCCTTGCGGGCGGCCATATTCTCATCAAGCAGCAGATGTGCCCCGCCGGGGATCACCACCAGCTCCGCATCGGGCAGCAGGCCCTGCCATTCGGGAATGAAGCCGGGCGGCACGATCTTGTCATCACCGCCCCACAGCAGCAGCACCGGCCGGTCGAAGCCCTTGAGCGTTTCGCGCAGCTTCGCATCGGAAACCGCAACCTCGTCCCGCGTGCGGAAGGCCGCCGCGCCTTCGCGCTGGCGCAGGGCAAGCCATTCGGGGCCGGGCTGAGACGGCCAGTAAGGTTCCAGCCATTCGCGGCTCTCGACGAACCAGCCGGGCAGATCCTCCGGCGGGATTTGCGAGAAATCGGGAATGGAGGCCTTATCGCTCTTCAATCCGGCGGGGGAAACCAGCACCAGCCGGTCGATCTCGTCCCAATGCTCCCCGGCATAACGCGCGACGAAATGTCCGCCCATGGAGGCACCCATCAGGTGGAACCTTTCCAGCCCCAGCGCGGCGAAAAGCATTTCGTAATGCATCACATAATCGCCCACGCCGGTGAAATCGGCATCGGCGCTTTCGCCGAAATTGGGATGGATCGGCAGGATCATGCGGAAGGAATCCGCGAAATCGCGCGCCCATTCGAACCCGTGATAGGTCCCGCCGCCGTGGAAATAGACGCAAGGCGGGCCGTCACCGATTTCGTAGACCACTGTCTCCACGCCATCGATGCGGTAGACCGACCGTTCGAAACCTTCGGTGCTATAGGCAAATTCGCTCATGCGTCTTCCTGTATCACGGGCGCGGGAACCGGCATCGGCTGGCCCTTCATCAGTTCGGCGAGCGAGGAAGCGCGGATTTCGGCCCCGCCTTTCTCGCCCTCCGCCATCATCTGTTCCTTATCCGTGGCCCGGTGCACCGGATCGCTCTCCGAAAGCAAGCGCTTGAAATTGGAAGACAGGGGAGAAGCGACTTCCAGGAACACGCGGCGGCGTTCCTGCGAATAGAAATCGAGCACGCTGTCGGGCGCCCTTCCGTGGATCACTGCGCCCAGCGTATCGCTCAGCGCGTCCGCATCCAGCACCCCGCCGGTCAGCCCCAGCCCGCCACAGGGGTTGCAGGCATGGGCCGCATCGCCCGCCAGCAATGCGCGGCCTACGCGGTAGGTCGGGGCGCTGCGCTGATGCACGCGATAGGGGGAGAAGTTGTCGATCCGATAGGGCAGCGAAGGATCGGGCAGGATCGCGGTGAAGCGTTCGGGCAGGCGTTCGAGGATCGTCGCCTCGTCCAGCGCGGCATCCTCGCCATAGGTCAGGCGCCACAGATTCTCGCGCCCCAGCCTGCCGACCACCGCCCAGTTGACGGGATCGACCACCATATTCGCGTTGCAGAAGCCGTTTTCCAGGAACGGGTATTCGATATTGGTCGCCACGAAGCGGTCGGGCCAGGTGAAGCCTTCGAAATCCAGCCCCATCAGCCGCCGCATGGTGGAACGCGCGCCATCGGTGCCGATCACCCAATCGGCGGACATCTGCTTCACGCCATCGTCGGTCTCGACCGTCAGCGTCACCCCGCCTGTCGACTGCTCCATCGCGGTGACCCTGTGCCCCCACAGCACTTGCGTGTGCGGCAGGCGGGCGAGATGCTTCATCACCAGCTCGGCCAATATGTGCTGACCGAAATGGAGATTGTGATCGTATTCCTGCCCCGGATCGAGCGCGTCGCGCATGTCCGAGCTCATCACTTCGCCGGTTTCCAGCCAGTGCATCCTGAATTCGGTGCTGGCGAGGCCGATCGCGTGGGCATCGTCGGCCACGCCCAGCTTGTTCAGGATCGAAAGCGTGGTGTGGTAATAGACGGCAGCGCGCGGCGAGGTGTTCACTTGCCTTTCGGCATCGAGGATCGTCACCTCGATCCCCTGCCGGGCAAGGCCCAGTGCGGCGAGGAAGCCGACCGGCCCGGCGCCGACAAGGATGACGTTCTGTTTCTCAGCCATGGGCCAGCCTCGCTTCTGCGCGGCGGGCAAGCACCCGCGGGTTGGTTTCGGTAAGCAGCAGCGCGGTCAGCCCACCGGCAAGCGCAAGCCCGGCCTGCAGCCACAGGGCTACGTCGAGGCTGTAATTATCCGCCAGCTGCCCGGCCAGGATCGGGCCGAGCACGCCGCCGCTCAGCTCGCCAATGCCCACCACCAGCCCCATGGCTGTCGCCGCGCGGGCGCGGCCGAGCGTTTCGGCGGGGACCACGCCCATGAAAAGCGGGAAGATGCCCATGCCCATCCAGCCCAGGAACATCAGCGCGGTGAGCATGGCGGGCGTACCCGGCACCAGCAGCAGGGCCAGCGGGGGCAGGGTCATCAGCATCGCACCCACGATCATGGGCGGCTTGCGCCCGATCCGGTCGGAAAGCGCCGCCAGCACCACTGCGCCCACGCCGGGGCACAGGCCCACCACCGCCATCATCCATTTCCAGCTCGCCGGATCAATCCCGCGAGGGCCGTCGAGATAGAGCGGCATGAAGATCGATCCGACCACGGCAGAACCCACCGCGAAACAGCTGAGGATCGAGCAGAGCAGCACATTGCGCTGCGCCAGCATGTGCCAGGGTGAGAGCGAGGCATCTTTCGGCGTTGCCGTGCCCGGAGCAGGCGCGGCGCGCGGCGGCTCTGCCACGAAGCGCCAGATCAGCAGGGCCAGGATCAGCCCCGGCACCCCCGCCAGATAGAAGGCGACGCGCCAGCCATAGGCCTCCGCCAGCCAGACCAGCGCGATCGGCGCGACTGCAGTGCCCAGCAGCGATCCGAACACATTCTGGACCATGCCCGCATTGAGGCCCCGACGGCTTTCGGCCGAGGCCGCGGCCATGATCGCAAGGCAGATCGGCAGGAACGGTCCTTCTGCCGCCCCCATCACCACGCGAGTGGCGAAGAGCGTGCCGAAGTTCCAGGCAAGGCCCGACATCACCGAGCAGAAGGAGAAGATCACCAGTGCGGCAAGCAGGAAGGGCTTGCGCGCGCCGATGCTGTCCGACCAGCGGCCGACGAAATAAGCGCCCAGCGCCCATGTGACCGAAAGGCCTGAACCAAGCGCGCCGACTTCGGTGTTGGAGAGCGAAAGATCCTCGATCACGAAAGGACCGAGGAAGGTCATCGCCATGCGATCGAAATAGGCAAATCCGAACGCCAGACCGAGCAAAAGCAACACGCGCAACTCGTAGGCGAAGGATTGCGAGCCATCCTGACTTGCGCCGGCAGGCACCGCCTGTGCCGGTGTCATGCCCGCCACTTGCGCCTCTTATACAAGGAATTACGCATATTTACCTTCTCCCGGCAGGTTTACCCCTTGCCCGAAGAATTACCTGCTTCGCGCCGAAGCGTCTTGTTCGCGAGCGAAGTAGCGCAATCGGATATTGTCAAATTGGACAATAATTCGGGAGTTTTCCAGTGTTGCCACATAGTGACATCAAGTTCGCTTTCGGTATGCCCGGTGCGCTCTGCGCTCTTTGCGCGCCCCCTGATCGAGTCTAGTTGAATGACATGGGGAGGAAATTGGGCGCCTCGAATGCGCTCTTCTGGAAGCCTCCCCGATGGGGTCATTCGCGGCCGTCCGGCACGGTCGGAGTCTGCGACTGATAAATTGGTGAGAATTCGGGGCCGAAACGGTCCCGATTTGGGAGGATGTCTACATGAAGCTCAAAACCATGGGCGTCGTGTCTTCGCTGGCCATCATGGCCGGGATGACAGCGCCGGCTTATGCGCAGGACGAAGGCAACGAGGATAGCGGTGGCCGTAACACCGACATTATCGTCACGGCACAGTTCGTTGAGCAGAAACTGCAAGATACGCCGATCGCGATTACCGCGGTAAATGCCGAGATGCTTGAGGCCCGCGGCCAGACCGACACTGCGCAGATTGCCGCGCAAGCGCCCAATGTGACCTTGAAACCGCAGGGCCAAGGCTCGGGCAACGGCCTGATCGCATACATTCGCGGCGTCGGTCAGACCGACTTTATCTACGCGCGCGATCCGGGCGTCGGCGTCTACATCGACGACGTCTACATCCCGACGCTGCAAAGCTCGTTGATGGAGCTTATGGACCTCGACCGCGTCGAGATTCTCCGTGGCCCGCAGGGCACTCTCGCGGGCAAGAACTCGATCGGCGGTGCGATCAAGCTGTTCGGCAAGAAGCCGAAGGGCGATGGCAGCGGCTCGGTCGAAGTCTCCTTTGGTTCGTTCAATGACATGAAGGTGCGGGGTTACGGTGACTTCAAGATCACCGATACGCTCAATGCCCGCATCTCCGGTCTGGCGCGCAGCACTGACGGTTACGTCAAGCTGATCGACTACGGCTTGTCACACCCCACTTCAAACGTTCCGGCGAACGGTTCGATCGGACGGGCCCCCGAAAACGGTACGATGGGCGGCAGGCAAGTGGTCGCCACCCGCCTTGCGCTCGATTGGCAACCGACCGACCGGCTCAATGTCTATCTCACCGCCGACTACACCAGCCAAACCGGCGATCCTGGGGCTGCGGTGCTCATTGCGGCAGGCGCGCCGGGCATCCCCTTCGACCCGACCTCGCAGAACCCGGCGCTGGACACCGGCGGCTCGGGAACGCCGTGGCTTCGCGGCAAGGATGGCATGGCGGTCACGATCGGCTGTCAGTTCGTTGCCGCCGGCCCGTATAGCTGCGACACGCCGCCTTCAGGTTACGATCCGCGATACATCAGCTACGCAAACTACATGGACGCGATGGAGCCGACGGTCACCTCACCGTTCAAGCCCTATTACGCGATCCCCAAGAACACTTTCAAAGGCTGGGGTGCCCACAGCACGGTCACGTACGACATCTCCGAGGCGGCACAGGTGGTGTGGATTTCCAGCTACCGGAAATATGAATCGACCTGGGCGGAAGACCAGGACGTTACGCCGGTCGGCGAAGCGCAACTCAACAACATCAACCGGCACTGGGCCTGGAGCCAGGAACTTCGGCTTAACTTCAACCTCGCCGATGGCCTGATCGACGGAACCGTCGGCGGCTTCTATTTCAAGCAGTACGGCGAATATGAAGCACGCGTCGACCTGAACTACGTCGCCGCGCCGACGCCCATCGACTTCATTCACGGACCTGACGAGACGCCGTCCGAATCGAAGGCGGTGTTCGCCAACATCAACTTGCATCCGACCGACAATCTCACTCTGACCGGCGGCATTCGCTATTCGAAAGAATCGAAAGCCTACAAGTATTTCCGGCGCAATCCGGACTACTCGGCGCCTGATGCAGCTTCGTGCGCCAACTTTGGTCCGTGGTCCACGTCCAACTGCGCACTGGTGGGCTTCCTGGGATATTCGCCTCCGCCGTTCACGGGCAACCGGGTCGATTGGCGTGTGGTGGCGAACTATCGTTTCAGCGATGCGTTGATGGCTTACGCTTCGGTGTCGACCGGCTTCAAGGGCGGCGGCATCAACCCGCGCCCGTTCATCGCCGATCAGGCGTTGGCGTTCAATCCGGAAACACTCACCACATACGAAGCTGGCTTCAAGGCAGACTTGTTCGATCGGCGGCTACGCCTGAACGGTGCGGCGTTCTACAACAAGTATGACGATATCCAGGGCACCAAGCTGGTCTGCCCTGAATCGGCTCTACCGTTCCCGTGCCTGCGGCCCGAGAACGTCGGCAGCGGTGAAATGAAGGGCGTCGAGTTCGAGGCCAGCATCTACCCGGTGGACGGCCTTCAGTTCAACGGGTCGCTGGCCTACATCGACTTCGAGTTTACCGGACCGTTCGATCTCGTTACCGGTACGCTTACGAACACCAGCGTTCCGATCGACGCGACGACACCGTACACGCCGAAGTGGTCCTGGTCCGTGGGCGGGCAATACGACTACGAGTTCGAGAACGGTGCCGAGCTGAGCTTCCGCCTCGACGGCGCGTACCAAGGTAAAATCTATACCACCTCGGAAAACACGCCCTTCTCACTGGTCGACAGCTACTTTGTCGCAAATGGGCGGCTCGCGTTTACGACCGCAGACGAGGGTTGGCAGTTCTACGGTGAGGTCAGAAACATCTTCGACAAATACTATTTCAACAGCATTTCGGATGCGTCCAACTCTCTCGGCATTGTAACCGGCCAACCTGGCCTGCCGAGGACGTTCACGATTGGTGTGAAAAAGAACTTCAAGTAAGGCTGTTTCAAAGCAAAACTGGGGGGCGCGTGTCTTCGGATCCGCGCCCTTTTCTTTTCAGTTGTCCGGTCCCGAAGACGGCCGGGAGCGCGCGCGTTTCCTGCGCTACCACCCCCACTCCTACCGGCCAGCATGCACAGTCCGGCCCCGATCAGCTGCGCAAGGCTGCCAACCGCAGCCGACAGTGCGCCGCCAGCCGCCATCGGATATACGTTTATCTGGAAGGAGCCGAACGCCTTACTTATTCAGGCGTTCGCGGATTTCCTTGCCCGGCTTGAAATAGGGCACGCGCTTGGATGGGACGCTCACCGCATCCCCGCTGCGGGGATTGCGTCCGGTACGGGCTTCTCGCTGTCTGGTCGAAAAGGCACCGAAGCCGCGTAATTCCACGCGGCCGCCTTCGGCCAACCTCTGCGCGATCTCGTCGAAGAAGATATCGACGACCTGCTCGATCTCGTCAGCGCGCAGTTCGGGATTGTCCTTGGCCAGTGCCTGCAGCAATTCGGATCTGATCATCGTTACACCCCCTGGGGCAGGGCGCCTCATGCGCCAATGATCAAAACTGCCAGAGGCTGCGCATCGTTGCAATGAGTTAGGTCAAACCGCTGAATCAATGGTTTGGAACGCGGCAATTCCGCCACTCATGCATCACTCAGCAAATCCAACGGGGCAATGCCCAGCCGCAGCATCCTTTCGCGAATCTCGGGCCATTCGGCGGCAAGGAAAGCCTCGCGCTCGGCCCGGCGCAGTTTCTCCGCCGCGCCTGCAACCACGAACATGCCGACGCCGCGCTGGACTTCCACCAGCCCGTCGGTCTGGAATTGCTGATAGGCCTTGGCCACGGTGAGCGGATTGGCGCCCTGTTCCGCCGCGAAGGCCCGCACCGAAGGCAGCATCTCCCCTTCTGCATAACGCCCTTCAATGATCGCCGCTGCGATCAGATCGCGTAGCTTGAGATAAACGGGGCGGGTGGCTTGCGACATGGTCGGTCCTAAGGAGTTCACGGGGGAGCACCCAGGTGCATCAGTGCCATAATACAGCGGGGCAGGTCAAGCCGGGCAGCCGGTCCTGACGCAGTGGGCAATGCGGTTACGAATGCAACAAGCGCGCTTCACAAGCCTGCCATTTCGGCTAGGGTACGCCATTCAGCAGGGCCGCATCACGCCCGCAGACGAATGGGGACCGATTGCCGATGGCAAGCCAATATGCGGAAAGCGGGGATGCCCGCGCGACTTTACTGGGGCATCCGAAGGGGCTTTTCGTCCTGTTCTTCGCCGAGATGTGGGAGCGGTTTTCCTATTACGGGATGCGCGCCCTGCTCATCTTCTACCTTACCAAGCATTGGCTGTTTTCCGATGGGCGCGCCTCGCTGATCTATGGCGCCTACACATCGCTGGTCTACATCACCCCGGTTCTGGGGGGCTGGCTGGCGGACCGCTATCTGGGCCAGCGCAAGGCCGTATTGTTCGGCGCGGTGGTCCTCACCTTCGGCCACTTCCTGATGGCCTTCGAAGGGTCTGGCGGTCAGGGCGATCCGGCAATCAACATATTCTGGCTGGCTCTCAGCTTCATCATCGTGGGGTCGGGGTTCCTCAAGGGCAATATCTCGGTGATCGTCGGCAAGCTCTATCCGCTGACCGACGTGCGCCGCGACGGCGCCTATACGATCTTCTACATGGGGATTAACCTCGGCTCGTTCTTCGGTGTGCTGATCGCGGGCTATCTGGGCGAGACCTATGGCTGGAGCTACGGCTTCGGCGCGGCTGGCGTGGGCATGCTGCTGGGTCTGATTGTGTTCATCATCGGCAAGCCGCTGCTCATGGGCCGGGCAGAACCTCCTTCGCCGGAACTGCTTGCAAAGCCTGTTGCCGGCATCCGTCTCGAATGGCTGCTTTATGCCATCAGCCTTGGCGCTATCGGCGTGTTGTGGGTGCTGGTTCAGGCGCAGGAACTGGTTGGCTGGATGCTGCTCGTTTCGGGGGCGATGCTGCTGGCCTATATCGCCTGGATCGCGGTGACCAAGCTTGGCAAGCATGAGCGGGACCGGATTCTGGTGATCATCTTCCTGCTGCTGCTGCAGCCGGTCTTCTGGGGCCTGTTCGAACAGGCAGGCGCCTCGGTCAATCTGTTCACCGATCGCCATGTGGACCGGATGTTCCTCGGCTGGGAAGTGCCCACCACCTGGTTCCAGTCGGTCAACGCGGCCTTCATCATCCTGCTTGGCCCACTGTTCGCCTGGCTGTGGACCGCTCTTGGCCGCCGCGGGCTTGAACCGTCTACCCCCGCCAAGTTCGGCCTCGCCATCGTGCAGGTCGGCCTCGGCTTCCTCCTGCTGGTGTGGGGCACTCAGGCTGGGGGCGTCAACACCGCCACGTCGATGTGGCTGATCGTCCTTCTCTATCTGCTGCACACCACCGGCGAACTGTGCCTTTCCCCGGTCGGCCTCTCGGCGATGAACCGCCTTGCCCCGTGGCACATGGCGGGCCTGATCATGGGCGCGTGGTTCTTCGCGACAGCAGGCGGCAATTTCGTCGCCGGGCAATTGTCCGCGATGACGGGCGCCGAGAATGCGGAAAGCGGCGAAGCGGCGAAGGAGCTTTTCCTCGACGTGTGGACCACCGTGGGCTGGATCGCGATCGCGATTGGTATCGGCGTGTTGGTCGTCAGTCCGTTGGTCAAGAAGCTGATGCATCTTGACACCTTGCGTGACGACAATGTGGGTGATGATCTGCTGGGCAAGGCCGAAGCCGGAGAGGCCGAGGCTGCGGGCATCCATCCCGCCACCAAACTGCCTAACTGAGACGGAGCGGGTTCATGGCACGCAAGCATGCAGCGATCCTTGTCGCGCTGACGGGGGCATTCGCGCTCGGCGCCTGTTCGGGCGACGGCGCCACTGTGAAGAGCGCCAGCGCGACCGGCGCCGAACAGGCGAAGGGTGGGCCCGGCGAAACGCCCTATCCATCCACCTACCAGGCCTATCCCGGCACGCCGACCGCACTGGTGGGTGCCACGATCTATGACGGGAAGGGCGGCCGGATAGACAAGGGCACCGTGCTGTTTTCCGACGGCAAGGTCGTGGCGGTGGGCAATGGCTCGCTCGCCATCCCTGAGGGCTATGCCCGCATCGATGGGACTGGGAAATTCGTCACCCCCGGCGTGATCGATATTCACTCCCATCTTGGCGATTATCCCACGCCTTCGGTTGCCGCCCATGAGGACGGCAATGAGATGACCGATCCAACCACTCCGCAGGTATGGGCGGAACACAGCGTCTGGCCGCAGGACCCGGGCTTCTCCCGCGCGCTGGCCAATGGCGGGATCACCGCGCTGCAGATTCTGCCGGGATCTGGCAATCTGATGGGCGGCCGTTCGGTCACCCTCAAGAACGTGCCCAGTCGCACGGTGCAGGGCATGAAGTTTCCCGGCGCGCCCTACAGCCTCAAGATGGCCTGCGGGGAGAATCCCAAGCGCGTCTATGGCGGGCAGGGACGTTCGCCGATGACCCGGATGGGCAATTTCGCGGTCAATCGGAAGACCTGGCTCGACGCGAAGAAATATGCCGCAGGTGACCGCAAGGAGCGCGATCTGGCGATGGAAACCCTCGCCGGCGTGCTTGAAGGCGATATCCTGGTCCAGAACCACTGCTATCGCGCGGATGAGATGGCCCTCGTCCTCGATATGGCGAAAGAGATGGGCTACAAGGTCACGGCTTTCCACCATGCGGTGGAAAGCTACAAGATTGCTGATCTGCTGCGGCAGGCGGGGGTCTGTTCCGCCGTCTGGGCGGATTGGTACGGCTTCAAGATGGAAGCCTATGACGCGATCCCTGAAAACGCTGCGCTGATCCAGCAGGCCGGGGCCTGCGTCATCATCCATTCGGATGACGAGAACGGCATCCAGCGCCTCAATCAGGAAGCCGCCAAGGCACAGGCCGCCGGCAAGCGCATGGGGATCGACATTCCCGATGCGCAGGTGGTCGGCTGGTTCACGTTGAATCCGGCAAAGGCCATGGGCATCGACAAGCTCACCGGCAGCCTCGAAAAGGGCAAGATGGCCGATGTGGTGCTGTGGAACGGTAATCCGCTGTCGGTCTATTCGCGGCCCGAGAAGGTCTGGATCGATGGGGCGCTGATGTTCGATGCGCTCGATCCCCAACGCCGCCCGGTGAGCGATTTCGAACTGGGCCAGCCCGGTGAAGGAGATGTGAAATGACGCGCCTCTCCTCGCTCCTCGCGGCCGTCGCCGCGCTCGGCCTTGCAGCGCCTGCCGCCGCGCAGGATTTTGCCATCACTCATGCGACGGTCGCCTTGGGCGATGGGAGCGAGCCGATTGCCGATGCCACAGTAGTGGTGCGCAGCGGCAAAGTGGCCGCCGTGGGCAAGGGCATAGCCGTGCCCCAGGGCGTCGAACAGATCGACGGCACCGGCAAATGGGTGACGCCGGGCCTGTTCTCGGCTCTCACCGATCTCGGCCTCTACGATGTCGACGGTGTGGAACAGAGCCGTGACATCAGTGCTGACAAATCGATCTTCAGCGCCGCGCTGGATATTGCCCCGGTGGTCAATCCGCTGGCGCAGAACATCAAGGTCAGCCGCGCGGGCGGTGTGACGCGGGCCAGCGTCTTCCCCCGTTCCGGCAATGCGATCTTCGCCGGACAGGGCGCGGTGATCGATCTCGGTTCCGACGGCGAGCCGGTGGTGAAGCCGCGCAGCTTCCAATATGTCGAGCTGGGCGAAGGCGGCGGCGCGCTGGCAGGCGGCAGCCGCACAGCGGCCTATGTCACCTTCCGCAACGCCCTTGCAGAGGCGCAGGATCTGGCCTCGCGCAATGGTCGGAATGACGATGCGCTGCTCAACCGCCCCGATGCCGCCGCGCTGATCCCGGTAGTGGAAGGGCGCCAGCCGCTCTACGTCCATGTCGAGCGCGCGGCCGATATTCTGGCGGTGCTGAAGCTGCGGCAGGATTTCCCCAAGCTCGATCTGGTGCTGGCGGGGGCAAGCGAAGGCTGGATGGTAGCCAAGGAAATCGCCGCGGTGAAGGTGCCGGTGATCGCCAATGCGCTGAACGACCTGCCCGCCCAGTTCGAACAGCTGGCGGCGACCCAGTCCAATGTCGGGCGGATGCACGCTGCCGGGGTGAAAGTGGCCATCGGCCGCTTCTTCGACATGAACCAGCCGCGCTATGCCCCGCAGCAGGCGGGCAATCTGGTGGCGCTGACGAAGCTTCCGGGCGCCAGCGGCCTCAGCTGGGGCGCGGCCTTTGCGGCGATCAGTTCCGTCCCTGCCGAGATCAGCGGAATGCCCGGCATGGGCGTGCTGAAGGCAGGCGCAACCGGTGACGTGGTGCTTTGGGACGGCGATCCGCTGGAACTCGGCTCCGCCCCGATCCGCGTCTTCATCGATGGAAACGAACAGCCGCTGGAAAACCATCAGACCAAACTGCGCGACCGTTATCGCACGCCGCAGGAAGGCGCCTTGCCCAAGGCCTATGATTGGTGAGATGATCTAAAGCGAAGGAGCCTGTGATGGACCCGTCGCTTATCTCGCTGATTGCCGCTTCGACCGCCTTTACGGGCTGGCATTTCGTGCTGTCCCATCCCTTGCGCGCGCCGCTGGTGCGGGCCTTGGGGGAAAAGCCCTTCCTGGGCGTCTATTCGCTGATCGCCCTTGGCTGCATGGCGTGGATGGTGCTGGCCTTCCGCGCCTCGCCGCCGGGTACTGGCGGCGTGACCGGCCCCTTGGGGGATGTCCTGTGGGCCGCGGCCAGCCTGCTCACGCTGGCGGCACTGGTGCTGCTGTTCGGATCGTTCCGGGGCAATCCCGCCTTGCCCGATACGCCTGCGGAAAAAGTTGCCGCCGCCAGTCCGACAGGCGTCTTTGCCGTGACCCGCCACCCGATGATGTGGGGCATCGCCCTATGGGCCATCGCGCATATCCTGATTGGCTGGAGCGCGCGCACCACCATCGTCGCCAGTTCGATCCTGATCCTCGCTCTCGTCGGTAGCCATCTGCAGGACCGCAAGAAGGCCGCGCTGATGGGCATGGCATGGACGCAATGGGAAAGCCGGACCAGCTTCTGGCCGCGCTGGAGCCGGCTGGCCTCGGTCGGTCTGCCGCTATGGCTGGTCGCCCTCGTCCTGTGGCTGGCGGCGACTTACGGCCATATCCACGCGGCGGGCGTTCCGGCGGGGATCTGGCGCTGGGTGGGCTGAGCCGCCTTTAGTTGCGGAATATGCAAGTTGATGAAGTACACCCGTTAAGAGCAACATCTCCCATTTTCCGCCGCTGGGTCGCGAGTGAATTCCCGACGATTTGAAAGAGCCTGCGCGAGTCTTTCAGATTTGGGCCGTGTAGGAAAATGGATTGTGCAACTCGCGCGGACCTAAGCCCGTGCCTCTTCCACTCCGGCGGAATTGTGCCGCAGGGCCTTGAGCACCGTATCCACGATCCCCACCGCATTCAGCCCGGCGTCGTCATATTGCTTTTCGGGCGAATCCTGATCCTGGAAGATGTCCGGCAGGCGCAGGGTACGGATCTTGAGGCCGCTATCCGTCAGCCCCTCGTCGCTCGCCATGGTCAGAACATGGGCGCCCAGGCCACCGATGGAACCTTCCTCCATCGTCACCACCACTTCATGGGTGGCGATCAGGCGGCGGATCAATTCGCTGTCCAGCGGCTTGGCGAAGCGCAGATCGGCCACGGTGGTGGAAAGACCCTTCGCCTCCAACTGGTCGGCCGCCTTGAGCGCTTCGGCAAGGCGGGTGCCGAGCGAGAGCAGGGCGATCTTCGTTCCTTCGCGCACTACGCGGCCCTTGCCGATTTCCAGCATCTGCGGGACTTCGGGCAAATCCACGCCCACGCCATTGCCGCGCGGATAGCGGAAGGCGATCGGCCCGGCATCGTAACAGGCGGCGGTGTGGGTCATGTGGACCAGTTCCGCCTCGTCCGCAGCGGCCATCACCACGAAATTGGGCAGGCTGGCGAGATAGGTCACGTCGAAGCTGCCCGCATGGGTCGCCCCGTCGGCGCCCACAAGCCCGGCACGGTCGATGGCGAAGCGCACGGGGAGATTCTGGATCGCCACATCGTGCACCACCTGATCATAGGCGCGCTGGAGGAAGGTGGAATAGATCGCGCAGAAAGGCTTCATACCCTGCGCGGCAAGCCCGGCGGCGAAAGTGACGGCATGCTGTTCGGCAATGCCGACATCGAAGGTCCGCTCGGGATAGGCGGCGGCGAATTTGTCGAGCCCGGTGCCCGAAGGCATGGCTGCCGTGATCGCGCAGATCCGGCTGTCCTTGCCGGCTTCGGCCATCAATGCCTTGGCAAAAACACCGGTATAGGAGGGCGGGCCGCCCGCGCTCTTGGTCTGTTCACCAGTGATGACGTCGAACTTCTGGACGCCGTGATATTTGTCCTCGCTCTGCTCGGCCGGGGCATAGCCCTTGCCCTTCTGCGTCACGACATGGACGAGGCAGGGGCCTTCGGCGGCATCGCGGACATTTTCCAGCACCGGAACCAGCTGGTCGAGATCGTGGCCGTCGATCGGGCCGACGTAATAGAAGCCCAGTTCCTCGAACAAGGTGCCGCCCATGGCCATGCCGCGCGCGAATTCGTCCGTCTTCTTGGCGGCGCGATGCAGCGGGGCGGGCAGGCGGCGGGCGAATTTCTTGGCCAGATCGCGCAGGCCCAGGAATTGTGCGGAAGAAACCAGCCGTGCCAGATAGCCCGAAAGCCCGCCCACCGGCGGCGCGATCGACATGTCATTATCGTTGAGGATGACGACGAGGCGATTGCCCGCCGCCTCGGCATTGTTCATCGCCTCGTATGCCATGCCCGCGCTCATCGCGCCGTCGCCGATCACCGCGATGGCCTTGCCCGGCGTGCCCGCCAGCTGGTTGGCGATGGCAAAGCCCAGCCCCGCCGAGATCGAAGTGGAGGAATGGGCCGCGCCGAAAGGATCGTATTCGCTCTCGCTGCGCTTGGTGAAGCCCGAAAGGCCGCCGCCCTGCCGCAGGGTGCGGATACGGTCGCGCCGGCCGGTGATGATCTTGTGCGGATAGGCCTGGTGGCCCACGTCCCAGATCAGCCGGTCATCCGGCGTGTTGAACACGTAATGGATCGCTACCGTCAGTTCGACCACGCCCAGCCCGGAGCCGAGATGGCCGCCCGTGGAGCCCACGGCGGAGATCATTTCCTGCCGCAATTCGTCGGCCAGCTGGCGCAATTGCCCCGGCTTCAACTGGCGCAGATCGGCGGGGATATCGACCGTGTCGAGCAGCGGCGTTGCGGGTGGATTGGACATCGGCCCCTGTTACTCCAAGGTCAAAGCGCTGTCGAACGGTTGGTGAAGCATCGCACGATCGGGCAATTCTGGCGGGCAATTCCGGGGGTGGTGTCCGCGCGGTTTCAGGCCGCGCAGCTATTGCACAGCCCGCGCAGTTCCACCACCGGGCGGACATCGGCAAAGCCGTTTTTCTGCCCGGCTTCCCGCAGGCTGCCGGTAAGCCGATCATCGTCGAAATGCGCGGCAAGGCCGCATTTGTCGCAGATCAGGAAGATGCAATCGTGGCGGCAGCCGGGGTGGCTGTTGGCCAGATAGGCATTGGCGCTTTCGATCCGGTTGGCGAGGTTAGTGCGCACGAACAGGTCGAGAATGCGATAGACGCTGTTGGCCGCCACGCGCTTGCCCCGGCTGGCGGAAAGGCTCTCGGCAATGTCATAGGCGGAGGCGGGCTTTTCATAGGCGGCAAGCGCCTCGAACACGTCCGCGCGCATGTCGGTCCATTGCTCGCCCGCGTCTGTCAGCGCGACACGCGCCGCGTCCGTCAGCTTGGCGCCCGAATGTTCGTGATGGTGATGATGCCCGGCCATGAACGGGATATAGGGACAGCCGCCGCCGGCCGCAATCATGCGTGCAGGCGGCCTGTGTGTCAGCCCGTCTTGAAAGCGGAGCTGTAAAGGCCGGGGAACATCTTCTTCAGCGCCGCGACCTTCGGCTTGTCCCACCGGACGATATAGCCCTGGTTGGGATTCTTCTGCATGAAGTCCTGATGATATTGCTCGGCCGGGTAGAAGGCCTTGTAGGCCTCGATCTTTGTGACGATCGGGGCTTTCCACACACCGGATTTGCCCATCTGGGCGAGATAGGCCTTCGCGATCTTGGTTTGCTCCGCATTCAGCGGTACCAGCGCGCTGCGATATTGGGTGCCGTGATCCGGCCCCTGATAATTGAGCGTGGTGGGGTCGGCGCCGACGGAGAAGAACACGCGCAGCAGCTGGTCGTAACGGATCACCTTGGGATCGTAAGTTACCTTCACCGCTTCGGCATGGCGGGTGCCGCCGCCGCTGACCGTTTTGTAAGTTGCATCGGCCTTGTTGCCGCCGTGATAGCCGGAGACTGCGCTGGACACGCCCTTGAGATGGCTGAACACGCCTTCGATGCCCCAGAAGCAGCCGCCCGCGAAGATCGCGGTCTGCAGCCCGCTCTCCTTGGCCGCAACCTTGGAAGCCGGCGCAAGCACCGCTTCCTCCGCCAGCGCAGGCTGGGTGCAGGCCGCTGCGAACAGCAGCGACGCCGCGAGGAGGAGGGTTTTACCGGGCTTCCAGGTGCTTGTCATATGATCAGACTCGGACTGGCTATGGCAATGGCAACGCCGAGCGCCCCCAGGCCGAAGCCGATTGCAAGAGAGCGATAGAGGTCGGCTGTGAAGAGGCCCATGAGGGATATCTTTCAGGTCTTCGCGATCGTGTGATCGATTGTCTAATGCAAAAGCATTGCCCGGGCGTGAACGGACGCGCGCGCAGCCTTTCGGGGCGCGAGTTCGGTATGGCAGTTCGCGGACTCAAGGGATGAATCCGCGAACCGCCCCGATTCAGCGGTGAACGGGGTGCGAAGGCAGAGGCAAGCCCCGGATCAGTGGCGGAAGTGGCGCATTCCGGTGAAGACCATGGCAAGGCCTGCCTCGTCGGCAGCGGCAATCACCTTGTCGTCGGCCATTGCTCCGCCCGGCTGGATCACTGCCGTCGCGCCTGCTTCGGCGGCGGCCAGCAGGCCGTCGGGGAAGGGGAAGAACGCATCGGACGCCACTGCGCTGCCCACGGTGCGCGGCTGGGGCCAGCCTGCTTCCTCGGCGGCTTCGCGCGCACGGATCGCGGCGATGCGCGAGGAATCGCGCCGGTTCATCTGGCCCGCGCCGATGCCCGCCGTCACGCCGTCCTTGGCATAGACGATGGCGTTGGACTTCACATGCTTGGCCACGGTCCAGGCGAAGAGGCAGTCCCTCAGCTCCTGCTCGGTCGGCGCGCGCTTGGTCACCACCTTGAGGTCGGGCAGTGCGATCTCGCCATTGTCGCGGCTCTGCACCAGCAGCCCGCCGGCGATGGTCTTCAGCGTCAGGCCGGGGCGCGCCGGATCGGGCAATTCGCCGGTCAGCAGCAGGCGCAAATTCTTCTTCTGGGCGAAGATCGCGCGGGCGGCTTCGTCGGCACCGGGGGCGATCACCACTTCGGTGAAGATCGAGGTGATGGCTTCCGCCGTCGGCCCGTCGAGCGGGCGATTGACTGCCACGATGCCGCCGAAGGCGGAGATGCGGTCGCAGTCGAAGGCGGCGTTATAGGCATCGAGGAGGTTGCCTGCCTGTGCCACGCCGCAGGGGTTGGCGTGCTTGACGATCACCACGGCAGGATCGCCATTGCGGAATTCGCTGACCAGTTCCAGCGCCGCGTCGGCATCGTTGAAATTGTTGTAGGACAGTTCCTTGCCCTGCAGCTGTTCGGCCTGGGCGATGCCCTTCACATTCGACGCCTGCGGCAGATAAACTGCTGAAATCTGGTGAGGATTTTCGCCATAGCGCAGCTGCGCCTGGCGCTTGAAGGCCAGCGGCAGAGTGTCGGGGAAGGGCGTTGCCCTGAGCGCTTCGGCCCCCAGCGGATTGCTGTAGGCATCGCCAAAAGCGAACCAGTTGGCGATCGCCGCGTCATAGGAAGCGGTGCGGGCATAGGCCTTGCCGGCCATGCGAATCCGGAAGGCGAGCGAGGTGGCGCCGCCGGTTGCGTCCATTTCCGCGATCACTTCGGCATAGTCCGCCGGATCGGTGACAATCGTGACGAAACCGTGGTTTTTCGCGGCCGAGCGGACCATGGAAGGCCCGCCGATGTCGATATTCTCGATCACTTCGTCGCGCCCGGCGCCCCGGGCTACGGTGTGCTCAAAGGGATAGAGATTGACCACAACGAGGTCGATCGCGCCGATAGAGTGTTCTGCCATGGCCGCAACATGCTCGGCATTGTCGCGCACGGCGAGCAGCCCGCCATGGACCTTGGGATGCAGGGTCTTGACCCGGCCGTCCATCATTTCGGGAAAGCCGGTCAGCTCCGAAATGTCCATCACCGCAAGGCCCGCCTCGCGCAGCGCCTTGGCCGTGCCGCCGGTGGAAACCAGTTCCACTCCGTGGCGCACCAGGGCCTGGCCCAGCTCCACCAATCCACCCTTGTCGGACACTGACAGCAGCGCCCGTTTGATCTTGACCTCGCTCACCGGTTTTATCCCATTCGCTTGAGCAGCCAGGAGAAACTTCCCCCGCCGCGCGATACCATTCCTTGCAGCACCAATTGCTGGATCGGCTGCGGCCTTCCGCCGCCATCGACCCACAGGCTCTCCTCGACCGCCAGCTCGCCTTCTTCCAGCGCGCCGGCGCCGGCCACGAATTGCCAGTAGCTTCCATCCGGAAGGGCGAGCCCGGCGCCCTTGCCGTTTTCCGACAGGCCCAGTTCGACACCCGGCCCGACATGGAAGCGAATCGCGAAGGGCACCTTGCCGCGCTTGCCCTTGCGGCCGACCGGAAGCAACAAATCTTCCCCGCGCAGCTCGCTGCCATCGTCACGCAGGATCAGGATGCGGCGGTGGATCAGGCCATAGCGCTGGGCATAGCCATTATGGCTCGCTTCGATTCTTGTGGCGGAGCCGCCCTTCTCGTCCTGCATCATCCGCCGGTCGAGCTCGACCTCGCTCACGCCCGAGCCGATCTTGCCGTTGATCAGCACGGCAGTGGAATTCACATCGTCCAGCACCAGCGTGGAATGGGCGGCCGTGGCGCGCAGCCCGCTTTCGATCCGCATCGGCACCTGGCCGCCCGCGAAACCCGCACCGCCGCAATTGACGACGATCCGCTGCCCCCGGTCCGAAAGCTCGAAGGCCAGGGTAGAGGCACAGCCGCTGCGCGTGTGGCGGGCCAGCGGCGGCGGGGCGGCGTCCATCTGCAGCACCGTCTTGCCGGCAGTCACCCGCTGATAGCCCCATTGGCGTGCATCCTTGAGCGGGCGGGTACGCACGCCGCTCGCCTCGACCAGCGCGGCGATCACCTCGGCCGGAACCGCGCCCGCGCCCTGCCAATTGCCCAGCGAGCCATCGCCATGGGTCAGCGCCAGCAGCGGCGGGACCAGCATATGCAGCATCGCATCCACCGCTTCGGGCGGATCGCGGCGCGTGGCGCGGTAGCAGGCGGAAAGGTCCACCAGCAGGCCGATCGCCTCCATCTGCGCCAGCGGGCTGCGCGACAGCACGCCGCCATCGTCGCCCACCAGATCGCCCAGCGCCTTGATCAGCCCGGCCTCGCCATAAAGGCGGCGCGGCTTGCCATCGGGCAGCAGCAGCCCGGCGGCCACCACGGCGCACCAGCCCGCCGTCTCGGCCAGCCTGTCTTCCGCGCGCGGCACGGCGCGGTCCAGCCAGCGGGCCGTATCGCTCATCGCCGCCAGCATCCGCCCGCGCAGCGCCTTGTCGGTGCCCGACAGGATCAGCGGCGCATGCACCAGCCAGCCCAGCAGCCGGTGCCCGGCATTGCCCACGCTCCAGGCGGGGCCCTTGGCCGCGCGGGGATTGGCATCGAGCCAGGCCGCCGCGATCCGCTCCGCCGTGGGGACGCATTGTTCGCGCGGGGCGCTGGCCGAAAGATCGCGCAGCCAGCCGAAACCGTGGACCATCCGCTCGAACGGCGGGGTCAGCCGCGCGGCGGGAGTGAAATCCATCTGCGCGATCGGGGCCTTCACCCCATAGATCAGGAAATGCCCGGCCCGCAGCGCCACCCCGGCCACCCGGTCGCCCGGCAGCGGGCTTTCCACCGTGGCCAGCAGGCGCGGCCTTGCGGGCTTGCGGAACGGCGCGGCGATGGCCGAACCCGGCACGCCCAGCCGATAGGCCATCCGCATCAGCTTTTCGCCCGCGCTCAGCGCCGGGGGCTGGATATCGGCAAGGACGATGGAGCGGCCCGGCTCGATCAATTCGCTGGGCGGGGTTTCCGGCTCGCTTGCCCGGGCAAAAGGTTCGGAATTGTCGGGGGCAAGTGGCACGGCCATCGAGGAATCCCGCGACGCAGGGTCGCCATCAAGCGCGAGGCGCGGCTGACTGGCGACCTGGTCCATCATCCGCTCCCCTTCAATGCGGCGATGTTGGCGGCATAAAGATCCGGTCCGCCCTTGAAGGTAGCCGATCCCGCCACCAGCACATCGGCACCGGCATCGATGCATAGCCGCGCGGTTTCCTGATTCACGCCGCCATCGACCTCCAGATGGATGTCGAGGCCCATCTGGTCGATCCGCTTGCGGATCGCCTCGATCTTCTTGAGCTGGCTGTGAATGAAGCTCTGCCCGCCGAAACCGGGATTGACGCTCATCACCAGGACAAGGTCGATATCCTCGATCAGATAATCCAGCATCTTGGCCGGAGTACCGGGATTGAGCGAGATGCCCGCCTTCTTCCCCAGCGCCTTGATCGCCTGCACCGTGCGGTGGACATGCGGCCCGGCTTCGGGATGAACAGTGATGATATCGGCCCCGGCGGCGGCGAAATCCTCCAGCCAGTTGTCGACCGGGGAAACCATCAGGTGAACGTCGAAGGTCTTGTCCGTATGCGGGCGCAGCGCCTTTACCACGGCCGGGCCAATGGTGAGATTGGGCACATAATGCCCATCCATCACGTCGATATGGATCCAGTCCGCGCCCGCTGCGTCAATCGCGCGCACTTCCTCCCCAAGCCGGGCAAAGTCGGCCGAGAGGATCGAAGGCGAGATCAGCGGAACGCGCATATCTAACCAACGGCCCTAAGCACCACCCCTTGGGGGGACAAGCGGCCATTGCCTCATTTTCCACACACAATGTTGCTTTTTCGGCAAAGCGAATCAAATTGGCGTCAGGCCGGTGCCTTGCGGCGGCCTGATCGGACGATTCAGAGGCGGTTAAAGGTCCAGAGGACACAAGCCGCCCGATAAAAGGGTTCGCGCGACGAAAATTCCAGCCTGCGAAGGCCGGATTTCCGCCAGCCACTTGAAAAGATGAGACCGGAACCCGAGCAAGTAGATATGACCAACACCAAGCATCTCCGCAGGGCCGCCGCAGCGCTTGCCCTTGCAGCAGCAGCCATTGCCGTATCCGCGGCCGCCCCCGCGGCAGAGCCCGCCGCCGCCGATTGCGTGGGCCGCGTCAAATACGGCACATGGGTGAATGTGGTGGCCGATGGCATGCGCAACAGCAATGGCAAGCTGGTGGTCACCATCTATCCCGACGACCGCAGGCGTTTCCTTGCCTCCAAGGGCGAGGTCAATGTCGGCAAGGTAGACGCAAAGCAGGGCTCAACCCGCGCGCGAGTGTGCATTCCGCGCACCGGCGTCTATGCCATCGCCGTCTATCATGACGAGGATGGCGGCGGGAAGTTCGACCGCGGGCTGCTGCCCAAGGAAGGCTATGGGTTTTCCAACAACCCTTCGACCATCGCCGGCCTGCCTGCCTTCAGCGGGGTGCGGCTCAACATCTCCAAGCCGGGGCTGACGACGCATATCCAGATGAAATACCCCTGATCGGGCCCTGATCCGGCGGCAGGGCCGACATGAGGCCCGCCCCGGATCGGGCTGGATATAGGGCTTGGAACGCGTGCAGGCCTTCTCCTGCCGGCGGGAGAAGGATGAACCTTCCCGTCACGCCACCGCGTGCAGTTTCGTTCCCTTGATACCCGGATTGGCGCGCATCCATTCTTCCACCACCGGGGCGATGCGGGTGCGCCATTTGCTGCCGTTGAAGATGCCGTAATGGCCGACGTCCGCGGCCAGGAGATACTGCTTCTTCGCCTCGGGCAGTTCATGCGCCAGATCCAGCGCGGCCTTGGTCTGGCCGATGCCCGAAATATCGTCGCGCTCGCCCTCGATCGCCAGCAGTGCCGTGTCGCGGATCGCGCCCAGATCGATCAGCTTGCCGCGATGGACGAATTTGCCGCGCGGCAGGGAATGTTCCTTGAACACATGTTCCACCGTCTGGAGATAGAATTCCGCCGTCAGGTCGCAGACGGAAAGATATTCGTCATAGAAGGCCTTGTGCGCGGCGGCCCCGTCGTCATCGCCTTCGATCAGATGATTGAAGTACTGGTAATGGCTCATCATGTGGCTGCCCAGATTCATCGCGATGAAGCCGGAAAGCTGCAGGAAGCCGGGATAGACCTGCCGCCCCGCGCCCGGATAGGAATGCGGCACGGTGGCGATCACATGGTTGCGGAACCAGCTGAGCGGCCGGTCCATCGCCACGTCGTTCACGCTGGTGGGTGATGCGCGGGTGTCGATCGGGCCGCCCATCATGGTCAGGCTGGCCGGGCGGCAGGGATGGTCTTCCGCGCCCATCACCGCAGTTGCGGCATAAGCCGGGACGGAAGGCTGGCACACGGCCATCACATGGGTGTTGGGGCCAAGGAAGCTCAGGAATTCGATCACGTAATCGATGTAATCGTCCAGATCGAAGCGGCCCTTGTGCATCGGCACCATCTTCGCATCGGCCCAGTCCGTCACATAGACGTCCTGATTTTCCACCATTCGCGCCACTGTGCCGCGCAGCAGGCTGGCATAATGGCCGCTCATCGGGGCGACCACCAGCAGGCGGGGCGCATCGTCGGGCAGGCCTTCGCGATGGAAGCGCTTGAGATCGCAGAAGGGCTTTTTCAGCACCACGCTCTCGCTCACCGGCCATTCCTGCCCATCGGCCTTGGCGTGCGTGATGCCCCATTCCGGCTTGCCGCGCGGGGCATAGGCATGGGCGAAGACTTCCAGCGCGCTGGCCATGATCGGCGCGGCGCCCGCATAGCCCAGGGGATTGGTGGGGTTGGAGAGAAATTCTGACCAGACGGAGGCCCATGTGCTCGCGCCCGACAGCATCGCGCGCTGGATTTCATAGGTGTGATAAAGCAAGCGACGATCCCCTTGGGCCGACTCCGTAGGGCCTGATGCGGCCCTTTCGCTTCATTGTGGCGCGTTTCGTTTCATTGTGCAATGCAGCACGGCCATGGCTGCGGCCCGGCTGCGGCGAAGCGAGCCCCCGGCTTGCGTTTGCGCGCGTCATTCCGCTTCATTCCGCCGCCGCTTTGGGCTAGGCGCGCGCCATGGCACGAGCACCCCAGAACCGGCCCGATGTAGAACCCGCAAAGTCGCTCGGCCCGCTGGGCATGATCTGGCAGGCCGCGATGCGCTATCCGGCGCAGGTGGCGCTGTCGCTGCTCGCGCTGACAGTGACGGCCGCGGCCACTCTGGCGATCCCTGCAGGCTTCCGCCTGATCATCGACCGGGGCTTTGCCGAAGGCGGCAATCCGCAAGATATCGCGCGCTGGTTCCGCTATCTGTTCATGATCGTGGCCGTGCTGGCTGTCGGCACCGGCTGCCGGTTCTATTTCGTGAGCTGGCTGGGCGAACGGGTGATCGCGGATATCCGCAAGGCCGTGCAGGCCAATCTGCTGCGCCTCTCGCCCGGCTTCTTCGAGGAAAACAGCCCCAAGGAAATCTCTTCGCGCATGACGGCGGATACCGCCCAGATCGAACAGGTGGTGGGCACCACTGTCTCGGTCGCCCTGCGCAATCTCATCACCGTGATCGGCGGGGTGGGCTATCTGTTCTATCTCGCCCCGCAGCTTACCCTGATGCTGGTGGTGGCAGTGCCGGTGGTAGTGCTGCCGATCGTGTGGTTCGGCCGCCGCCTGCGCAAGATCTCGCGCGAAAGCCAGGATCGGGTGGCCGATGTCGGCGCGATGACCACCGAAGTTCTGGGCGCGATGAAGATCGTGCAGGGCTTCAATCAGGAAAGCCGCGAGGCCAGCCGCTTCGCCGCGATTGTGGAGCGGACCTTCGATACCGCCCGCCACCGCATCCTGCTGCGCTCGATCATGACGTCCATCGTCATCCTGTTCATCTTCGGATCGATCACCATGCTGATGTGGCGCGGTGCGATCCAGGTGGCGGAAGGCGTGCTCAGTGGCGGCACAATCGCCGCCTTCGTGCTGACCGGCGCGCTGGTGGCAGGCGCCTTCGGCTCGCTGACCGAAGTCTATGGCGATCTGCTGCGCGGTGCCGGCGCGGCCAGCCGCCTCAATGAGCTGCTCAAGGAAAAGCCCGCCATCGCCCCGCCCGCGCGCCCGCTGGAACTGCCGGTTCCGCCGCGCGGCAGCATGGCCTTCCAGGGCGTGACCTTCCGCTATCCCACTCGCCCCGAAACCGCCGCTATCGTGGATTTCGACCTGACGATCGAGCCGGGCGAGACCGTGGCCATCGTCGGACCTTCGGGCGCGGGCAAATCCACCCTGTTCCAGCTGGCGGAGCGTTTCTACGATCCGCAGGCGGGCACGATCCGGCTGGACGGCGTGCCGCTGACCAGCGTGGACCCCGCCGAGATCCGCCGCCGCATGGCGCTGGTGCCGCAGGAAGGCACTTTGTTTGCCGCCAGCGCGCGCGACAATCTGCGCTATGGCGCGTGGGACGCCAGCGAAGATGCGATCTGGGAAGCGGCCCGCGCGGCCAATGCGGAGGAATTCCTCCGGGCCTTGCCGCAGGGGCTGGACACTTATCTGGGCGAAGGCGGGGCGCGCCTTTCGGGCGGACAGCGCCAGCGCGTGGCGATTGCCCGCGCGCTGCTGCGCGATGCGCCGATCCTGCTGCTGGACGAAGCGACCAGCGCGCTCGACGCGGAAAGCGAGAGACTGGTGCAGCAGGCGCTCGAACGGCTGATGGAACACCGCACCACGCTGGTGATCGCCCACCGCCTCGCCACTGTGCGCGCGGCGGACCGGATCGTGGTGATGGATGGCGGGCGCATCGTGGAGCAGGGCACCCATGCGGAACTGACCGCGGCGGGCGGGCTCTATGCACGGCTCGCCTCGCTCCAGTTCGACAATATCGCCGTCGAAGGGGCAAAATAGCGCGCGGGAAGGCTTGCGTTCCGCCGCATTTTTCGACCAAGTAACATATGCAACCGATCAACGGCGGCGTTTCGCTGCCGGATGCCGCTATGGCATTGCCCATGTTCCTCTTGCGGAGCCTTGCTTCCCTGCGCCCGGCTCCGAACCATTGAAGGGTTTTCGATGATCCGTCCCCTGATTCTTGCCGGCGCCTCGGCCGTGGCGCTTGCCGTTTCCTTCCCCGCTCTTGCCGCCCCTGCCCTTGCCGGCCCCGCGATCGAGATGCTCGACCATGCAGTGGAGGCCGCGCCGCCGGCGGAAGGCGCCGCCGCGCCGGAAATGAGTTTCGGCAGCTGGGGCTTCGACCCCGCCACGCTCGATCCCGCAGTGAAGCCGGGTGACGATTTCTTCGCCTATGCCAATGGCAAATGGGTGCGCGAAAACCCCATTCCGCCGGAATATACCCGCTATGGTGCGTTCAACTATCTCGACGAAAAGTCGAAGACCGATGTGAAGGTGCTGATCGACGAGCTGGTCTCCAAGAAGCAGCAGCCCGGCTCGGGCGAACAGCGCATCGTCGATGCCTATAAGGCCTATCTCGATACGGCCGCGATCGACGCCAAGGGCCTCGCGCCCGCATCGCCCTATCTCACGCAGATCTTCCAGGCGAAGGACCTGACCGAGCTGAACAAGCTCTTCGCGCAGCCCGGTTATCCGGGGCTGGTGGGCGCGGGTATCGCGATCGATGACAAGGACCCTGACGCCTATATTCCCTCCATGGGCTTTTCCGGCATGGGCCTGCCGGATCGCGACATGTATCTGGTGGATAGCGAGCAGAACCGCGAAGTTCAGGCCAAGTACAAGGAATTCCTGGCCTTCATGCTCGGCAAGGCAGGTTATGCCGATCCGAAGGGCGCGGCGGAATCGGTCTATGCCTTCGAGCACAAGGTCGCCGAGATCGAATGGGCGCGCACGGCCATGCGCAACAGCGACCTGACCTATCACAAGCTCAGCCGCGCCGAACTGGAAGCGCTGGCGCCCGGCTATCCGCTGGCCACGCTGCTCGATGCTTCGGGCCTCGGCAAGGTGGAATATTTCCTCGCCCCGCAGATTCCGCCCTCGAAGGAGGAGGCCGAGAAGCTGGGCCTCACTGCAGATCAACTTGCCGAGATCGGCGGCGGCCTGCCCGCGATGATGAAGCTGCTTGGCGAAACGCCGCTGCCCACGCTCAAGGCCTTCATGGCCGCGCGCTTCCTCTCGGCCCATGCCGACGTGTTGCCCGCCGAGATCGACCAGGCCAATTTCGATTTCTACGGCAAGGTGCTCAACGGCGCGCAGGAACAGCGCCCGCGCTGGAAGCGCGCAATCGAGGCGACCGAGGCGCAACTGGGCGAAGTGCTGGGCAAGGCCTATGCCGAGCGGTTCTTCCCCGCCGCCAGCAAGTCTTCGATGCAGGAACTGGTTGCCAATCTGCGCAAGGCACTGGGCCAGAGCCTGGAAGAAAACACCTGGATGAGCGCCGAGACCAAGGTGCAGGCCGAAGCCAAGCTGGCCAGCTTCTTCCCCAAGATCGGCTATCCGGACAAGTTCGAGACCTATAACGGGCTGGAGATCAGCCCGGCCGACCCGCTGGGCAACGAGATTTCGACGATCGCGTGGCAGTGGAAGAAGGACCTCTCGCGGCTGGGCAATGCGCCCGACCGGGGCGAATGGTTCATGCTGCCGCAGACGGTGAACGCCTATTACAATCCCTCTTTCAACGAGATCGTGTTCCCGGCCGCGATCCTGCAGCAGCCCTTCTTCGGGGCCAGTGCGGACATGGCCGTGAATTACGGCGCAATCGGCGGAGTGATCGGCCACGAAATGGGCCATGGCTTCGACGATCAGGGATCGAAATACGATGCCAAGGGCCGTCTGGAAGATTGGTGGACCGAGGCGGATCGCAAGGCCTTCGACGCCAAGGGCGATCGTCTGGCCGGCCAGTATGACAAGTTCTGCCCGCTCGACGATGGCAAGACCTGCGTCAACGGCCGCCTGACCCTGGGCGAGAATATCGGCGATCTTTCGGGCCTCAGCCTGGCCTATCGCGCCTACAAGATGTCGCTGGGCGGCAAGGAGGACAAGGTGATCGACGGGCTGACCGGCGACCAGCGCTTCTTCCTGGGCTGGGCGCAGGCATGGCGCGGCGCGATCCGCGACGAGCGGCTGCGCCAGCAGATGCTCACCGATCCGCACTCGCCGGGCGAATTCCGCGTGAACGGTCCGCTGCGCAATGTCGATGCCTGGTACAAGGCCTTCGACGTGAAGCCGGGCGACAAGCTCTATCTGCCGCCGGAAGAACGCGTCCATATCTGGTAAAAAGGCATCGGTTGGTCGGGCCACGCTTGACTTGGCCCGGCCAGCCGCCATCACCGCGAACCCATGGACCTGACGCTCACCGCTATCCTCCTCGGCATTGTCGAGGGCCTGACCGAATTCGTGCCGGTGTCCTCCACCGGGCACCTGATCCTCGCCACCGAGCTGTTCGGCTATGACGCGCACCAATGGGCGATGTTCAATGTCGTGATCCAGCTGGGCGCGATCCTGGCAGTGGTGGTGCAATATTGGCGCACCTTCTGGAGCGCGGGCATCGGCATGCTGCGGCTGGAGCGAGGCAGCCTGCTGTTCGTGCGCAATCTGCTGGCTGCCTTCCTGCCCTCGGCCGTGCTCGGGCTGGCGCTGAAGGATTATATCGACGTGCTGCTGGGCAGCCCCTCGGTTGTGGCCTGGGCGCTGATCCTGGGCGGCATTGCGATATTGGCGATCGAGAAGAACGCCCATCCCGGCCCGGAAGAGGGGGTTGCCGCACTCCCCCTGAAGACGGCGCTGGGCGTGGGGCTGGCGCAATGCCTTTCGATGGTGCCGGGCGTCAGCCGTTCCGGCGCCACGATCATGGGCGCGCTGGCCATGGGCGTCGGCCGCAAGACGGCGGCGGAACTGTCGTTCTTCCTGGCAGTGCCGACCATGATCGGCGCATCTACGCTGGAGATCGCGGGCGGGCATAAGGAAATGAGCGCGGGCGCCGCAACGGTGGGCTGGGGCGAGATCGCCATCGGTTTCGGGGTGAGCTTCGTGGTCGCGCTGCTCGTGATCCGCGGCTTCATTGCCTATGTCAGCCGCCATGGCTTCGCGCCCTTTGCCTGGTATCGCATCGTGCTGGGCGCGGCGGCGGTGGCGTGGCTGGCGCTACGCTGAGTACGATCCTGGACTGATGTCCGGGGCCTGACGAAGATGGGCTGACAGGGCCCGCGTTTCAGGGCAGTCTGCGCCGATGGAAAAGCTCAGGGGCAAGGATTACGACAAGCTGCTGGCACCGCTCCAGCTTAGCCTGCTCGCCATGGCGGAATGGGCCAAGGCGACCGGAGCGCGGGTGCTGGTGCTGTTCGAGGGGCGCGATACGTCCGGCAAGAGCGGCGTGATCAACGCCATCCGCGCCCCGCTCAACCCGCGCCAGTGCCGCACCGTGGCGCTGGCCAAGCCGAGCGAGCGCGAAGCCGGGCAATGGTATTTCCAGCGCTATGTCGAACATCTGCCCAGTGCGGGCGAAATCGTGCTGTTCGACCGAAGCTGGTACAATCGCGCCGGGGTGGAAAGCGTGATGGGCTATGCCAGCGACGAGCAGGTCTCCGCCTTCCTTGCGCAGGTGCCGGTGTTCGAAAAGCAGCTGGTGGACGATGGGCTGTTCCTGTTCAAATACTGGCTGACCACCGATCAGGCCGTGCAGGAAGAGCGGCTGGCGGAACGCTTTGCCGATCCGCTCAAGCGCTGGAAGCTCTCCCCCATCGATCTCGCCGCGCGGGAACGTTACGTGGCCTATACGGTCGCGCGCGAGGTGATGCTGAAGGCCAGCCACAAGGAACATGCCCCCTGGACGCTGGTCGATTTCAACGATCAGAAGCGCGGCCGGCTGACCGTGATCAACGATCTGCTGCAACGCCTGCCCGATGTGGCGGTGCCGACGCCGGATTTCGAATTCGAACCGCTGGATTATGAACCGGCAGAGGAATATTTCAGCGTCGTAAGGCCGATCGCACCCTATCGGGGATAGGACGTCTCAGCCCTGGCAGGCGGCCTCGGCCTTCATCACTTGCCGCCCGTCAGCCGCGAAGGCGCCCAGTTCCAGCGCATTGCGCGGCCCCCTCAGCGCCAGCACCAGTTCCTCGTCCGCCACGGCCGGGCTGGTGCCGCGAAAGGTGAAGCGGGTCAGCCGGTTTTCTCCGCAGACCCGCGCGGCAAGGCGCAGCAGCAGGGTCGCGGTCAGCGGGCCGTGGACCACGGGGCCGCGATAATTCTCCACCTCGCGCACATAATCGGCATCGTAATGGATGCGGTGCGTGTTGAAGGTGAGCGCAGAATAGCGGAACAGCAGCGGCAGGCCCGGCACGATCCGTTCCACGGCCTCCCATTCGCCGGCGTCGAACAGCGTCTCGCCCAGCGGCGGCGGGGCGGGCGGCGTGCCCGGCGGGGGCGCATCGCGATAGACCAGCGTCTGCTGCTCGGTCACGGCCAGCACGCTGTCTGCCCGGGTCTGGTGGATCAGGGTGACGAAGGTCAGCGGGCCGCTGCTGCCCTGCTTCTCCTCGATCGAAGCGATCCGGCTGATCCGCTCGATCCGCGCGCCGATCGCAATCGGGGCTTCGAAAGTCAGCTCGCTGCCCGCCCACATCCGGCGCGGCGCGGAAACGGGGCGGGTGAAGCTGCCCGGAGATCCGTCGGCCATGGGGTGGCCATCGGGGCCGAGCCGTGCGGTGGGGGTTTCGGGCACGCACAGGCACCAGTGGATGCCCTGGGGCATGGCCCCTTCCTCGCGCGGGGTCAGGTTGAGCGTGGCCAGCCAGCGATGCGCCAGCGGCACGCCCAGCCGGTCGAGCTGCCGCTCCTCGCGGCCGATCCAGTCATTCGGTTCCGACATTGGCTATTCGGCCCCGCTTGCCGGGGGAGATTGCGTAGCGGCAGGTGTGGCCGGTTCCTCCAGCGCTTCGGACGGCAGACGGCGCTGCTCGATCATCTCGGCCGCCTCGTCCAGTGCGCGAGCTTCGGCCACGGTCACGCCCCCCGGCCCGGGATCGGTGTCATTGGGGCCGCAGCCTGCCAGCAGCAGGGCAGGGGCGATCGACAGGAGAAGAACTGAGCGCATGGACCGACCATAGTAGATTGCGGGCAAAGAAAAAGCGGGCGCGAACCATCTGGTCCACGCCCGCTTCTTTTCCTGTCCGCTGCCTGCATGCAGGCGCGGGCTCAATTGGCGTTTTCGGCTTCCTGGGCGGCCGCTTCCACATCCGCGACGGCATCGGCGGCGGCATTGCCGGCGGCTTCCGCGGCACTGGTGGCATCGGCGGCCGGAGAGGCATCCTCGGTTGCCTGCGCATCGGCGGCGGGAAGGGCGCCGGCAGCTTCCGGCCCGGCCATCGCTTCGTCGGCAGGCACTTCGACATCGTCGGCCATCGCTTCGGTGGAAGCGTCGTCGGAGCTGCCGCAACCGGCCAGCGTCAGGGCGACGGCCGATGCCAGGGCGATGTGTGCAATCTTCTTCATGGGAATCCCTCTTCCAGTCACAGGAATGTCAGGAGGCGGCCATAAGCGCGCCCTGCCGTCAAGCCTAGCCATGGCGCGCCGCGATGCAAATGGCAATTCATCGGATTTCCGATTCCGTTCGGCCCGGCCGGCCGCGGCGGCCGAAACGCGGTTAGCGGCTCTTTAACCGCGCGAATGCTAGGGCTTGCGCCATGAAAAGCCGCCTCCGCTTCCGCATCCCGCTCGTCATCGGCGCCGCCGCGCTTGCCGCCGCATCGGGCACTGCCCTTGTCGCACAGGGGCGCAGCGCTGCCTATACAGTGGTGGAGACGGGCAAGGCCTATGGCAGCCTGCAGCAGGCGGTGGACGCTATCGGGGCAGGCAAGGGATCGATCTCCATCGCGCCCGGCCTCCATGCCGATTGCGCGGTGCAGACGGCGGGCAGCATTGCCTATCTGGCGGCAGAACCGGGCAAGTCGGTGCTCGACGGGGTGACCTGCGAAGGCAAGGCCGCGCTGGTGCTGCGCGGACGCGCTGCGACCATTTCCGGCCTCGTATTCCAGAATTTGCGCGTGCCCGATGGCAATGGCGCAGGCATCCGGCTGGAGCAGGGCAATCTCACCATCGCGCAGAGCTGGTTCCGCGACAGCCAGCAGGGCATCCTGACCGGCGAGGCGCAGAACGGGCGGATCGTGATCGACAAGTCCACTTTCACTCGCCTTGGTACCTGCGAAGGTCCGGGCGGCTGCGCCCATTCGATCTATATCGGCGATTACGGCCAGCTGCGCGTCACTCGCAGCCGCTTCGAGCAGGGGCGCGGGGGGCATTATGTGAAAAGCCGCGCGGCACAGGTCCAGATCGCTTCCAGCAGCTTCGACGATACGGGCGGGCGCGCCACCAATTACATGATCGACCTGCCGGCCGGCGCCACCGGCCAGATCACCAACAACTGGTTCGTGCAGGGGACCAACAAGGAAAACCGCTCCGCCCTGATCGCCGTGGGTGCGGAAGATCTGCGCCATACGGCGGATGGGCTGCAAATCTCGGGCAACGATGCCCGCCTTGCCCCCCGCGCCCAGCCGACGGTGTTCGTGGCGGACTGGACCGGGCATCGCATCGCCATTGGCCAGAACAAGCTCGGGCCGGGGCTGACGCGCTACGAGCGGCGCTGACCCTCTAGGTGAGCAAATGCCCCGCCCCGTCGCGCTTGGTGTCGAGATAGCGCTGGTTGTGCGGATTGGCGGGCAGCTGATGCGGCACGCGCTCGGCCACGTTCACTCCGGCGGCGGATAGTGCCGCGACCTTTTCCGGATTATTCGTCATCAGCCGCACGGTGGATACGCCCAGCAGGTCCAGCATCCGCGCCGCGGTGGCGAAATCGCGGGCTTCTTCGGGGAAACCCAGCCTGCGGTTCGCCTCCAGTGTGTCGAATCCCTGATCCTGCAGGCGATAGGCCTTCAGCTTGTTCACCAGTCCGATCCCGCGTCCTTCCTGCCGCAGGTACAGCAGCACGCCCCAGCCGCCAGCCTGCGCCTCATGCGCCATGGCGTGAAGCGCGGCATCGAGCTGCGGCCCGCAATCGCATTTGAGGCTGCCGAGGATGTCGCCGGTCAGGCATTCGGAATGGAGCCGCACCAGCGGCGGACGATCGCCATTCTGCTGGCCGATCACCAGAGCGACATGTTCGCGCAGATCGTCGGCGCTGCGGAAGGCCACGATTTGCGCATCCTCGCAGGCGGCGACCGGCAGGCGCGCGCGGGTGGCGATGGAAAGCCGCCCGGCATCGGCCAGTGCGGCGACATCGGCGGGGGCGACGGGTTGCGCTTCGCCCGCCTGCTCGGGGTCCACCAGAAAGGCCGGAAGAATCCCTGCGATCCGCGCCAGTTCCAGCGCGGCGGCAGCTGCTTCGCGCCAGTCGAGATGTTCGGCCAGGAAGGGGCCCTTCAGGGGCGCGGACAGATCGAGCGAAGGGTCCGCAATCGGCAGGGCGGCGGCCAGGTCGAAAGCCTCGGCCCCGCGCATCAGCACCGGCGCATGGGGCTCGGCCGCCTCGCGCTGGTTGGCGAGCTTGAGCGTGGCTGCGCGCGCGGCGGAAATCAGCATCAGGCGCGAAGATGCCCCCGGCGCGACGGCGGTTTCCACCGGCAACAGCACCGGAGCGCCCTCCATCGCCAGCGGCCAGCCATGGCGCAGCGCATCCACGGCCTGCGCTGCCCGGCGCGAAGGCGAGGCTGCCGTCAGAGCGAAAACTCCGTGATCAGCGGCACATGGTCGCTCGGCTTTTCCCAGTCGCGCGCATCTTCCAGCACGGAATGGGCGATGGCTTGCCGCGCCAACTCGGGCGATGCCCACATATGGTCCAGCCGGCGGCCGCGATCATTCGCCTTCCAATCCGGCGACCGATAGCTCCACCAGCTGTAGTAGCGTTCAGGGGCCTTGATCAGCTCCCGCCCGATATCCACCCAGCCATGCGCATCCTTGAAGCGCTGCAGGGTTTCCACCTCGATCGGGGTGTGGCTGACCACCTTGAGCAATTGCTTGTGATTCCACACGTCGCATTCGAGCGGGGCAACATTGAAATCGCCCACGATCAGCGTCGGCCGGTCCACTGTGTCGGCCCAGCGGGTCATCCGCTCGAAGAAATCGAGCTTCTGCCCGAACTTGGGATTGATCGTGCGGTCCGGTTCATCACCGCCAGCCGGAATATAGACATTCTCCAGAATCATACCCTGCCCGGGGCCGAGCAGTTCCACGCCCACATGGCGCGCCTCGCCATTATCCTGCCAGTCATGCCGGGAGAATTCGCGCAAGGGGATGCGGCTGACCGTGGCGACGCCGTGATAGCCCTTCTGCCCGTGGATCGCGCGATGGGTATAGCCCAGCGCGTCGAATGCCTTGTGCGGGAAGCTTTCCTCGATCGTCTTGATTTCCTGCAGGCAGAGCACGTCGGGCGCCTCCTCCAGCAGAAAGCGTTCGACGATCGGCATGCGCAGGCGCACCGAATTGATGTTCCAGGAAGCGATTTTGACCATGGCCGGGGGAGATAGGGGGGATGGCACGGGGCGGCAAGGGTGAGGGTGCTGTCGCAAGGGCTGTCCCACTTCCCCACCCGGTCACTCAAGCACTTATCCTGTTTGGGTGGCCGGGTGGGGGAGTGGGCTGGCACGGCCCCGGCGGCCGGAAATAGCCTCCCTCGGTAGGGTTGCCTGACCGCCGGAAAATACCAAAAAAAGAACCCTCGTCCCGGGGGCATTGGGACGAGGGTTCCGTTTGAGCGTTCGTCACGCTTTACAAGGCAGCTTGCTTGGCGGAGGTCAGGGCAACAGGGGGGAAACCCTCCTCGCACCGCCTTGTGACTCCCTTTTAGGGCCCTCCAGCTTGCTCCCTCCTGAACGGGTGCAAGCGGTTCATCGCAGGCAGGTTTCGGCTTGCTGTCAGGCCGTTTAGCCCGGGCGACGAGTCGTTACGCGAGGGTCGCGCCACTTGAATGTCGAGTCGGGCAGCGCGACTCCATAGCGGTGGTCGGACAGGCGCACGGTGGTGCGCTGATTCTGCGAATCGAGCGCCACCCAGCTGACCAGTTCCATTCCGCCCGGCGCGCCCGGCTTCTTCACGAAGATCAGGGTGATCACGCCATATTCCGGCTTCTTCGGATCCTTCACCTCGACGCTGATGATGTCGGGGCTGGAAGTGGGCTGGACCTTGCCGAACTGCGCCACATCGCGCGAAGGGTCCAGCAGCGCGCCCAGCGGGGAATTCTTGATCGGCCAGCGCTGAACCTGCGCCACGTCATAGTCGATCATGGTCAGCGAACTGCCATTGCCGACGATCAGCAGGTTCACGCCCTTTTCGTATTCGAAGCGAATCTTGCCCGGCTGCTTCAGGCTGAGCACGCCTTTCACCCGCTGGCCGTTACGGTCGGTCTGGGTGAAATTGGCGCGCAGCGTGGAAATGGCGCGCAGGGCGCTGACCGCCTGATCCAGCCGCGCGTCGGTGGCAGCGGCTGCGGGAATGGCGGGGGCGAGTGCCATCACAGGCACGACGAGCGCCAGCGCACCGGCAATAACCGGGCGGATGGCGCTCTTCGAAAATGCGGAGATCATGTTCATGCCTCGCCTGTTAGCACGAAGGCTTGAACTGCGCGTGAATTCTGGACGGGGCCGGAATTCAGCTTACTTGATCTTGGCTTCCTTGAACTCGACATGCTTGCGCACGACGGGATCGTACTTGCGGAAGTTCATCTTCTCGGTCGTGTTGCGCGGATTCTTCTTGGTAACATAGAAGAAACCGGTGTCGGCGGTGGAGACCAGCCGGATTTTGACGGTTGCGGGCTTCGCCATGGCTCTATCCTAAATCTCAGTGGTGGCCACAGCGGGCCAAAACAACAAAGCGGCGCGCGCGGCACCGCCTACAGGGGGCGGCCATTGCGTCAGAAGTGGCCGAAAGTCAAGCGGAGTGAGTCACCTACCAGTCGACCTTGCCGCGCCCGGCCTTCACGTTGCCGCGCTTCTTCTTGGACTGTAACCGCGCCTCCTTGCCGATGCGGTTGAGGCGGCTCTTGGCGCGTTTCTTCGGCTCGCGCTGGGCTTCTTCCAGCATCTCGGTCAGCCGCGCGCGGGCATCGGCACGGTTCATTTCCTGCGTGCGGTAATTGCGTGCGGCGATCACGATCTCGCCCTTCGCATTCATGCGGCTGCCGGCCAGTTCCTTCAGCCGATGGAACACGGGCGGCGTAAGGCGCAGCGCATAGACATTCACGCGCAATTGCACGGCGGTGGCCACCTTGTTGACGTTCTGCCCGCCGGGGCCGGACGCAGCAATGAAGCTTTCTTCCGCCAGCGCCATGGCGCGGGGAATCAGATCGTCCTCAGGCATCGCCGTCGGTAAAGCCGAACACGGCGAAATCGGCAGGAAGCGGCGCACTGGCGGCGATCGGTTCCTTGCCCTCGCGCTCCAGCAGCAGGGCCGATGCGTGCAGCATGGTCCGCTTCACGCGCGAATCGCGCTTGCCGTAGACCGGATCGCACACCAGCGGGAAACCGATTCCCGATGCGGCATGGACGCGAATCTGATGCGTCCGGCCGGTCACCGGCTTGAATTCCACCAGCGTCACACCGTTCTGCACCGCGATTCGCCGCCAGTGGGTGACGGCGGGCTTGCCTTTGCGCGCGGGAATCATGCGCCAGCCATCGGCCGCGCTGCTGATCTTGGACAGGGCGAGTTCCACCGTGCCCTCTTCCTCCGCAACTTCCCCGGCCAGAATGCCGAGATAGGTCTTCTCCACCCGCCGTTCCTCGAAGGCGAGGGAGAATCGCTTCAGCGCCTTGGGATTGCGGGCCAGCAGCAGGCAGCCCGACGTATCCATATCCAGCCGATGTGCGGGCGCGGGCGGGCGCTGGAAGCCCAGCTTCAGCTCGTCCAGATGATCGGTAAGCGATTCGCCCCCGGCGCGCGGCTGGTCGAGCGGAAGGCCGCCCGGCTTGTCGATCACCAGGGCTTCGGAATCCTCGAACAGGATGCGGTCGGCAAGGTTCAGCCGCATGGTCATGCCAGGGCCCCGGCGATGCGGCGCATCGCCTCGGCCAGAACTTCGTCATCGGCGGCAAAGCTGATGCGGAAGCCGTCCTTTCCGCCAAAGGCGGAGGCGGCGACTACCGCCACGCCATGATCGAGCAGATGCATTGCCAATCCTTCATCGTCACCGAATCGATCCATCAAGGCGCTGGCATCGATGAAGCAGTAAAAGGCGCCATCTGGCACCGGGGTCGAAAGGCCGGGGATCGCATTGATCGCGCCGACCACCATGTCGCGGCGGGCGCGGAAGCGTTCGCGCCAGTCCGTAAGAAAATCCTGCGGGCCTTCGAAGGCGGCAACCGCGGCGGCCTGGCTGATCGAAGCGGGATTGCCCGAGTTGTGGGACTGCAACCGGCCCATGGCGGAAATCAGCCATTCCGGCCCGGTGGCGACGCCGATGCGGAAACCCGTCATCGCGTGGCTCTTGGACACGCCGGAGATGGTGCAGATGCGGTCCGCCAGATCGGGGCACAGATTGGCCAGCGTCGCGTGGGGCTGGCCGGTGTAGATCAGCGGCGAATAGATATCGTCGGACATCACAAGCACGCGCGGATGGCGGCGCAGTACTTCGCCGATACCCAGCAACATCTCGGCCGGATAGACCGCGCCGGTGGGGTTGCCCGGGCTGTTCAGCATCAGCCATTGGGTGCGCGGGGTGATCAGGGCTTCCACATCGCCGGGAGTGAAGCGGAAATTGTCCTTCGCACGGGTGATCAGCGGCACCACGCGCCCGCCGGCGAAGCGGATGATCTGCGGATAGCTGACCCACCAGGGCGCGGGCAGGATCACTTCGTCGCCCTCGCTCACTGTGGCCATCAGCGCATGGAAGATCGCCTGCTTGCCGCCCGCGCTGACGATCACGTTCTTCGGATCGGCAACGATGCCGAGATCGCGTTTGAAATGGAGCGCGGCGGCCTGCTTCAGCCGCATCGTGCCGGTGACGGGGGTATATTTCGTCTGTCCGGCGTCCAGTGCGGCCTTCGCCGCCTCGATCACATGGGCCGGCGTGGCGAAATCGGGTTCGCCCACGGATAGCGAGATGATGTCGCGCCCTTGTTCGCGCAATTCGGTCGCGCGGTCGGTCATGGCCGTGGTGCGCGAGGGTTCGATCCGCTGGAGCGCCTGCGAAAGATGCGGCGAACTCATAGGTCGTTCTCCATCAATTGCGCGGCCATCAGTCCGCGCGTGGCATTGCCCAGCAGGAAGCCGCCCGCAAGATCGGCCACGGTAAGTTCTGCTTCCTGCGCCTTGCCCGCCTCGATCAGCGCGCGGCGCAGCACGCCCGGCAGCAGGCCTAGGGCGAGGGGCGGGGTGAGGAGCATGCCATTACGCTCCACGAAGATGCTGGTGAAGCTGCCTTCGGTCACCAGCCCATCGTCGCGCAGAAGCAGTGCCTCACTGGCGCCGGATTGCTTCGCAAGGTCCAGCGCCATTTCGTAAAAGGCGCGGTCGGTGGATTTGTGGCGCAGGCGCCAGTCCCCGGTGACCACCGGCAGCGGCACCAGCGCGCAGCGCAGCGGACCATTTGCAGGGGCGGGCATCGGCCCGGTTTCCAGCGTGGTCGCCCCGCCGCGCGCCAGCAGCAGGCGCAGCTTGGCAGGCTCTTCCAGTTCGAAGCACAGGGCCTGGATCTGGTTGCGTGCCGCGTGGCGATCGAAGGCGAAGCCCAGTTCTGAGGCGCTGGCCTTCAGTCGTTCCAGATGGAGTTCCAGCAGGGGAATGCCCTTTTCGGGATCGAAGCCCATGGTCTCGATCAGGTCGAACCCGGCGGCGGCCTGGCGCACGAAATCGGCCTTCACCAGGCATTCGCGCCATTCGGCCATGGCGGTGCTGTCGGCCACGATCGCGCCGCCCACGCCCATCACCGCCGTGCCGCGATCATTCTCCTCCGGCGTCAGGCGGATGGTGCGGATCGCCACGTTGAAGGCGGCATCGCCATCTGCGTCGATCCGGCCGATGGCGCCGCAATAGGGGCCGCGCACGTCGCGCTCGGTCTCGTCGATCAGTTCCATCGCGCGAATCTTGGGCGCGCCGGTGATCGATCCGCAGGGGAACAGCGCGCGGATCATGTCCATCGCGCCCAGGCCGGGCTGCAGCTGCGCGCAGACCGTGGTCGTCATCGTGTGGACGGTGGGATAGGTTTCGACCTGGAAAGGCTGTTCCACCCGCACCGTGCCCGCCAGTGCCACCCGGCTGACATCGTTGCGCATCAGATCGACGATCATCAGGTTTTCCGCCCGATCCTTTACCGATGCGGCCAGTTCTTCGGCCAGGGCGACATCTTCCGCCGCATCGCGGCCGCGCGGGCGGGTGCCCTTCATCGGCTTGCAGCGGGCGGCATCGCCCTTCAGGCTGAAGAACAATTCCGGGCTGAAGGACAGCAGCCAGTGCGATCCGTCGAACACCACCCCGCCATAGCCGGCATTGGCCGACGGGCGAATCGCAGCATAAAGCGCCAGTGGATCGCCTCGGGTCGATCCCGAAAGCTGCATGGTGAAATTGGCCTGATAGATATCGCCAGCCTGGATCGCCTCCTGCAGGCGGTTGAACTGCTCTATATAAGCGCCGGTCGAAATCTGCGGCTGCATCGGCCCGATGGAGGGCGGCGGGCCTTCCCCGGCATTCGCTTTCAGCCAGGCCGGCACATCGGCGGCGGGGATCACCTGCGGGGGATCGCCGAACAGCGCCAGCCACACCAGCGGACCGCCCGCGCCGGTGCGGGCCTGTGCCAGCGGCATCAGCCGGGGTTCCAGCGCAAGGCCGGCCTCATAGGCTAAATAGCCGGCCAGCGTCCCGCCCTGCTCGCGGCGCGCGGCATCGGCGGCTTCGAGCACGGTGGAGACATCCTCCGGGCGGCGCGCGATGAAGATCGCGCGCGGATTCTGGAACAATTGCGCGTCGCATGCACCATGCTCGCGCGCGTCATCGAACAGGACAAAGGGTTGCCGCGTGGCCATGCGCCCGGCTTTAGTAAGTTTCCCGCGCAAGTCGAGCGCTTGACCGCGCCCAAGTGCATCCGCATCACCACAAGGCAGCAATTCACGGAGCCGGATACCCATGGGCGAAATCTTCATCGGCCTTGCCGCCAATGGCGAAAGGCAGGTCCTCAACCTCAGGCGGGCCAATCGCCACGGCTTGATCGCGGGCGCGACCGGCACCGGCAAGACTGTGACCCTGCAGGGCATTGCCGAGAGCTTCTCCGCCGAGGGGGTTCCGGTGTTCGTGGCCGATGTGAAGGGCGATCTTGCGGGCATTTCCATGGCCGGATCGCCCAGCTTCAAGAATGCCGATAAGCTGGAGGCGCGGGCGAAGGAACTGGGCATCGAGGATTATGCCTATTCCGATAATCCGGCCGTGTTCTGGGATTTGTATGGCGAACAGGGCCACCCGATCCGCACCACGATCAGCGAAATGGGCCCGCTGCTGCTGTCCCGCCTGATGGACCTCAACGAGGCGCAGGAAGGCGTGCTGAACATCGTGTTCCGCTATGCCGACGAACAGGGCCTGCTGCTGCTGGACCTTGAGGATTTGCAGGCGATGCTGGCCTATACGGCCGAGAATGCGAGCGAGCTTTCCGCCAAATATGGCAATGTCACCAAGGCCAGCGTCGGCACTATCCAGCGCGCGCTGCTGACGCTGGACAGCCAGGGCGGGGCGCAGTTCTTCGGCGAACCGGCGCTGGAGATAAACGATTTCCTGAAACTGGACGATCAGGGGCGCGGCTTCATCAATGTGCTGGCGGCCGACAAATTGATGCGCAGCCCCAAGCTTTACGCCACTTTCCTGCTGTGGCTGCTGGCCGAATTGTTCGAAACGCTGCCCGAAGTGGGCGACCCGGAAAAGCCGAAGCTCGTCTTCTTCTTCGATGAGGCTCACCTGCTGTTCGACGATGCGCCCAAGGCCCTGCAGGACAAGATCGAGCAGGTGGTGCGCCTGATCCGCTCCAAGGGCGTGGGCGTCTATTTCGTGACCCAGAACCCGATCGATATTCCCGAAGAAGTGGCCGGCCAGTTGGGCAACCGGGTGCAGCACGCGCTGCGCGCCTTCACACCGCGCGACCAGAAGGCGATCAGGGCGGCGGCCGAGACTTTCCGCATCAATCCCGATCTCGATGTGGAACAGGCGATCACCGAACTGAAAGTGGGCGAGGCGCTGGTTTCCACCCTGATGGAAGACGGCGCTCCTTCGGTGGTGCAGCGCACGCTGGTGAAGCCGCCCCGCTCCCGCCTTGGGCCGGTGACGGAAAAGGAACGCGCGATCATCCGCTCGATCAGCCCGGTGGACGGGAAATATGACGAGCGGATCGATCGGGAAAGCGCCGAGGAAATATTGGCGCAGAAGGCCGCCGATGCCGCCGCCACCGCGCAGGAAGTGGCGGAAAAGGGCGAGGAGGAAGTGAGCCGCCGCGAACGCACCAGCACGTCCATCTGGGGCGCGATCTTCGGCAAGGCAACCAGGCGCGCCACCGGCGCCGTCGCGGGATCGGCCGCCAGCATCGCCGCCGCCAGCATCTCGGGCCGCAAATCGCGCGCCGATCCGATGAAAACCGGCGTAACCGCCGCCGCGGGTTCCATCGCCACCGATCTCGCCGGGCCACTGGCGGGCCGCTTCGTGCGCAATCTCATCGGGGGGCTGATGCGCTAGAATTGTCCTGAAATACTTAATTGCTTCATCTTAAAAATAGAATAAATTTACCTCCATCTAAAGTAGCGATTCGCTTTAGATGGGGGCGATTTATGAAAAAAATCAGGAATTTGTCGTGCGTTTTGCTGCTTGGCGGAGTGTTTCTTTCAGGCTGCGTGGCGAACAATAAAGTCGCCTTCCGCAAGAAGGAACTGAGCAACGAAGTCGATCAGGTCATCGCGATTGACGCCAAGCAGCGTGCTATCCTGACGACGCAGGGCGAAAAGAAGACAACGATAATCAGGACGATAGCTGCCGACGGTACGATCAGGCAGGAGGAACTGACCAGCGAGTTCCGTCGCTTCTGCGCCGAGCCGAGCCCCGATGTGTTTTCCGTGCTGGCGCAGTCCTTCTCGGCTTCAGGCTCATTCGGACAGGAAGCATCCGATCCGAAAGCAATTCAGGCGGCCATGCAGGCTGCCGCAACCTCGAACGAGACAGGTTCGAGCATTCCGCGCACACAGACGATGAACATGCTGCGTGAGCTGATGTACCGCACCTGCGAGCGTTATTTGAACGATGGGATCGGCGCGACGGAACTCTCGGTTCAGGCTGTTCGCGATCAGCGGCTGATGGTTTCGATCCTCGCGATCGAGCAGTTGACGGGGGCCGTCACACCCAGCCCGGTCGTGCTCAAGACTGGCGGTTCGGCATCGGGCGGCCTTGGCGGAGACGCGATTGCCGTATTCGACCGGTTGGCCAAGGCGAAGGACGAAGCGGAAGAGGAGGAGGCGAAGGCCAAGTCCGCCTATGACGAGAAGTTCGGCGAGGGCAAATCCTGCACCGCGATTGCCGAGGCAACAGAGGCCGGCACGGATCTGACGGACGAGCAAAAGGAAGAGGCTCCCAAATGCGATGAGCTCAAGTCCGCCAAGTCGAAGGCCGGCACGGATGCGGATGAGGCGCGGGCCAATTTCGAGACCGTGAAGAAGGCTATCGATACCGGGGGCGTTTCTGTCTCCACGGTATCCGATGCCATCGCCCAGGGTGGCCTGAATCGCGCCAGTCCGGGAAGTATCGGAGATGTGAGCGCGGTCGTGAAAGACATTGTGGCGATGAACTTCGACGACAATTCCGAAACGTTGCTGTTTTGTCTGAGCGTCTTGCGCGAACCTCCTCCAAGTCTCTCATCTGGCCAGTCGAGCCCGCTGATCGAGCAGTGCATTTCCTATCTGAAGGCCGATGTCGATGCGGCCACTCAGAAGCTGCTGCTCAACGCGGAGAAATTGTCCGCCGCTCGGTCTGAAATTACCACAGTGCGGGAAGCATCGTTTGAGCAGTTCTGGAACAAGATCAAGACCGGGTCGGGTGAAAGCGATTTTGCGACAGGAAAGCTGAAGCAACTGGTCGATGCGGTATTTCCGTCTCCCGCCAATAGGAATGAACGTCAGAAAGCCGCTTATGATGCGTTGACCAAAGCGAAGACCAAGGCCGAGCTGGCAGCTGCGTTCAAGCGGGCGACATCGGATGTCCGTGTCAGATTGAGTGAATAGGCAATTCGGAGGTTGACCATGAGCCCTGCAATCGTGATCGCGGAAACGATCGAGAAACTATTTGCCGTAGCAGCTGATATCGAACCGCCGGTCACTATCGATCCTGATACGATCCGGGAATTCGACGGCCTCGATCTGCTGGCCAGTCCGCAGCTCGGCACCGGGGGGTCTTTCACTACCGCGAAGAGCGGCTTTGTTGCCTTCGGATTTTAGGCAAAGGTTGCCGGCGCGGTCTGGTGCGTGGCTCGCGTCCTTCCCCGAAGGGTCAGGTGTGTCCTGCTAAAACCCACGGTTGAAATTGTATCGCTTTTGCGGTGAGACGGGGCGCTCTTTGCACTTCATCCGGAAGGTCGCCCGTGCGCACCACACTGCTTGCCGCCCTGTTGCTCGCTTCCGCCGTTGCTGGGCCGCCTGTTCATGCCGAAGAGAGTGCCCCGATAGTGGATGGGCGCGCGCGGGCCGATGACAGGGTGCTGGCGATCATCGCCAACGTCAGGCCGAGCGGGCGCGCCGCTCTGAATGCGCAGGATGTTCGGCAGATCGGCGATATCTTCAACGCCGACGGCAAGTTCGATCCGACCGAGATCGATCTGCTGGTGGAACTGACCGCCGAAGATCTGCGCGTGATCAACATCCGTCCGCTTTCGGACGGTGGAGACCGGCTGGTCTCGATCGGGACGCAATATGGCGCATCCAAGGCAGCATTGAACGAGCTTCTGGAAGCGCATGTCGCCCGGCTGTCCGATATGCTGGACAAGCCCGCCAGCTGGGAAGCACTGGTGCGCTATTCGCGCCTGTCCTCGGCCACGCTGGACATGGTCCGGAACGCTCTGGTCGCCAGGGCCTCCGCCCTTGCGGCGCAAAGCACGGTTGCCAATGTCTATAAGCCGGCACGCGAAACGATCAGTGGCTGGTCCGATCTCAACAAGGCCATCGCGCCCGATCTGCAAGACCCCGGTCGCTTGCTGATTCATCATGCCTTTGCCCAGGCCGATGCCCAGAATGGCGGCCGCCTGCCCGATTTCCTCTATGACTGGACCAAGGCGAAACCGGCCCAGTGATTGGGGGCAGCGACCCCGCCGGTTCGCCTTTCGTCGATCCCTGACGCCATTTACCGAAAGTTACGGTTGAAATCGCATCGCTTTTCCGTGAGGCAGGGGCATTCCCTCTCGCTTCCCCGAAAAGGCACCCCATGCGCGCTCGTCTGCTTGCCGCTTCTTTCCTCGTTTCCGCCCTCGCCTGCGCTGCCCAGCCTGCCCTTGCGGCGGAAAAATCGCCCGAAGTGGCGGCGGTGGAGGCGCTTGGGCCGGTGCCTGCGGGGCGGCTGAGCGATGCGGTGGTGCCTTCGGCCTATCGGCTGGATATCACTATCGACCCGTCGCAGGAGACCTATTCGGGCCGGGCGTCCATCGACGTCACTATCGCCAGCCCTGCGACCTATATCGATCTGCATGGGCTGAACTTCACCATGCTGTCTTCCACGGCGACCATCGGCGGGAAGACCTATGCCGGGCGCTGGACCCAGCTTGACGATACCGGCGTGGGGCGGCTGGTGTTCGACGAGCAGCTTCCGGCGGGCAAGGCGGTGCTGGATTTCTCCTATACCCACGGCTTCAACGAGGGCCCCGCGGGCATCTTCCGCACGAAGGTGGGCGACGATTGGTTCGCCTGGACCCAGTTCGAATCGATCGACGCGCGCCAGGCCTTCCCGTCCTTTGACGAGCCGGGCTTCAAGCTGCCCTTCACGGTCACCCTGCGCACCCCGCGCGGCCATGTGGCGGTAGCGAATACGCCGGAGGTCTCCTCCAGCACCGATGGCGAGTGGGACGTGCATCATTATGCCCCCACCAAGCCGCTGCCGACCTATCTGGTGGCCTTCATGGTCGGCCCGTTCAAGACGGCCGAAGGGACGATCCCCGCCACGCCGGAGCGCCCGGCCCTGCTGCCCCAGCGCATCGTCACCACGCCGCAGAATGCGGGGCAGAGCGCCTTCGCGCTTGATGCGACCGCAAGGATCGTGCCGCTGCTGGAACGCTATTTCGGCATTCCCTACCCTTACGAGAAGCTCGACCAGATCACTTCGCCGATCATGCCCGGCGCGATGGAGAACGCCGGGGCCATTCTCTATGCCGATCGCATCATCATGCTGGATGAAAGCGCGCCCGTTTCCGACAAGCGGCTGGCGGGTATGGTGATGGCGCATGAACTGGGCCACCAATGGTTCGGCAATCTCGTAACCCCGGCCTGGTGGGACGATCTGTGGCTGAATGAAAGTTTCGCCAATTGGGTGGGCTATTACGTCGCCGATCAGTGGCGGCCGGAACTGCGCGTATGGGAAGGCGCGCTGGGCGAAGGGTTCGAAGCGATGGACACCGATGCGCTGGTGGCCGGGCGCCCGATCCGCGAGCCGATCCTGACCAATGGCCAGATCGATGCCGCTTTCGACAGCATCACCTATGGCAAGGGCGGCCATGTGATCGCGATGATCGCGGCCTTCATGGGCGAGGACAAGTTCCGCGCGGGCGTTCGCCAGCACCTTACCAGCCATGCTTTCGGCAATGCGACGGGCGACGATTTCTTCGGCGCGCTGGCAGGCGCAGCGGGTGATCCGCGTATCGTTTCGGCCATGAAGAGCTTTGTCGAACAGCAGGGCGTGCCGCTGGTCACCATCGCGGGTACGGACGGGAATTATACCGTCAGCCAGAGCCGCTATGTCCGCTTCGGCAGCGAAGCACCGCAGGTCCAGTGGCAGGTGCCCCTGTGTATGCGGCACGTGGGGCCGGAAGCGGCGCAGCGGAATTGCCAATTGCTGGCCGATCCATCCATGCCCTTTGCTTTGCCCGGCGAAGGCGCGCTGCTGCCCAATGCGGGCGGTACGGGCTATTATCGGTTCGAACTGCCGCCCGCCGAGTGGGACCGGTTGATCGCCACGGCCGACACACTGACGGGCGGAGAAGCGCAGGCCGTGGCCGACAGTCTGCGCGCCAGCTTCCTTGCCCGGCGCGCGACGCCCCGGCAGCTTATCGCGCTGACTCGCAAGCTGGCGGCCAATCCCGATTCCTATGCCTTTGCCGAAGCGGGGCCGACGCTGGCCCTGCTCGACATGGGCGGGCTGCTGGAAGGCAAATCGGAAGCGGCCTTCCGCAAGCTGGTGAGCCGCCTCTATGCAAAGCAACTCGAACAGATCGGCTTCGATCCCCGGCGCGGGGCCCATGAAGGGACGGACCCGGAAGTGAGCGAGCGGCGCGACCGGATGGTTTCGCGCATGGCGTTCATGGCGCGTGATGCAGGCGTGCGCTCGGTACTGCTCAAGGCCGTTCAGCGCTATCTCGGTGGCGATGAAGACGCGCTCGACCCGGCTTTTCTGGGCGATGCGCTCAAGATCTATGTCGAGCAGGGCGATCTTGCCCGGGTGAAGGATCTGGCGGAGCGGGCGCTTTCCTCGCAGGATCCCACTTTCCGTCCGGCCGCTCTCGGGGCGCTGGCGCAGAAGGGCGATCGCGCAATTGCCGAATGGCTGCTCAACGGCTTTGCCGACAAGCGCCTGCGCCCCACCGAAAGGCTGCGCCTGATCAGCAGCATCCTGCGCCAGGAACAGACCCGCGATTTCGGCGCGGAATGGCTGCGCGCCAATTATTCGAAGCTGGCACAGCAGCTTGGCAGCGGCCTCGTCACCAATGCGATCCCCGGCATGCTCTCGGGCTTCTGCTCGGCGAGCCGGGCGGGCGAGTTCGAGGCGCAATTCGGCCAGATCGTCGCCGGAACGCCTGCTCAGCTTCCCTTCGCGCGGACGATGGAGGAAGTGCGCGATTGCGATGCGCTGGTGGCCGCGCGCGGCGATGCGGCGCGGTCGGCCCTGATCCACGCCAAATAAGGGGCCTTAACCCACGGGCACGCGAATCTCGGCGGTAAGGCCTTCCACCTTGCCGCCGGTACCCGAGTTGCCTGGTCCGTAGCGATTGGCGAGACGCAGGCTGCCGCCATGCTGCTCGGCAATCGCGCGGGCCAGCGTCAGACCCAGGCCGGAGCCGCCGGTTCCCCGGTTGCGGGAGCTTTCGCCCCGGCGGAAGGGCTCCAGCATGGCGTCGATTTCGTCCTCGGGAATGCCCGGCCCGTCATCCTCCACGCGCAGCACGGCCATGGCGCCTTCGCGCAGCAGCGAGACGCGCGCCTTTCCGCCGCCATAGCGCAGCGCATTGGCCACCAGATTGCGCAAGCCCCGCCGCAGCCAGGTGGCGCGGATCATGGCGGCCATGCGCTGGGTTTCGCCAAATTCCACATCCTCGCCCATATCCTCGAATTCCTCGACCACCGAGGCGGTGAGGGCGGCAAGGTCGGTATTCTCGGGCCGGTCTGAAGGGCGGCCCACGCGGGCGAGCGAAAGGATATCGTCCAGCGTGCGGGTGATATCCTCGATCGTGGCGGCCATGCGCTCGCGCTCTGTGGGGTCTTCCACCGATTCGATGCGCACGCGCAGCGCGGCGAGCGGGGTCTTCAGATCGTGGCCGATCGCGCCCAGCATCACGTTCTTCTCGTCGAGCAAGGCGACGATCCGCGCTTCCATGGCATTATGCGCCTCGATCAGGCGGCGCGTATCGTCGGGGCCGGCGGGCACCAGCTGGCCGTCCGCCTCGCGGGTGCGGGTAAAATGCTCCATTCGGCCGGTCAGCGCGGCCAGCGGGCGGGTGATCCGGCGCAGCAGCAGGGCAAGCCCGCCCACCAGCACCACATAGAGGATCAGCGTCTGCCCGATGATCCCGCCCAGCGCGCGCGGTTCGGGCGCCGAATGGGGCATACGGGCGACGATCCATTCCTTCTCGCCCTTGCGCAGCAGCCCCGCGACGATCAGCTCGCCCCGGGCCCATTCGGGGGCGGGCCGCCATTTGCCGGTTTCGCGCAGCCGCCGGGTGACGAAGGCATCCTCTTCCACTGGCCGGGAGGTGACGACCAGCTGGGCCGGCTCGATCCCCTGTTCGGCCAGAACGGCGCGGACAAGATCCTCGCGCGCCTTATCGCGCTTTTCGCCGGCGTGCAGCGGGCTGATGGGCGTATATTCCACGCGCAGGCGTTGCCACCTGCCCGGCGCGCCGGGGACGCCCGGCCCGTTGAGGCGCTGCTGGCGTACTCCACCTTCGCGATAATCGACGCGCGGCTCGGACACGAGCTGGAAGGCAAGGCCATTGGCCACGCCTATCTCGCGCCTCTGCTCGGACGCGCGATAGAGCAGCGCGGCGGAAAATGCCTGCGCCACCAGCAGCGCAACTGCTACGGCAAGCAACATCTGGCCCAGCAGGCTGCGGGGGAAGAGGCGCAGCTTCACGATCCATTCGCCGGAAGCGTGCGGCGAACATCGGTGGCCAGCACATAGCCGCCCCCGCGCACGGTCTGGATCAAGCGGGGCTCGCGCGTCTCGTCCTCGATCTTGCGGCGCAGGCGGCTGACCTGATTGTCGACCGCGCGGTTCGAACAGATGTGCCTCGCGGCCCTGCACCATGTCGAGCAGCCGGTCGCGGTCCATCACCTGGCGCGGATATGGTCGAGGAAGGCGACGAGCAGGCGGAACTCGGCCGAGGAGATCGGCACCACTACACCCTGCGAATCGACCAGGCGGCGCTTCACCGGGTCGAGCGTCCAGTTCTCGAATTCATAGAGTGCGTCTTCCTGAGGCACGGGGCCGCCACGCGCGGCGCGGCGCAGCACGCTCTTGATCCGGGCGACCAGTTCGCGCGGCTCGAAGGGCTTTACGACATAATCGTCCGCCCCGATTTCGAGGCCGACGATCCGGTCCATCGCTTCGCCCTTGGCGGTCAGCAGGATGACGGGCAGGTCCTTCGCCTCGGTCAGATGGCGGCAGAGCGACAGCCCGTCCTCGCCCGGCATCATGATGTCCAGCAGGACGAGATCGGGGGTCTGGTTGAGCAGGATGGTGCGCGCCTCGGCCGCGCTGGCGGCCTGGACCACGGCAAAGCCCTGGCGGATGAGATATTCCGCCAGGGGCTCGCGCAAGGCCCGGTTCGTCATCCACCAGGAGGATGCGGGTAATTGCCGCATTCTCGCTGTTCATTGCGGGCCCCCTTTCATGGGTTTATTGCGCCGGCTTGCCGGAAGGCGCCTGGCGCGTGGAGCGCCATTCGGCCTTGCGTTCCTTGCGCTCGTCCTTGCGTGCCTGCTTGGCGGACTGGCGCTCGGCTGGGAAATGCTGCCGTCGCGATCTGCGTCGGCTGCGTCGAAGCGGGCGAGGGCGGGCGGCCTTGAACTCCTCCTTGGAGATCGCGCCGTCCTTGTCGGTGTCGGCAGCCATGGGGTCCATCA